>CAZMDJ010000037.1:0-11378 GCA_964565165.1 uncultured Actinomycetes bacterium | reverse complement strand
TAACGATTGCAGTACCAATAGATGCTACTTCGCGGATCTTCTTTCCTGCAATGTGATCAGCAGTAATACGTCCGTGGCGATTAGCTAGGTTAGCAAGCGGAATTAAAGTGCTTTCGCCATCTAGCGCATCGCTCTTTTCAGCCGCATCACCAATTGCATAGATATCTGGATTGCTACTCTGATTAAATTCATTAACGGCGATGCCGTTCTTTGGACCAATCTTTACGCCAGCAATCTTTGCCAGATGGGTGTCTGGTTTGACGCCGATTGCAGCGATTACAACTTCTGCGGCAACTTTGGTGCCATCTGCAAGCAGCACTTCGGTATCGGTAATTTCTTTAACAGAATTGGCAAGGTGTAGCTCAACGCCGTGTTTACGCATCTCTTTATGAACTATTTCTGCCATCTCTGGATCTAACGGACCTAATACCTGTGGCAGCGCTTCGATTAGCGATGTCTTAATGCCTTTATGAATTAAGTTCTCCGCCATTTCGACGCCGATAAAACCGCCTCCGATTACTACAGCACTCTTTGGTTTGGTATCAACTGCATCATAAATACGGAGCACATCTTCAACGGTTCGAAGAGTTAACGCGCGTTCGATGCCAGGAATTGGTGGCACAACTGGTGTTGCACCTGGGCTCAGGATTAACTTGTCATAACTAATTTCCGCTTCAGTGCCGCTAATTAAATCGCGTGCGATAACCACCTTCTTATCAGCTGAAATCTCAGTGACTTCATGGTTTACGCGTACATCTAAACGGAAGCGCTTATGTAAAGAAGTTGGTGTCTGCAGATACAACTTATCTTCCTCTGCAATAACTCCGCCAACATAATATGGAAGGCCGCAGTTAGCGTAGGAAACATGTCCAGAACGCTCTAAAACAATGATCTCTGCAGATTCATCTAATCGACGCAGACGTGTAGCTGCAGACATTCCGCCTGCTACTCCACCAATAATTACAACGCGCATTTCACTACTCCCTATTTAAAACTAAGCAAGTACCAATGGGTATCCGGCAGCCTGCCATGAGATAACGCCACCGCTTAAATTGGTGATCTTCTCAAAGCCAGCTTTGCTCAACTTCTCTGCAGCAATTGCAGAACGACGTCCACTATGGCAGTAGACCGCGTATTCAACAGTCTTATCTAACTTTGCAATCTTGGTATCAAAGTTTGCTGATTCGACATCGATGTTGATTGCATTCTGGATATGACCTGTTGCAAATTCTCCGGCGCTACGGACATCAACAATTACAACACCTGCATTGTTGATATCTGAAGCAAAAGCGTCTGCATCCAAGTTATTTACCTTGGCTGTCGATCCGCCACACGCCGCCAATAGGAGAAGCATCGGTGCGATTGCGAATGCAATAACTTTCTTCATTAGTTACCGCACTTGCAGAGCTGGTCTTCTGAAAATCCAGCTAAAGCTTCTTCAATATGCTGTCCGCAACCTGACCAGGTTGCTTTGCCACATGAATCGCAACGTACTGCACTGCACATATTTCTATCCTCTTTCTTGTTTCTGGTTTATAAATTTAAGCTAATGTTAAAAATAACTTCTGTAGCTTCTTCATAGTCTCTTCGGAATTCTTCTTGTTATCTAACATGCATTCTTGAAGACTAGAACTGATCAGCGTAAAAGCTGCGGTATGTACCGCTTTACTTACAGCCGACATTTGAATCACGATCTCATCGCAATTGCGACCTTCTTCCAGCATTCTGGCGATCGCGCCTAACTGCCCCTGTGCACGCTTAATGCGCTTTGCAATCGCATCAACCTGCTCTTTATCGCTGAGCACATGTGATGTAGAAGCCTTTGCCATAAGTGCCACCCCCTGCTTTCTGGCTTGAGCATAGCATACCCCTAGGGGTATATTTCAAATGTGCTCAAAGTTGAGCTGCCCACAAAACTGGAGAGAAAAATGGCAAAGAAAGTAGTTGTACTAGGGGCCAACTTCGGCGGTCTTACCGCAGCCCTTTCATTAAAGAAAGATCTTGGAAACGACGTAGATGTAAAGGTCGTAAGCGATAGAGATTATTTCTTATTTAACCCTTCATTAATTTGGTTACCATTTGGCAGCCGCGACACTGATGATGTTACTTTCAAAGTAGGTCCTACATTTGAAAATGGTGGCGTTGATTTTATTCAGAGCGCTGCGAAAGAGATTCATCCAGAGACAAATACCGTAGATCTTGAGAACGGCACCTCTCTTCCATTCGATTATTTGGTAATCGCTACTGGTACTCGCAATAAGCCAGAACATGTTCAAGGTTTGAAAGAGAACTCTTCAACAATTACTACTCTGCAAGATGCAATCGAAACCGGTGAAGATTGGAAGAAATTCTTAGAGAATCCTGGCGATGTAGTTATCGCTGCTACTCAATCTGCAAGTTGCTTTGGCGCTGCATATGAATTTCTATTTAACACCAGCTACCAGTTAAAGAAGGCTGGAATTAAAAAAGATGTAAAGATGACATATGTGACTTCTGAACCATTCTTGGGTCACTTTGGTATCGGCGGATTAAAAGGTGGCGAACCACTTCTTAAGATGTTCCTCAAGAAAGAGAAGATTGATTTCGCGACAAACGTTGAAATGGATTACGTCGATGATGGTCGTATTGTTGCTAAAGATGGCCAGAAGTGGGATTTTAAATTCAATATGACAATCCCTCCATTTGTTGGACAGGACTTTCTATTAAAGACACCTGGTTTAACAAATGCACAAGCTTTCGTTGAAGTTCGCCCTACCTATCAATCAAATAAGTGGGATCACATTTATGCAGTTGGTTTAGCTGCTGCAGTAAAAGCACCTTGGACAACTCCAACACCAGTTGGAATTCCTAAGACTGGCTTTCCAACTGAGCAGATGGCGCATACCGCAGCTAAAAATATTGCCGCACAAATTAAGGGCGAAAAGCCTGATCATGAGAAGGCATTTGGCGATATTCCGGCAGTCTGCATCATGGATGCAGGTAATAACGGCGTATTGATTCTGGCTGACAAGATGCTTCCTCCTCGTAAAGCTGGCATGTTGATTCCTGGCCCTCAGAACCACTTAGCTAAGTTGGCATTCGAGAAGTACTTCATCTGGAAGATGAAGGGTGGCCGTGTAAACCTGCCTTAATATTGCGGACGTGAAACGCGCAATATTCATTGAACACGACCATGTGACCTTAAGTGGTCCACTATGGAGAGCATTTGAAAATCGTGGATATGAAGTGGTGCGCTTTCCCGTTGTTGAAGAACATAACTTCGAAACACCAAATGTGCACGTTGAGTGGCCAAATTTTTCTGAGTACGACGTAATTGTTCCGATGGGTTCTCCGTGGGGCGTTTGGGAAGATGATCGAATTGGCAATTGGTTACTTCCAGAGTTAGAACTAATTACAGAAGCGCATAACACCGGCCAACCAATCTTTGGCGTTTGTTTTGGCGGACAATTAATGGCGCGTGCACTTGGTGGTTCTGTTGCACGTGCACCGCGCAGTGAAATCGGTTGGCATACTGTGATGTCAGATTTCCCAGAAATCATTTCGAGCGGTCCATGGTTTCAATATCACTGGGATCGTTTCCAAGTTCCACCTGGCGCAATCGAACTCGCACGTACCCCGATCGCATCACAAGCATTCGTTATGGGACGTACCTTAGGTCTGCAATTCCACCCAGAAATTGATTTAGATGTTTTAGATTGCTGGCTAGAGATGGATGGTGGTCCTGAAGAGATTGAAAACGAAGGTTTGAACGTTGAAATTCTCCGTCGACAAACTAAATCCGAAGAGGCTGGCGCCAATCAAAGAGCGCAAGCACTGGTGGATTACTTCTTAGACCACATCGCCACAAGTGAAATAAAGCCCGTATAAAGGTATCTTTGCTGCATGGAAAACATGCATGCATTTAATAATCACCTTCCTGTAAAGGTCCGCTTCGGCGACGGAATTGCTGAAACACTTCCAGATGTAATTAAGGAAGTTGAGAGCAAGAAACCTTTCTTGATGGTTGATGAAGGTATTGAGAGATTTAATCCGGCTGCTGCAGCGCTGATTACTAAAGTCAAAGCTGCTTGCGATGTAACAATCTTTGAAAAGCCAGCTGGCGAACCAACAATTCAGATGGTTGAAGATGCGATTTCAGCGCTTAAAGCAGCTGGTTGCGATTCAGTTATCGCACTTGGTGGCGGATCAGTTATTGATACTGCAAAAGCTGCACGTCTTTGCGCACAATTAAATTGCACATTCCGCGAATTCCAATCAAAGGCGCCGGTTTATCCAAACCCAACAATTCCTCTGATTGCACTTCCAACATCTGCAGGTACCGGTTCTGAAGTTTCAGGTGGTTCAGTTATCTCTGATCCTGAAGCAGGACGTAAAGCAGGTATCGCAAATGGAAATCTACGTGCACAAGTTGCACTTGTAGATCCTGTTCTTACTTATTCAATGCCACCATCAATGACTGCAAATACTGGAATCGATGCGCTTGCACAAGCAATTGCCGGAATCATTGCTAAATGCTCAACACCAATTGGAGATGCGATTGGTTACGAAGCTGTTCGCATGATGACACCAGCTCTTGTTGCTGCGTTTAAAGATGGCAACGACAAGGTTGCTCGCGCAAATATGGCTGCAGGTTCGATGATGGCTGGTTTAACTATGAACATCTCTGATTGCACCGCTGAGCATTCACTTGGCCAAGCAATCGGTGGCTTAAAGCATGTGCCACACGGTTTAACAATTGGTTTAGTTCTAGTTGAAACACTTACTCGCGAAGCACGCGTGGTTCCAGAGAAGATGGAACGTATTGCTGATGCGATGGGACTTCCGCAGGATGGCACCAAGGATGGTTCACGTGTAATTAAGAAAGTTGCACAGATCCTTAAGGAACTTCAGTTCCCTGTGCTTTCAAGCCTTGGCTTTGAATCTAAAGATATCGATGAATTAGCTGATATCGCACTAAAAGACTTCTTTATTACCCAAGCTCCAACACCATGGAGCAAGGAAGAAGTTGTCGAAGCGTTTAACTCTGCGTTGGCGCTAAGCGCACGCTAGCTTTTAAGCATAAAAAAAGGACTTGGGTAACCAAGTCCTTTTTTTATTTAAAGCGATTGTTTACATCTCTTGGTTGAAGAAAACGTTCTTAGTCTCTGTGTACATATCTAAAGAATCTGGACCAAGTGCACGACCTAAACCTGATTGCTTAAAGCCACCAAATGGTGTCCAGTAGCGAACAGATGAATGTGAATTAACAGAGAGATTTCCGGTTTCTACTGCGCGAGATACGCGAATCGCTTTACCTAAATTACTTGTATAGATAGAGCCAGATAATCCGTAGATTGAATCATTTGCCTTTTCAATTGCATCTGCTTCATCTTCAAATGGAAGAACTGCAACAACAGGTCCGAAGATCTCTTCTTGCCATGCCTTCGCCTTTGTATCTTTTGGAAGCAATACAGTTGGTGGAACCCAGAAACCATCACCAGAAGGATTCATTGAACCTTGGAATGCAACTGAATCATCGATATAAGAAGTGACAACATCCATCTGCTTCTTTGAAATTAAGGGACCCATTCCAGCTGAATCAAGATTTGGATCTTCGCAACGGAATGCCTTAACCGCCTTCTCGAAATGTTCCATGAACTTATCGAAAGCCTTCTTCTCCACCAAGATACGTGTGCGTGCACAGCAATCTTGACCTGCGTTATCAAAGACTCCACCTGGTGCTGCATTTGCCGCTGCTTCGATATCTGAATCAGCGAAAATAATATTTGCGCTCTTGCCACCAAGTTCGAGAGTTACGCGCTTAACTTGATCTGCTGCGCCAGCCATAATTGATTTACCAACTGCAGTAGAACCGGTAAATGAAACTTTGCGAACCAAAGGATTGGTTACAAAGCGATTTCCAACCACGCTGCCCTTGCCAGGGATGATGTTTAGAACGCCCTCTGGAATGCCAGCTTCTAGCGCTAATTCGCCTAAACGAATCGCAGTTAGCGGTGTTAACTCTGCTGGCTTTAAAACAACGGTGTTACCTGTTGCAAGCGCGGCAGAGAAACCCCAACCTGCAATTGGCATTGGGAAGTTCCAAGGAACAATGATTCCGACAACGCCGATTGGTTCTTTGAAAGTAATGTCGATGCCACCAGCAACTGGAATCTGTCGACCATAAAGACGCTCTGGAACACCTGCGTAGTAATTCAAAACATTTGCAACGTTATCTGCTTCCCAAAGTGCGTTACCGCGCGTATGTCCTGAGTTATCGATCTCTAACTGCGCAAGCTCTTCGCGATGTTCGCGAACTTTATTTGAGAAAGCACGAAGTAGATTTGAACGATCATACGGTGTGACATTTTTCCAAGACTTAAATGCTTCGGCTGCTTTAGCAATAATTGCATCAGTCTCTTCGACTGATGCTTCTTTTATCTGCTTAACAGCTTTGCCGGTGGCAGGGTTCATTACATCGTAAGTTGTACTCATCTTTTCCTTCTAATAGTTTCTCTTAAAATATTTTTTAGTAACGTTCGAAGTTACGGATTAGCTCCCAGTCAGTGACAGCTTTTCCATATGCTTCAATTTCAACTTGTGCCATGTTGGTGTAATGCTTCTGAACTTCTTCACCAAATGCTTCTTTAACGAAAGCAGATTCTGACCAAAGTTTCTGCGCCATCTCCATTGTGTGAGGCACGAACTCTGAATCAGATGCATAGGCATTTCCAACGAACGCTGGTTCAAGTGGAAGCTTCTTCTGAATTCCGTCTAAACCTGCAGCAATCATGCCCGCAACAGCTAGATAAGGATTTACATCGCCACCAGGAACGCGGTTTTCAACGCGAAGTGATTGGCCTTTTCCAACTAAACGAAGCGCACAGGTGCGGTTATCGCGGCCCCAGCGAATTGCTGTAGGTGCGAAAGAGCCTGGTTGATAGCGCTTATATGAGTTAATTGTTGGCGCCCACATCAATGAAAGTTCGCGTAGGTGAGCCTGCATACCTGCAAGGAAGTGCTTACCAAGTTCAGATAAACCATGTTCCTTATCGTTGTCATCTGCCAGAACCATTGATCCATCAAGGCCACGGAATGAGCAGTGAATATGTGAAGAGTTACCTTCGCGTTCGTTGAACTTAGCCATGAAGGTAAGCGCATAACCCATATCTGATGCAATCTCTTTTGCACCATTCTTATAGATAACGTGGTTGTCGCAAGTCTTTAAAGCTTCGTCATACTTAAATGCGATTTCGTGCTGACCGTAGTTGCACTCGCCCTTTACAGATTCGACATACATTCCCGCTGCTGTCATTCCCAAACGAATTTGGCGAAGCAGAGGCTCGATACGTGAACCACCAAGGATTGAATAATCAACGTTGTATTGGTTAGCTGGAATCAAATTGCGGTAGCGCTTGTTCCAAGCCTCTTCGTAAGTATCGTTGAAAACAATAAATTCAAGTTCGGTTCCGACAAATGCTTTCATTCCCGCTTCTTCAAGTCGCTTGATTTGGCGACGAAGAATCTGGCGAGGTGAAGCAACAACATCTGTGTGATCTAGCCACTGCACATCTGCAGTAACCATCGCCGCACCTTCTTGCCAAGGAACGTAACGAAGAGTCGACATATCTGGAATCATGGCGAAATCTGAATATCCGCGATCCCATGAAGACATGTCATAACCTTCAACAGTATTCATATCGATATCGACAGCTAGAAGGTAGTTACAACCTTCAGTGCCGTGCTTCATGATTTCATCTACGAAAAATTGGCCAGAGATGCGCTTGCCGACTAAGCGACCTTGCATATCTGTCATTACAACTACGACGGTATCAATTGATCCATCTGCTACATCTTTTTTTAACTGCTCAACGCTGAGGCTCATTGTGAGAACTTATCCTTAATGTCCGAATTTGTGAATGGTTTTTAGAGTGAATTGGGTGAAAGTCTTTACATCGCTGACATGCCACCGTCAGCAGAAATTACTGATCCGGTGATGAACGAAGCCTCGTCCGATGCCAAGAAGAGAACTAAATGTGCGATTTCGCGTGGTTCGCCTGGGCGACCGATTGGCTGGAATGCGGAGATTCCGTCGTAAACCTTTTGAATTCCACCAAGTAGATCTGCGTGCGCATAGTTAATAGGTGTATCGACCCAACCTGGGCAGATTGCGTTGCAGCGGATTCCGGTTTTTGCGTAATCAAGTGCGATACCGCGAGTCAGCATCACAACTGCGCCCTTTGATGCGGAGTAAACCGCCAAGAAAGGTTCTGAAACAAGTCCGTTGATCGAAGACATATTTACGATTGAACCGCTCTTCTGCTTAAGCATCTGAGGAATTACCGAACGGCTTAGATACATCATGCCGGCTACGTTGATCTGCAAAGTCTTCTGAATGATTTCGTTTGGAACTTCGTGGAATGTTCCTGGCAGATTTACGCCTGCGTTATTTACCAAGATATCAATTGAGCCGTGTCGCTTTAAAGTATCTGCAGCACATGCATCGCACTGATCTGAATCTGAGATGTCGATCTTAAATGCATTTGCTCTGCCACCCATTGCTTGAATTTTCTTAGCAACTGCGTCGGCGCCATTTAAATTAATATCTGCGCAAACAACAATTGCGCCTTCTTCTGCTAATCGGATTGCACTTGCTTCGCCGATTCCAGAAGCCGCACCGGTAACGATTGCTACGCGGTCTTGTACTCTGCCCATAGTGATCTTTCCCCTTAATTAATATGAAGAATTCTAAGTTTTGAAAAACTATTGCTAAAAACTAATGCAGCGCGCCCGCCTTCGCAATGGAAGACGAGCGCGCTAGCACTTTAATTAAATGCGTTTAGTTAGTGGTTACTTAACTAAACGTGCTTGGTGCTCTGGCGCTTTAAACCACTTGTGAGCACTTAACTTCCACCAACCCATTGCAAAGATCAAGATCGCTGCAAGTGCGATTGGTGCGTACTGAACTGCCATCCATGAGAAGTTCTCATTTCCTGGCACACCAGCTGGAGTTGTAGGTAGGCAAAGAACAATTGAAATCAAAATAATTTCAACAACTGCAATTGGATTAATCCACTTGTAGTGCTTGCCAAGGTTCCATGAACCTGCAGCGAAGTGTTCGCCCTGCTTCCAACGTAGATAAATTGGAATCATGAATGAAAGGAATAGTCCAAGCACGGTCACTGATGTAACAGCGAAGAATGCGATTGGAACAACTGTTCCTTCTGGTGCCCAAAGTGCAGGCAGTGTCAGGATGATTGCGAAGAAACCAACACCGAATGCAGCATGTGATGGGTTGCGATTTCCATCAAGCTTTGTCCAGTACTGGTGACCTGGAACAGCGCGGTCACGAGAGAACGCGAACAACATACGTGATGCTGCAGTTACGCAAGACATACCGCAGAAGAACTGACCTACGCAGGTAATGATCATCAGAATCTGTGCCCAACCAGAAGATAGCGCTGATTCGAAGATTGCTGGTGCGAAACCACCTGCTTTATTTAGCGCATCAACATCTGTTGCTGCGAAGAGGAATGCAAGAAGCAATAACCAACCACCGACAGCTGAGAATGCAACTGATTGCCACATACCTTTAGCTGCAGCCTTAGATGCGCCACCTGTTTCTTCAGAAACGTGTGCGGATGCATCGAAGCCGGTAATTGTGTACTGAGTAAGCAAGAAGCCAAGTGGCAATACATAGAACCAATACATGCTCTCAGAGAAACCAGAATTGTTATTGCGAGTTGTGAAAACCCATTCAGCAGACTGGTGGCTCTTAGGTAGGAATACCAAGATTGCAAGGATTGCTGCCACACCAAAAACGTGCCAATAAACGTTGATGTTCTGGAGCAAGTGAATGATTTTTGCGCCGTAAATGTTCATCATGATGTGAAGTAGAACTGTTACCACGAAGACCATGAACACGAGTGTTAGGTTTGTTGGATTCCACCAGTCATTGAACAAACTCATTGTTGTGGTGAAGAAGGTTGCAAAACCGTAGTCAACGCCAGCGATAACTGCGACAAGACCTACAAGGTTTAACCAACCGGTAATCCAACCATGCACAGGCTTACCTAGCGCGAACGCCCAGTAGAAAATTCCACCAGCAGTTGGCATTGCAGAAACTAGTTCCGCCATTGCGAAAGCAATTAAAAGAATAAAGATAGAAATAATTGGCCAGCCAATTGAAATAGCAATTGGTCCACCGTTATTCCAAGCTTGTCCGAAAGTTGTGAAACATCCTGACAGAACTGAAATGATCGAGAACGAGATTGCGAAGTTAGAGAAACCAGACCAGCGACGAGTGAACTCTTGCTTGTATCCGAGTGACTCTAAGAGTTTGGCGTCATCATCATGTGCGCTCAAGAATGAACTCCTTTGTTCGTATGTTCCAGCATGTGATTACGAGGGACCATTTGTAAGAAACTTTCGTAACATCACAAGTGGTAACACTTAAGCCAGAACTAATCCTTTCGGTGGCGGTCACCGAATGGTTCTTTGTACTCCTAGAATGCACCTAAAGGGAAGGGTTATTGAGCAAATGTGTCGTCTTTTAGGGTACGTGTCTGATTCTGATACTGATTTTTCTACTGTTGTTGGAAAAGATTTCCAAGATTTCGTAAATCTATCTTCAATCCATTGCGATGGTTGGGGTATCACTGATAAGAGCGGTGAAGTTTTCAAAGAAGCGACAGCGGCTGCGAAGAGTCCAGACTTTATGGAAGTTATCAAGAAGACAAAGACTGATGGATCGCTTTTGCATTTACGTTGGGCGACATCTGGTTTGCCGGTTAATAAAGAGAATGCGCACCCTTTCCATTTCGGTAAGTATTCATTTACACATAATGGATCTATTACGCCTCCGGCTGCGTTGGATGAATTTATTGCGCCGCGCTATTTGAAGGAAGCGGTCGGTAATACTGACTCAGAGCGATATTTCCTTTTAGTTGTGCAGAAGATTGAAGAGCTGGGTTTGGTGCCGGGCATTAAAGCTGCGGTTAAGTTGATTAAAGAGCATGCTGAGTTTTCAAGTATTAACGCGATGTTGTTGTCGCCGACAAAGATGATTGTTATTTCGGAGCACAATAATGAGAAGCGTCCGGATTTCGGTGGCGAGGATTATTACGATCTTCATTACAAGGAAGATGAGCACGCGATTGTTGTTGCGTCGAGTGGATGGCCGCAGGATGGATGGCACAACATTCCGAATCACACAATGTTGGTTATCGATCGCCACGATCGCTCGTTCGAAACTGCCAAGCTATAGTTTTCAAGCTAAAAATCAGTTAGGTGCAGAAGGCTAGAAAGCTGAGTACGCAAAAGGCCTGACTCACCCAGACCTTAACGTCGCACTTAACTTTCCTTCAGAGCTTTTGCTTTACTCACTTTCTGCGCCTTCT
>CAZMDJ010000036.1:0-11576 GCA_964565165.1 uncultured Actinomycetes bacterium | reverse complement strand
TTTTTTCGGGGGTAAAATTTATCATGCGCGTTAAAGTTATACCTGAATGGCTATTTCTTGATTAGCTGAACTGCAGCCTGTAAGCAGCTACCTAGATTTGCTGCCTCTTCGCCGTTTAGTTCGACAACTAGACGACCGCCACCTTCTAGAGGGATACGCATTACAAGACTACGAGCCTCCTTAGTGACTTCCATAGGACCATCACCGGTGCGCGGCTTCATTGCTGCCATTTAAAACCCTCCGTAGTTCAAGAAGGTAATTATCTCGTAAAGGGTGGCGCACCTACAAATCGGCTATCAAAAACCGAGCTCTCGTGCGAGGGCTGCCTTCCCCGCTTTAATGATGCGCGCCACAGATTCAGCCGGAACTCCAATTAAATTGGCGATCTCTTCTGCGCTCTTATTACCTATGTAATGAGCACGGAGCACAAATTGGTACTCCTCAGGGAGCGACTCAATGACTTCGATTATCAAGCGCTCCAAGATTGCTCCACAGTGGACAAGTTTACTTACTGCCTATGTGGTTGAGCGCTTCATCAACTGAGCGCGCCCAGAAAATTAATTCCTGCATTCCAGGTTTAACAAAATTCTCAGCTTCTAAATGATTAATTAATTGCATCAATGGTTGATACAAATCGAATGGATCAAGAATCACAATCGGTTTATTGTGGAATTTAAGAAAACGTCCAACCCAGATTTCGAATAACTCTTCTAAAGTTCCTGCTCCTCCAGGCAAAATCACGAATGCATCTGAAAGTTCTTCGATGAGACCTTTACGTTCGCGCATATCTTTTACAACATGTAATTGATCTGAGTCATGATCTGCGAATTCAATCTTTACTAGCGCATCTGGAATTACACCGATTGTGTGGGCGCCACCTGCGCGAGCTGCCTTTGCAACTGCACCCATACTTGAGATTTTTCCGCCGCCTGAAACCAAGGTCCAGTTACGAGCCGCAATACCTGCCCCTAAATCTGAGGCTAATTGAATATGTTTCTCGTCAATTGTTGGAGAGGAAGAACAGAAGACGCTAACTTTCATCAGCACAGACTAATATGCGCACATGTCTATTGCATCAGGCCACGGTATTGCGACCATCACCTCAAGCGGAACCACGCTCGATGTCTGGTATCCGAATCCAACACTTGCTCCGCTAAGCGGCGAACCATCAGCAGAGTTAAAGGCGCTCGCTGGAGTTGATGAGATTCGCGGAGTTAAGCGCGAAGTTGTATCAGTGCAGATTGATACTGATGTCGCTCCAGCGGATGCTAAAGATGCATATCTGCGCTTACATTTACTTTCGCATCGTTTGGTAAAGCCACATGGCCAATCACTTGATGGAATCTTTGGGTTACTTTCAAATGTGGTCTGGACAAATTTTGGTCCTTGCGAAATTGAAGGATTCGAAATGGTTCGCGCAAAGCTTCGCGCAAAATTCGGCCAAGTAACTGTTTATTCGGTTGATAAATTTCCAAGAATGGTTGATTACGTTATTCCATCCGGTGTACGTATCGCAGATGCAGATCGCGTTCGTTTAGGTGCGCACTTAGCGCCAGGTACAACTGTTATGCACGAAGGTTTCGTTAACTTCAATGCCGGAACACTTGGCACATCAATGGTTGAAGGACGAATCTCTGCAGGTGTTGTTGTCGGAGATGGCAGCGATATCGGTGGCGGCGCATCAATCATGGGAACTTTATCTGGTGGTGGAAAGCAAGTAATCTCAATCGGAGAAAAGTCTCTGCTTGGTGCAAATTCAGGATTAGGAATTTCACTTGGAAATAACTCCGTGGTGGAAGCCGGAACATATGTGACCGCAGCAGCAAAGGTAACTCTGCCTGATGGTCAGATTGTTAAAGCAGCAGTGCTAAGTGGTGGGGATAATTTATTGTTCCGTCGCAATTCACAAACAGGTGCGCTAGAAGTAGTTTCTAAGACTGGTTCTTGGGGCGGATTAAATTCCGTTTTACATTCAAACTAAAGTAAAGAACGGCGAGGGCAAACCAGCTCTTGATCTAAAGGTTTCTAACCTTAGAGATACCTTTGTTCCGTTAAGACTGGTTGCTTCAATTCGCTTATCTTTAATAGTTAATTTCTGAACATCGATTAGCCCAAAAGCTTTTGCAACTACAGTTTGTGTAACTGTTCGTTTCCAAGTTGAGTAATTTGGATTTAACTTTGGATCAAGGCTGACTGGATCAGCAACTGGAATTAGGTAATCCACTCCTGTGCCGAATGCATTAAGCGCGCTCTCGGTCGTGCCTCCACTTGATGAGGAGTAATAAGCGCTAATTGGGTTACCCATATAAGTAATAGTCAGCCCATTCTCTTCATCTACGCTGGTTGAATCAACTGCAGCTTTCCAGAGAGCTCCATATTTAGCTTCATTGATCTTTGCAATTCCCACGAAGAGTTGATCTTGGATAGTTCCATAAAGTTCGCAATCACAGCTTGGTCGATAAATGCCAGCTTTCGACATCGCATAAGTTCTAGCTGCAATTGCTTGTGCTCGCAAAGATTCAGTTGGCCAAGATGATGAGACTTCAGAAATTCCATAAAGATATTCATCTTTTAAGCGCACAGAATTGGTGGCTTCGAAATATTTTCCTACCGCTAATAAATTCATCTCACCATATTGATAGCGCTGAGATTTACCTGGGTTGAAAGCAATTACTGCAGGTGCGCCATCTAAAAATCTGGTACCGCTCCACCTGATATTGATTGAGTTACTTGGAGGCAGCGATGCAACTAAAACTTTTGATTTCTTAATTGTGGTGACTATGCCTGCAGTTGAATATTTAAATGTGGCAACACTCTGTTTATCTGTAATTAGATAATCATTGATTTGCAAAGTTCCGGCATTGCTGACTAATTGGATAGTTGCACTGGTTAATTGGTGGCCGATATTTACTCTTACGTCATACCAATCAGAAACTGGTTCAACTACGACTCCGGTGTAGTAATACTTGAGAATATCTTCAGCGCTTTGGCCAGAAACCGCCATGGCTTTCGCGCCAATTTGGCTGAGACCTACTCCATGGCCGAAGCCGCTACCGGTAAATGTAAAACTCTCTACAGCGCTTGCTGGTGAGATTGCAATAAATGTTAAGAGGAGCGCGATTGCGCTTTTAAACGTCCTCATTAACAACTGCGCTCTTTCCGACCGCAAGGAAATCTTGGTAAGCATCTACAACTTCATCTGGCTTACCGCGTTGAATTAATTTGCCTTTATGTAGCCATGCAACATCATTACAAACTTCGCGGATTGTTCCGAGCGCATGGCTTACAAGAATTAGAGCACGATTGTCACCGCGTAGCTCTTTTAACTTTGCCAAACTCTTCTCTTTAAAGCGCGCATCGCCTGTACTTAAAGCTTCGTCAACAATCAAAATATCCGGCTTAACCGTAACTGCAACTGAAAATCCCAGACGGGCATACATTCCTGAAGAATAGGTACGCATTGGCGCATCAATCGCCTCGCCTAGTTCAGCGAAATCGGCAATCTCTTCGAAGTGATGTTCGATCTCATCGCGTGAAAGTCCAGATGCGAGTCCACCCAGAATTACATTCTGGCGGCCAGTTAGTTGTTTATTAAACCCAACGCCAAGTGCAAGCAAGGTTGAAACTTTTCCGTAAACCTCTACGCGACCAGAAGTTGGAGGCAAAATTCCGCTGATTACACGCATCATGGTTGATTTACCCGCGCCATTTGCACCAACAACGCCAAGAACGCTGCCGTAATCAACATCTAAATTAACGCCATCAAGTGCATTGATAATTCGAGTCTGCTTTGTGCCGCGACCTAAATGTTTAATGCGATTTGAGAGCGAAAGCTTCTTATCAATTGTGGTTTTATAAATTAATCCCAAGTTTTGAACTGAGACTGCAATATCTCCAGAGTTATGTAAATCAGACACGGACGGCAAACTCTCGTTCACGGGATAGGAATAAATAGGTACCAATTATGAATGTTCCGAAAGCCCAAATTGAAGCTTTACCAACTTCGCCCCATGCCAAGCTCTCGTTATGAACCATCACTCGTGACCAGGTATCGAGAATTGGAAAGAATGGATTAATGTTCTTTAAAAATGCCAACTTATCGCTAACGCTATCTGCTTCAAAGAGAACTGGTGAGATATAAAGAAGTGTGCGATTTAAGTAAGGTAAGAAATTTGAAATATCGCGCACGTAAACGTTTGCGGCAGAGATTAAAATTGCAACACCCAGACCAAATACCAGTGCAATAAAAACAACTACCGCTCCCCAGAGCATCTTCCAATCAAAAGGAAGACCAAGCGCTAATTTAATAATTAGGAAAACCGGGATTGTTGGCAAGAACTTAAAGAGTGCAACGATTGTGGTTGAAAGCGGAAGTGCAATTCGTGGAAATGCAGTATTTAAAATCAAATTCTCACTTGAGGTAATTGATTTTGTTCCGCTATTCATGGCATTGCTTACTAAATAAAAGAGGAAGAGGCTGGCAGTTAAATGTGCGTAACGAGTGCTATCTGCGCTACCTGCAATGATCTTGATTAATACAAAGTAGATTGCTGAAAGAAGTAGCGGATTGAGAACTAACCAGAGTTGACCGAAAACTGAGTCGTAGTGGCTAGCGTGTAGCTCTGATTTTGCATACTCTCGTATAAATGAACGGCGAGCCCATAGCGAGCGCCAATATCTGCCAAGTGGAGGCAGGCCGGCGCGAAATGGTTCGTAAACCTCTACCGCTCTGCTCATATGGACAAGGTTACCTGACAAGTCGGCGACTTGATGTAATAAAACCAATACCCCAACTCATGTGCATCGTAAACAAGATTGATGGAAGGTAAATTCTTTCTTTAATACTCTCACCAATCGCAGCTGATGCAAGTAATAAGAATGCACCATATATATCCGCTGGAATAAAGAGAATTGGATTAAAGATGCCAGCGATCAATGAAGTTACTGTTCCAGCCACTGTAAACGGTGGAGCTAGATAACGGAGATTGATTGTCCCCTTATGAGTGCGAGAGACAACGCGACGCCAGCGACCATATTCGAAGTACTGCTTTGCCAGTGCGTTTAATGTTCGACGCGGACGGTAGGTCACATGCAACCTTGGGTCGAAATAGATCTTTCCGCCATTTTGTCGAAGTCGGAAATTCATCTCCCAGTCTTGAGCTCTAGTGAAATGCTCATCAAAACCGCCGATTGCTTCTAGCGCTTCCCTTTTAAATACGCCAAGGTAAACAGTATCTACCTCTCCAGCTCCACCACCGGTATGAAATTTTGCGGCACCCACCCCGAGCGGACTACGCATTGCTCGCGCCACTGCACGTTCGAATTCTGTTTGACCCTCTGCCGCCATGATGCCACCGACATTTACTGCGCCAGTTTTATTTAAAACATCAACTGCAATTGAGATGTAATCCTTGGCAATATTTGCATGTCCATCAACTCGAATAATTATTGGATTTCTAGAATTTTTAATTGCGAGATTTAAACCGGCTGCAGTGCGCCCAGTTGGGTTTTCGACAATTTTTACCCTTGAATCGCTTTGAACAATCTTCTGCGCAACTTCCAATGTGCGATCTTTCGAAGGTCCAATTGCGAGAATTACTTCGATCTCTCCTGAGTAATCCTGAGCCAAAATTGCGCTCACAGACTTTTCTAAATAGCGCTCTTCATTTAATACCGGAAGGATTACTGAGACTGCGCTGGACGTCACTTCGGTCATAACTGGGAAACGCTATCGCGTATGTGCCTCTCTTGTAGGCTTTCGCACGTGAAATCGCCTAAAGCCATAAAAGCGCTGACTTGGACATCGATTGGAATTGTTCTCGTCGCTACTTTTGCATGGGTTGGTTTAGGTCGAATCAGTGGCGCAATTACTCGCGTTAGCGTTTTCGATTCGCTAGTTAATCGTCCTGAGAAAGCATCAAGTTCTGTTACTTACTTAGTTGTGGGATCAGATACTCGTGAAGGTTTAAGTGCGGCAGAACTTCGCCAACTTCGAGTTGGAACAACTAAGACTGCGGCAGGTGCACGTTCTGACACGATGATGTTGGTTCATATAAGTAAGTCTCGTGATCGAGCTGTTGTGATTTCGATTCCTCGCGATAGCTTGGTAACAATTCCGGCTCACATCGGTATGGATGGTAAGTCTCAAGTTCCTGAATTGCAATCAAAAATTAACGCAGCATTTGCATGGGGCGGCGCACCACTTCTAATTCAAACTATCGAGAAGAAGACCAACTTACGTATCGATCACTATGTAGAAGTTAACTTTGCAGGATTTAAGAATGTAGTTGATGCACTCGGCGGAATTCAAGTTTGCTCGAAAGTTGCAATTAACGATCCTAAGAGCCACTTAGTAATGTCTGCCGGCGTACATACCCTTAACGGTATTGAAGCGCTTAAGTATGTTCGTACTCGTGACTTTGATGGACTTGGCGATATCGGGCGTATGCAACGTCAGCAGCAGTTCGTTTCTGCGGTGTTCCGTAAAGCGACAAGCACTGGCGTTCTATTAAATCCATTTAAAGTTAAGAGTTTGATCTCAGCTGTGTTCAAGACCGTTAAGACCGATGAGACTCTTGATCAGGGTGACATTGTTAATCTAGCTAAGCAGATTAGAAACCTCTCACCAGGCAAGATGCGAACCATGACAATTCCACTTGGAACATCAAATGGTTATGTCGATGGCGTCGGTTCGGTAGTTATTTGGCATGAAACTTTGGCGCCAGAGCTATTTAATCGCCTTCGCAACGATCAACCAGTTGTAGATGAAGCATCGCCTTCTGCAAAGGCAACTAAGAAAGCCTCAGCTTCTCCATCAGTTATCGATAAATTTAAGACATCTACCGCAAGTGAAAATCTCTGCGGAAGTATTAAGTATTAGACTCCCCAGCATGAAAATCTCTGTAATCGGTACTGGTTACCTTGGTGCGACCCACGCTGCTTGCATGGCAGAACTTGGTCTAGAAGTTGTTGGCGTTGATAACGATGCTTCCAAGATTGAAGCGCTCTCTCGCGGAGAACTTCCATTCTACGAACCAGAACTTCCAGAACTTCTTTCAAAACATGTAAATGGTGGAAAGTTAAAGTTCACAACAGAATATTCAGAGATTGCAGATTGCGATGTTCACTTCATCTGCGTAGGTACGCCACAGATTAAAGATGGGCTTGCTGCAGATTTAACTTATGTAAAGAGCGCATTCGCAGCCGTTGCTGCAGTAGCAAAACCAGGTTCACTTTTAGTTGGTAAATCAACCGTGCCGGTTGGTACCGCACAAGAACTTTCAGAGAGCATTCCTGCACATACCGAGCTCGCTTGGAACCCAGAGTTTCTGCGTGAAGGTTTTGCAGTTGAAGATACTCTCCGTCCAAATCGTTTGGTTATCGGCGTTGCTTCTGATCGCGCAGAAGAGATTCTCAAAGAAGTTTATGCAGTTAACTTAAAAGAGGGCACCCCTTGGGTTCGCGCAAATCTTCCAACCGCAGAGTTGGTTAAAGTTTCAGCAAACTCATTCCTTGCAACGAAGATTTCATTTATTAATGCGATGGCAGAGATCTGCGAAACCACTGGTGGCGATGTAACAGTTTTAGCTAAAGCAATTGGCTATGACCCACGTATCGGTAACCGCTTTTTGCAAGCAGGTATTGGTTTTGGTGGTGGATGCTTACCTAAAGATATCCGTGCATTTATGGCGCGTGCCGAGGAACTTGGCGCATCTCAAGCTGTTGAATTCTTGAAAGATATTGATGCAATTAACTTACGAGCTCGTAAGCGCGTTATTAATGTGGTCGAAAAAGAACTCGGCCCAGATCTCAAATCATTTAAGATCGCAGTTCTTGGCGCAACATTTAAGCCCGATTCAGATGATGTTCGCGACTCCCCTGCACTTGATATTGCGGCTCAAATTCATGCAGCTGGCGCAAATGTAACTATTCACGATCCAAAGGGAATCGAACCTGCACGTAAGCGTTTTCCTGCACTTAACTTTGCAGAGAAGATTGAAGATTGTCTTGCTGGCGCTGATTTAATCCTCCACTTGA
Organism: uncultured Actinomycetes bacterium; assembly: GCA_964565165.1. GTDB lineage: Bacteria > Actinomycetota > Actinomycetes > Nanopelagicales > Nanopelagicaceae > ZLKRG08. Next base: position 3,539 of record CAZMDJ010000036.1, on the reverse strand, counting down.
CTGAGTGGAAGGAGTATCGCGAGCTAGATCCTGCAGCTATTAAGAAGTTGGTTAAGCAAGCAAAGATTCTTGATGGTCGCAACATGCTAGATCGCGATAAGTGGCGCGCCGCAGGTTGGGATTTCCACGCACTCGGTCGTGCATGAGCTTCGACGATAAAACTATCGATCAAGTCTTAGCAATGAAGACTTGGGCCATTGTTGGCCTGGGTAATAATCCAGAACGTGCAGCATTTGGGGTTTCAAAGTTACTTCAAGATAAAGGTCACAAGATTGTTCCGGTATACCCACGCGCTGAAGAAGTTCATGGCGAGACTGGTTACAAATCGCTTGCTGAAATTCCATTTCAAGTAGATGTTGTTGATTGCTTTGTTAATTCAAAGTTAGTTGGCAAAGTTGTAGATGAAGCAATTGCAATTGGTGCGAAAGCAGTTTGGTTGCAGTTAGATGTTATTGATGAAGATGCAGTTGCCAGGGCTGAAGCAGCAGGGCTACTTGCAATTATGGATCGCTGCCCTGCTATCGAATATAAGATGCGTTAAAAACCAGTCTTCTGAGTGCGCTTGGCTTTAAGTGCAGCGCCTTTTGCTTTTGCCTCTTCATTTAATTTAAGCATTGCGTTCTCAACTTTTACAAGCAATGAGCTATCTGAGGTGGCCAAGATACGTGCCGCCAAAATTCCAGCATTCTTTGCATTACCAATTCCAACTGTTGCTACTGGAATACCAGCTGGCATCTGCACTATTGATAGTAATGAATCCATACCTTCAAGGTTTGCAAGCGGCACTGGAACTCCGATTACTGGAAGTGCAGTAAGCGATGCAACCATTCCTGGTAGATGGGCTGCCCCACCTGCGCCAGCGATAATTACTTTGTAACCATTTTTAGTTGCAGACTTTGCAAAATCAGCCATTTCTTCTGGCATGCGGTGAGCTGAAACAACTTCAGCAGTATATGAAATTCCGAAATCATCTAAAACATTTGCTGCGGCTTCCATGGTCGGCCAATCAGAATCCGAACCCATGATGATTGCTACATCACTCATCAATCTCTCCGCTCATATATGCAAGTGCGTGATCAACTTCTTGGCGTAATTCTACGAGGTTATCTCCGGTAATAGTTACGTGGCCAATCTTTCGACCTGGGCGAACTTCCTTACGATATTGATGGAATTTAAGCGCAGGCATACGTGCCATTAGATGCAAGTATGGACGATACATATCTGTCTTTGTTCCGCCAAGAACATTTCCCATCACTGCCCACTTTGAAACCATTGAGGTATCGCCAAGTGGCAAATCTAAAATCGCACGGAGATGTTGTTCGAATTGGCTGGTAATCGCACCTTCGATTGTCCAATGTCCAGAATTATGTGGACGCAGTGCTAATTCGTTAATAAATAGTTGATCGCCTTTAACAAACATTTCAACTGCCATAACACCCACCAATTTAATCTCTTCAGCAATCTGTAACGCCAAACTCTGCGCGGCTTCTGATTGCTTCTCATTAAATTCTGGAACAGGTGTAACTGTTTCGATACAGATACCATCGCGCTGCACAGTACGTGTTGGAGCCCAAGTAGATGCTTGTCCGTGTGGTGATCTTGCAACCATTACTGCAATTTCAAAATCAAAATCAATTAACTCTTCAAGGAGAAGTTTTGGCACCTCTTTTAGAAGCTCCGCTAACTCAGCCTTTGAATTAACTTTCCAAACTCCACGTCCGTCATATCCACCTGAAATTGCCTTCGCAATTGCTGGGTAGTTCCAATCTGGCGCCGAAGTAACAACTTCCCACTTTGGATTTGGAAGGTGGGCCAATTTTTCGCGCATCAAAGCTTTATCTTGTGAATATTGAAAAGAGCTTGATGAAGGTAGGAATTTCACGCCTTCGCTCTCAAGAGTCTTAATGATTGAAAGCGGAATTAATTCATGTTCGAAAGTAACTACATCGCATCCCTTAACAAAGTTACGAACCGTTTCTAAATCACGATAATCGCCAACTACATGTGGCGAACTCTGCGCGGCAGAATCATCAGCTGAATTTGCCAGAGAGATGAAATCAATTCCAAGAGCTGCCGCCGGCGCTAGCGTCAACTGTGCCAATTGGCCAGAACCAATTACACCTACGCGCGGGAATGTCTTCACCGGGTTATCTTAAATGAACAATATCTCCGACACTAATTTCGCGGGTATTTAATAAGAGCGATCCATCATTTGATATTCCAATTGCAATATCTTCGATGGTCTCTCCACTTGGCAGCGTGGCACGTACTTTTTGGCCAATAGTTGCGCAAGATTCGCGGTACTTATTCTTCTCACCTTCAATATTTGAAAGCGCACTCCCTAGTTCATTTAAAACTTGAATCAATAAGTCTGAACGTTCGACATCGGAAACCATTGATAGAGAGATTGCATTTTCAATTGGAAGCTCGCCTTGAGTTTGAAAAATATTTATACCGACTCCGACAACTGCGCCATCGCCAACTTTTTCGCTAAGAATTCCAGCCAACTTTTTTCCGTCAATATAGAGATCGTTAGGCCATTTAATATTTACTAAATCATTTCCTAAATATTTATTGATTGCACGTGAAACAGCTAAACCGGTAATTAATGGAATCCATCCGAAATCCTTTTCAGCTGCGATGCAGAAAGAGAATGTAAGTCCCTTGCGAGGTGGAACTTCGAATTTACGATCTAATCTGCCACGTCCTGCGCTCTGGAATTCCGCGACTAAAACTTTTCCGGGTTGGAAATTATCAGTTAAATCAATCTGGGTAGAGGCAGTTTCCTCCGTCACGCTTACTGACCAGTACTGCGAAACTTTTGAATTTATCGCTTCGACTTTTAGACCTTCGATACCCACAGCAGGTACGGTAAGCCCATGAGCAAGAATCTGAAAACTACAGCCGGCAAGATTGAAGATTTACGCGCGAGACTTGATGAAGCGGTCCATGCAGCTGGTGAAACTGCAATCACTAAGCAGCATGCAAAAGGAAAGCTAACTGCTCGCGAACGTATCGCTCTTCTATTAGATGAAGGTTCTTTCCAAGAGATGGACGAGTTTGCTCGTCATCGTTCCTATTTATTCGGCATGGAAAAGAATCGTCCTTATGGCGATGGCGTAGTAATTGGTTTCGGAACTATTGATGGCCGAAGCGTCGCGGTTTATTCACAAGACTTCACAATCTTCGGTGGATCACTTGGCGAAGTTATGGCTGAGAAGATTCGTAAGATCATGGAATTCGCACTTAAGAATGGTGTGCCTCTAATAGGTATTAACGATTCAGGCGGAGCGCGTATTCAAGAAGGTGTTCAAGCGCTTGGCGGTTACGGCCACATCTTCAGATTAAATACACGTTCATCTGGTGTAATCCCCCAGATTTCTTTGATCTTAGGTCCATGTGCTGGTGGCGCTGCTTATTCGCCTGCACTTACAGATTTCACTGTTATGGTTAATGAAATGTCATACATGTTCATTACCGGTCCAGATGTTATTAAGTCTGTTACCGGGGTAGAAGTTGGAATTGAAGAACTTGGCGGC
>CAZMDJ010000035.1:0-11698 GCA_964565165.1 uncultured Actinomycetes bacterium | reverse complement strand
GGCGCTGCGATTAGCGTGGATGTAAGCATCGGCTGCGTTTCAAATGATCGTAATTCGGACTTGATGAGCCGAGCCGATACCGCGATGTATCAGGCGAAGAGAGGCCAAGTTGGAGTCTGGGCTGGTGGGTCTTAAACTTCTCGCCGCACGGCGAAATTGTCGAGAAGCCGAGTAAAGAGGTCTAATTGTCTGATCGTTTCCAAGGTCGAATCCTTGTTTTGGGCGCAGGTTCAGTAGCGCAATGTGTAATTCCACTTTTATTGGAACACTTATTAGATGCCAAACAGATGACGATCGTGGACCAACGAGACAATCGTTCACGAGTTAAGGGTGCACTTGATGCAGGTGCAACTTATATTCAGGATACAGTTACAAAAGAGAATTTAGATTCATTCCTAAGCTCGCATTTATCAGCGGGCGATTTCCTATTAGATCTTGCATGGAACATCGATGCAAACACCATTCTTTCTTGGGCGCATGATCACGATGTCATGTACCTCAACACTTCTATCGAACAATGGGATCCATACGAGGGTGGAAACAATAAGCATCCACTAGAGCGCACACTTTATGTACGCCACATGGCAATGCGCGAAATGATGGCGAAGTGGGATAAGCCAGGTAAGACCGCAATCGTCGAACACGGTGCAAATCCAGGATTAGTTTCACACCTTGTTAAGAAGGCGCTGGTTGATATTGCAAATAAGACCATCGAAGATGGCATTGCAACAGATGCAATCAAGAGCGCACTTGCTGCTGAAGATTATGCAAAGTTGGCGCAAGCGCTAACCGTTAAAGTAATTCATATTTCAGAGCGCGATACTCAAGTTTCAGATAAGCCAAAGCTACTTAACGAATTCGTTAATACTTGGTCTGTTGAAGGTCTTTACGAAGAAGGCGTTGCACCAGCAGAACTTGGTTGGGGCACACACGAAAAGAAGCTTCCACCGCTTGCTTATGAACATAAGTCAGGACCTAAGACTCAGATTGCAATTGCACAACCAGGTGCAAAGACTTGGGTACGTTCATGGGTTCCAGATATGGAAATCACCGGAATGGTTATCCGTCACGGCGAAGCATTCACAATTCCAGATCATTTAACTGTTTGGGATGGCGATAAGGCTGTCTATCGTCCAACAGTTCATTACGCATATTGCCCTACAGATGCAGCGATTGCATCGCTTCGCGAATTAGAACATCGCAATTGGGATTTAACAGAGAATCAGCGAATCATGAACGATGAAATCATCGATGGAAATGATCGCCTAGGCGTCTTGCTAATGGGCCACCCATATAAGTCATGGTGGACCGGTTCATTACTTTCAATTCACGATTCACGTAAATTGATTCCAAATCAATCTGCAACAACCGTGCAGGTTGCATCAGCAGTTTTCGCTGCCGTTGCCTGGGCAGTTAAGAACCCAGATAAGGGAATTTTGGTGCCAGACGATATGCCTTGGCGCGAAGTACTTGCTTACGCAGAGAAGTACTGGGGCGGTTTCCATTCAGCACCTGCTGATTGGACTCCAATTGATAATCGCAAAGATTTCTTCGAAGGCTGGAATGGAAAAGAGTATGACTCTGATCCTTGGCAGTTCTCGAACTTCCTGGTGTAATTAAATTACGCAGCGACTTCATCGTTTATTGAAATAAGTCTTGGACGTCCAGCTTTACGCTTCCGTTCAATTACTTCACCTTCGCTAAATAACTCTCCACCCCAAACACCGCATGGTTCTTGGCGTGATAGCGCACCCTCTAAACATGCTGCCTTCATTGGGCATGCACCGCAGAGTGATTTCGCCGCTGCTACAACATCATCGTCTTCATTGAAGAAGAGCTCCGCATCTACGTTGTGGCACGGCAAACTCAGCTCTTGCCCTGTTACTGCTTCCAAACCAATCAGCTCTTCGTTCCAACCTGGAACTAGTAGCTCTCCGAATAGCACTGACATTTTTCTCTCCCTTACCTTTCCTTCTCTTCTCTGTTTTCTGTATAAATGAAAAAAGCCCCAAATCCTTTTTGGATTTGAGGCCTATTGGCTTTTGTTATGGATTAACCATTAACACCAAGGGCCTCGTTACCAAAATGTGCATAGGCACGCTTGGCAGACCAAGTTGTTGTTGGGTAATTTGAATTAAATGAAGGCGCGACAGATGAAGCAATTGTCATGATGTTTACTGACATTACTTCGCCTTTCACTTTTACCAATAGGTTCCTAATGGTGAACGCAAAGGGTAAAGCATCGGTTGCAAAAGGCGCAACCTAATTAATCGCTAATTAATTATTGAGCGTAAAAATGGACTTGGGACCCCGCCGTGACTCAAATGTAAATGCTCGCGGGCGCGGGTGATTCCAACGTAAAAGAGGCGTAATTCTTCATCTTCAGGCGCATCTGGGTATGGCAGATAGCCCTCGCCGATACCAATTAAAAATACTCGATCCCATTCCAAGCCCTTTGCAGCGTGAAGTGTGGCCAGAGTTGTGACAGGCATCTGCGGCGGATTGTTCTGCTGTGCGCGATCTTCAAGTTCTTGTAAGAAATTGCGGAGTGTTTTTGGTTGGAAACGATCATCGCTATCTAATTCGCGAGCTAAATGAACAAGCGCTCCAATTCCATCCATCGCATCACCAGTTAAATAAGGCTGCGCAAGTCCGCGAAGTTCATCAACCCAACTGACATCTGGGTTTGGAATTACAGATGCTTGGCGAATATCGCGGATAAATTCGCGAATCTCAGCGCGATCAAAGAATCGATCATTGGTACGAATTTGATAAGGAAGGCCAGCTTCTTTAAATGATTTCTGAAGAGTTGCTAGCTGCGCATTGGTGCGAGCTAGAACTGCAATATTTTCTGGTCGTTCGCCCTGGCTAATAAGTTCAGTAATTTGGTTTGTTACACCAACCGCTTCTTGACCATCGGTTTTATATTCAGTTAATACTGGCTGATTGCCATGATCATTAACTGGCGCAAGTTCGTGGCCCATACGGTTGCTACGTAACAGCGCATTAGCGGTAAAGAGAATTTCTGGTGTCGAACGGTAACCATTTGATAGACGAATTACTTCCGCTTCTGGAAAACGATTGGTAAAACCAAGTAGGTAACTTGGAGTCGCACCAGCAAATGTATAAATAGTCTGCGCTGGATCGCCGACAACACAAATCTCTTTTCTAGATCCCAGCCACGCATCAATCAATCGCTGCTGAAGCGGAGAAATATCCTGATACTCATCTACGGTGAAATAACGATATTGATCGTGAATACGTTCGCGTACCTGCGCTTCGTTTTCGATCATCGCCGTTGTGAGAAGTAATAAATCTTCGAAATCTAAAGTGCGCTCTTGCTTCTTTAATGTTTCATAAGCTGCGTAAGTCTTGGCGATGTCATCGATATTTACGCGGCAACGTACCTTGCGTTGCGTTGCAAGGAAATCTTCTGGCGCAATCTGATTGACCTTCGCCCATTCGATTTCGGTGGCGATATCGCGGAGCGCTTCACGGTTATTGGCCGGTAATTTGATCCCCGCACGCTCAACTGCAGCGTTAATAAAGGGGGTTTTTGAAGTTAAGAGTTCTGGACTCTGGCCGCCAAAGACGGTTGGCCAGAAGTAGAGCAGCTGCTTGAGCGCTGCCGAGTGGATGGTTCGGGCATTTACGCCAGGAAATCCAAGCATTCGAAGTCGTGAACGCATCTCACCTGCGGCACGTGCAGTGAAGGTAATCGCCATAACGCGCTGCGGATCCATAACACCGATTGCAGATGCATATGCAATTCGATGCGTAATCGCACGAGTCTTACCGGTACCAGCACCTGCAATTACACAGACTGGGCCGCGAGTAGCTAACGCAACTTTTCGTTGTTCATCATCAAGAGCTGCAAGAATTTCATCAGCGTTAGCCATTTAACCACCGCTCAATCATTTTGCGCGAAACACTTGTCACTGGTGGCAAATTTAAAGAACCATCAGCAACTGCGTTTCGAAGTTCATCTTTACTAAACCACTTAAGATCAACAATCTCTTCGCCATCAGGTTTTGCAATCTCTGGCTGATCTGTAAATGCTTCAAAGGCCAACATAATCGAATTTGGAAATGGCCAAGGTTGAGACGAAAGATATTTAATATCTGAAACTATTAATCCGCTCTCTTCTTCAACTTCTCGGATTACAGCATCCTCTAAAGATTCACCTGGTTCGACAAAGCCGGCAAAGTTTGAGTAACGACCTTCCACCCAAACAGCTTGGCGGCCTAAACATAAACGACCGTTTCGATCTTGTACTGCAACAATGATCGCCGGATCGGTTCTTGGAAAATGTTGCGAATTATCAACTGGGCATCGACGCACCCAACCATTTGCATCGATCTCTGTTTCGCTACCGCAACGCGTACAACGCGGATGAGTCTCGTGCCAATTAATTAGAGCTAGCGCAGTTACTGCAATCTCTAAATGCGTTTCAGATAAGAGACCTGAAATTTCACGGAGCGTCTGTCCGCTGCCTTCTGCGATCTCTTCATGGACTGCGAAGTAATGGGTGCCGTTAATTTCGCCTAAATAGATTTTGATAGCATCATCAGCGAAATCGGATGGGCTTTTGAGTAGAAGTGCACCATCGGTAGCTAGTAAATGGCCCTGCCAAACTTGAATTACTTGGCTGCCAGGCGCCCAGAATTGAGCTGCTTTATCTCTGCCGGCGCGGTTCATAACAAGCGCAGGTTAGTGCTTTTCGAGTAACTCCACTAACTGCGCTTCGGTGAGTAGATCGCTACGGCGGTCATCTTGGCCAGTTGGGACATAGTGGAAGCAGGCGCTTACCGTTTCAACATCGACCCCAGCAATCTTCGCCCAAGCTAATCGATACATCGCCAACTGAATTGCGGCAGATTCGCCTAACTTCTTAGAGCCGGTTTTCCAATCAACAACTTCATATCCAATTTCGGTTTTGTAAACCGCATCGATACGTCCGCGAATCAATACGCCAGCAAGAACCGTTTCAAAAGGAACTTCTAATCGGACTGGTGTCTTCTTGGCCCATTCACTATCAAGCCACTTTGATTTCAAATCTTCTAGCTTGCCATCTTCTTCGATTGGATCGAAGAAATCTAAATCGTCATCATCAAATAGAGTTTCGGACTTCAAGTAACCTTCCACCCAATTATGGAAATCAGTTCCGCGACGAGCAAATTGATCTTGTAGGAATGGCATTGGGCGGCGGATCGCATTTGCCAGCGCCTCCGGATCTTCACGAAGTGCAATCAAAGTTGATACAGATAAACGCGGTGGCAAGAAAATATCTGTGGCGGTGCGGCGATCTTCAATCTGCTTAATCAATAGCCCCGCATCAGCATCATTAACTTTCGCAGAGACTTGCTGATAAATATCTGCTGCCTTTGCCAACTTCTCTAATCTGGAATTTGGTACCGGCCAGAGTTCAGAAACTTCGCGTTCTAAGAGTGGATTGCTATCTGGAATTTGATCAGAGGTAATGTCACTATCAACATTTAGGAAATTGCAGATGAATTTAAATACATCGCTTGCTTCATCAATATTGGTACGTGAATCCCAATATGACATGGTGCAGTGAAGGGTGCGCTTTGCACGAGTCACGGCAACATAAGCCAGGCGCCACTCTTCTTCGCGGCGGAAAGCTGCGCATTGATCTTTGAAATCCTTAAACTCTGCCGCAGCGCTCTTGGCATCTTTTAACTTTGAAAGATCTAAATCTGGGAATTCTGATGCATCTCCGCGTAGCCCAAATGGAATCTCAGCTTCGTTATGAAGCCAAGAGATGGTGCTCTGCGGATAGGCCTTTGGGAATTGTTTTTCAACGATTCCGGGGATTACTACGTGATCCCATTCGGCGCCTTTAGACATATGAATTGTTAACAATTGAATGACATCGCTATGAACTTCAGGTGCTCCAGATTCAAGGCCACGTTCATGATCGATAGTTGCATCTAACCAACGGACAAAGTCTGCAATTGAACCATTGCTTGCCGAGAACTTTGCCGCTTCTTCATTGAATCTATCTAAATGGCGACGACCATTTGATCCGCCATCGCGTACCAATAGTTCGACAGATAAACCAAGGTACTCTTCGATTTCATAAATCAAATCCGAAAGCGAACCACTTGCACGCCCGTGTAAACGGCGGAGATCCTTTGAGAATTGAAGCAATCGTTTGTAGCCAACTTCTGAGAATTCATTTCGATCCGCAGAATCAATCTCATCTAATGCTTCGATTAAGGAACCGCCTGCGCTGTCATCAGCTTCTGCGGTTTCAAGTACTTCGGTCGCCATCGCGGTGATTAAATCTTTATCTGTTCCGTTTCTACTATCGCGCTTACGCTTGTAACGACCGAGCGCTGCAATATCCTGCACACCGATAGCTAAGCGCGGACTTGTTAAATGGCGCATCAAAGCTGATCCGGCTTCGGCATCAACTAATAATTTAAGTAGCGTGAAAACATCGGTTACTTCTGGAACCTGCATCAAACCACCGATACCAAGCACTTCAACAGGCAGATCTAAAGCACGTAGCGCTTTTCCGATTTCAGGAATCTGTTTTCGGTTGCGTACCAAGACTGCAAATGTTTCGTTACTACCCTTTATATCCCATAACTTCTCAATACGCTCTGCGATACCAGCGGCTTCGAATTCAACGTTCTCATAGATATCGCGAATAACTTCACCTGGACCGGCTTTGGCACTTGCTTCAAGTGCTTTAACTTTCAAATCAATCTGATCGCCAACAACTTTGCCTACTTGATTGGCTAAATCGAGGATCGCAACATCGTTACGGAAAGTGGTGGAAAGCGTATATTCCGCGCTATTTTCGCTGCCAAATGAGTTATGGAAGTTCTTGATTGTGCCGATCGCAGCACCGCGCCATCCGTAGATAGCTTGGTAGGGATCGCCAACTGCCATTACTGGGTGGCCATTATTAAATAGCGCCGCCAACATTCGCACCTGTGATTGCGATGTATCTTGATATTCATCAAGAAGAACTACGCGATATTTAGCGCGTTCGAGTTCGCCCACCTTTTCGACTTCTTGCGCCAATTGTGAGGCGTAGAACATCTGATCATCGAATGAAAGTTGTCCGCTTGCGATTCGCTCTGCGCGAAGCTTCTTAGAAATCTCAAGTAATTTAATACGCTGCTTTAAAACCAAACGCACTTTATCTACATCTTTATCAGATGGAATCTCTTCGATTCGCTTAAGAACCTTTTCGGTCTCAGCGATTATCTGATCTTCGGTGACGCCATGTTCCATTGCGCTCTTAGTAAGACCAAGCAAATCCTTAACAAGAGTCTTAAATGCGCCTTCGTATTCGAACTCTTCGTCATCCCAGCTCTTAAGCACCTTTGCCGCCTGCTGCCAGACCACTGCTTCTCCGATTAATTCAGAGTCGGTATCAATACCTAAACGAAGTCCATATTCGCGCAGAATATTTCCGGCATACGAGTGGTAAGTCATTACCGGAACTTCGATTGACATGTTCTTATCAATCAATCCAGCTTTACGTAACTGCTTTAAACGATCTTTAATACGCTTCTTAAGTTCTGCAGCAGCTTTGCGAGTAAAGGTAAGTCCCAGAATCTCTTCAGGTTTTGCATGGCCATTTGCAACTAACCATAAAACACGCGTCGCCATGGTTTCGGTCTTACCCGAACCGGCACCTGCGATCACTACCGCTGGTTGCAGCGGAGATTCAATAATCGTGCTCTGCTCTTTTGTAGGTTCTTTGCCAGTTACCTTTGCGATATCAAGCGCGCTGATCTTTGAATTACTCATAAAGTCCACGCCCCTCTATCTGAATTGGGCAGGATGCTGACACATTACAGAACTGACAATTGCTGTTTTTTACCGCTAAATAACGGGCTCCACCCATCAAAACTGCGGTCTTTTCAATGCGCTCTTCCACCGCTTTGCGATCAATCGGTTGTTGATCGCGAGTCTTATTGCCCTTTAAGTTATGATCTAAATAAACAAGTGAAGCACCTGCTGCATCTGGGCCGACTGCATACTGATAGATCTGCATCTGCGCATCGGTTTTAGCATCTTCAACTGAAATCGCGCTCCTACCGGTTTTGAAATCAACTATGTATAACTTGCCATCGACTGTGCTTTCGATGCGGTCAATCTTGCATGAGATAAATGCGCGACCGATATTAAATTTATATTCTGCTTCGGATTCTTTAAAGGTGCGCTTGCCCGCCATTGATTCGCGGTACTTATAAAAACGCTTGAGCATTAATACCGCACGCCCCATTGAGGTGCGTGAAATCCAACCAGTCTCTGGATCAACTAGTTTCCAGTTGGCGGTTAAAAGTTCAATCTGCGAATCTAAATTGGTTTCGCCTGCTTCTGCTAATTCGGCAAACTTATGAATCACGGTTCCGATTAATTGCGCAGTGGTATTGCCATCTTGTCCGCCATGGGTTTCTAGGAACCAACGGAGCTGACATTCATCAAATTTCTCAACGCCACTTGGAGAGACTCGGACATCTGCATCTGCTGGAATAGCTGGGGCATCAGATGAAATTGGTTTTATGCCATACCAATCACTTGGATCCGCTCCCGCTACTCCGGCGCCAGATAGCGCTTTAAGAGTTGCGGCTGCATCTTTTGACCCATTTACCAAAAGATCACGTCTTAACTTAGAGACCACATTTGCAGTGCTGAGTAAGTTGTTTGCTTTATTAATGGTTCGCTTTGCTTCAACTTCTAAATCAGGATTACAGAATTCGTAAGCTAAATCAAAGTAAGTAGATGGCTGATCTTCTTCACGATCCACTGCGGTGATAATTAAATCTTGGCTGGCACGCGAAATAGCGGCATAAAATAAGCGTAATTCGTCGATAGAAACCGCTGCTTTTGCCACTAACTCCAATTCAATAGCCGCTAAATCCGGATTACGATCGCGTTCAGCCAATCGCTCTGAACCTAAGAGCGATCCACGAATTCGTAAGTTCGGCCAGATTCCTTCTTGAACTCCAGCCACTACAACTAGTTTCCACTGGCGACCTTTTGCAGAGAACGGGGTTAAAAGTTCGACGACATCTGGACGTTGGCCTTTAGCGGTAATAACGTCGCCAGCGATCTCTGATTTACGGATATCTTTAAAGAAATCTAATAAGTTGGCATACCTAAATCTCTGACCGAATCGTCGCGCTGATTCGAATAGTTGCAACATCGCATCTAAATCGCGATCTGCGTTTGCTCCGCGGACTCCACCTTTAAGCGCACGATTACGCCAAGCATCGCTGACCAGTTCGTTATCTTCGGTCTTCGCATTTGACCAAATAGCCCAAAGTAAATCTTCAGGTTGTGAAGCTTTCTTCTTTGCAGTTCGTTCGGCGATATCAAATAGTTCATGAATACGCATTAACGATTGGCCACTTGCGATTTCAAATTGGCCGTCAGTAATTGCTTTGCAGATTAACTCTGTGCCAGTAAGACCAGAAGAGCTTGAGTATTTTGCTACTAGTTCACGGCGAATGCGGCGAAGCGAAATTGAATCTGCGCCACCAAATTCAGAAGTCAATAAAATCTCTGCGGTCATTAAATCAACTTTGCCAGTGATTGCAGCTTCTGCCATTAGTAAAAATGGCGCAATCGATGCGTTTTCGGAAAGTACTTGCAATTCCCCCGCTACCGGAATTGAATAACGCATCAACGCGCTACGAACTGCGCCACTCTGTGCAGGAGAACGGAAAATTACCGCCATCTCAGACCATTTAAGTCCGCCCTCTAGATGTGCGCGCTGCAATTTATCTGCGATAAATGCTGCCTCATTAGCGCCATCGATAAAGCACTCTGCCACCACAGAACCTGCAGTTTCAGCGCTAGAACTCTGGATTTCTGGCGCCTTCGGAAACTCACCAGCGACCTTTTCTAGGAATAGATGAATCGCTGAACTGGCACGGAAATTTTCAGAGAGGTGAAGTACATCGCCCTTTGATTGGTAAGGAGCGAGTGCCTCCTGTAAACCATCCGGATCTGCGCCGCGGAATCTGCCCACCGTGCTAAATGGGTCTAGTGCGATAACCAGATCATCTGTTGCGATATTGGTTAGTAGCGCGCGTTGCGCTTTATCGCTCTCTTGGAATTCATCAATCAGAATTGTTTTAAATTGATTTTTGAAAGCAGTGCGAGTTGCATTTGCTGCGCGCCAAATTAATTGCGCAGAATCTAAGCGTTCTTTAGGTTCACCATGATCAGCATCAACCAGAATCAAAGTTCCGATATAACTCTTCCAGAATTTACTTGCCGCTACCCAGAACTCTTCTTGGTATTTCTTGCCATTTGCTTCGAGATCTTCTGGAGTCCAACCACGTTCGGTCGCACGCAACATTAGATCGCGAAGTTCGCGAACAAATCCGCGAGTATGCAGCGCAGGCTTTAACTCAGCTGGCCAATCAACACCATCAACTAATTGACGAATCCAACCTTCTTGTTCGGGTCCGGAAAGCAGAATCGGATTATGACCTTCGGATTTTAAAATCGAATACGCAAGCGCATGAAAAGTTCGGGCAAGTGGTTCGAGCATTGTTTCTGAAGTTCGCAGCGCAATTGCATCACGAACTTCAGATGCGCGTTCGCGACCAAAAGTTAATAACAGAATCGAATTGGGATCCTGCCCTTCATTTATGCGCGCAATCGCTGCTTCAATTAAAACTGTGGTCTTTCCAGACCCAGGACCGCCAGTAACAATCAGAGGTTTATTGCGATGAGCGATGGCCAACTCTTGCGTCGACGATAACCTGAAGTTATTTACAGGTATTGGGCGACGCTTAAGCACGCCCCTATTCAACCTGAAGCGTGCGACAAAAGCTGGTTAGCGACCGAATAACTTTGAGAAAAGCCCGCCTTTAGCTGCTTTTGCTGCTGCCAAATCTGCCTTTGTGCATTTGCAACGTTCGCTCTTTGGAACACCTTTCAAAGCGATCTCAATGTGATTGCCGCAACCTGACCAAGTTGGTTTCTTGCAATTACGACAGGTGGTTCTTGAGCACATTATTTTCCTCCAGCTGGTGAGTTGATCCAAGTTAAATATCCGCCATCTTAATTCTTAGCATCGTATCCAAGGGATCGAAGCAACATTGTTGCAACATGTCCACGTTGGCCAACTTGGCAGTTAACGATTACCTTCTTGTTTCCAATTTCATTATGACGTTCGCGCATCTCATCAACTGGAATATTGATTGATCCCGGAATTGTGCCATTTGCGAATTCGCTAGCAGTTCGCACATCAACAAAGGCATAACCTTCGGATTTGTACTTATCCAATTCGCTCCACTGAGCTATTTCAGAGATGCCGCTAATTACATTCTCTGCAACATATCCCATCATGTTGACGGCATCTTTTGCGGATCCGTAAGGAGGTGCATATGCAAGTTCTAGGTCTGCAAGTTCTGGCGCGGTAATTCCACCGCGCATCGCTGTTGCGATTACATCGATTCGTTTATCAACGCCATCTCGGCCTATGCCTTGCGCGCCAAGAATTTCGCCAGTTTTAGGATCAAATATCAGCTTCATTGAAAATTGCACTGCGCCTGGATAGTAAGTGGCATGTGAATTTGGATGAGTATGAATCTCTTTAAAAGAGCGTCCAGCTGCTGCTAATCGCTTTGCAGACCAACCAGTTGTTCCTACTGATAAATCAAAGACTTTAACGATTCCAGTACCAATAGATGAT
>CAZMDJ010000034.1:0-12273 GCA_964565165.1 uncultured Actinomycetes bacterium | reverse complement strand
GAAGATTTAAAGTTAAAGAAACTAGAGGAGCGATAAGTGTCATAACACATCCAGAAGTCCAACCAACAATTCTACAAAGAGATAGTTGATATTGTCGATTATGCGTTGAACTATGAAGTGAAGTCAGAACTTGCTTACAAAACTGCATGGTCTGGATTGTTAGACACAATCGGTTGCGGATTAGAGTCGCTTGAATATCAAGCTTGCACCAAACTCCTTGGCCCACTTGTTCCAGGAACAAAAGTTGAAAACGGTGTACGCGTACCTGGAACAAATTATGAATTGGATGTTGTGCAAGGTGCTTTTAATATTGGGTGCGCTATTCGTTGGTTAGATTTCAATGACACATGGCTTGCAGCAGAGTGGGGACACCCAAGTGATAACTTAGGTGGAATCCTTGCGGTTGCAGATTGGCTAAATCGCTCAGGTCAGAAGCAGTTAACAGTTAAAGATGTATTAACTGCAATGATTAAAGCCCACGAAATTCAAGGCTGTATCGCACTAGAAAATTCATTTAACAAAGTCGGTTTAGATCACGTTATTTTGGTAAAGGTGGCATCAACTGCAGTTATTTGCCAGATGATGGGTTTAACTCGCGATGAAACTCTTAATGCTGTTTCTCTCGCATGGGTAGATGGCCAATCACTACGCACCTATCGCCATTATCCAAATGCAGGTTCCCGTAAATCATGGGCAGCAGGAGATGCAACATCACGCGCAGTTCGCCTTGCGCTAATTGCAAAGACAGGGGAGATGGGTATTCCATCTGTGCTGACTGCAAAGACTTGGGGCTTCTATGACGTTTCATTTAAAGGTAATCACTTTAAATTTCAACGTCCATATGGTTCATATGTAATGGAGAACGTCTTATTCAAGATCTCTTACCCTGCTGAATTCCATTCACAGACCGCTTGCGAAGCAGCTTTCACTCTTCATAACTGGATGAAGGCAAATGGCAAGACAAGCGATGACATCAAGAAAGTTACTATCCGCACCCACGAAGCCTGTGTTCGAATCATCGACAAGAAGGGTCCGCTAAATAATCCAGCAGATCGTGATCACTGTGTGCAGTACATGGTTGCAGTTCCTCTTATTTTTGGTCGCTTAACGGCTAAAGATTATGAAGATGAGATTGCAGCGGATCCACGCATTGACGCACTTCGCGAAAAGATTCTTTGCGTTGAAGATACTCAGTTCACTGCTGATTATCACGATCCAGAGAAGCGTTCGATTGCTAATGCGATGACCATTGAATTCAATGATGGATCAAAGACAGAAGAGATTGTGGTGGAGTATCCAGTAGGGCATAAGCGCCGTCGTGATGAAGGTCTACCGCTGTTAGTAGATAAATACAAGACCAATCTGCGTCGTATCTTTGATGACGCTCAAGTTGCTCGAATAGAAGAGGCAACACTCGACTTTGAACGAATTTTGACTATGAAAGCTGATGACTTTATCTCTCTTTATGTAAAGAATTAGCACATGTTCTTCGCAATTCCAATGCTTCTTTTACAAGGCGCGATTCTTTATTTCGCATTTATCGGAATCAAAGCAACTGTAGAGAAGAGTCAAGGCGCACATGGCCTGACGATGATTAGAGACTTAATGAAGTACCTGGCGTTGTTAATTTCAGTGGTAATTACCTGTCTAGGTCTGGCAGGGTTACTAACACTGTTAATCGATAATCAATCTAGTTCATATGATGACAAATTAAGTGCAGCAAGATGGTTATCTTTTGTATTTATTGGTATTCCCGTCATTGCAATTATTTCTCGATGGATTAAGAAAGATTTCACCAAAGATTTAGGAGCAAGCCAAGAACCAGCATGGCAGATCTATCTTCTTGCTGGTTCGACTCTTTCATTATTAATTTGGTTTATCCCGCTATCAAGTGCACTCGAATGGTTAGCAGGAGGGGAGTACCAACCACGAGCACTTGCTCAATCCCTGGTGGCATTTGCAGTTTGGGTAATTCATCTCCAGTTAATTAAATTGCATCAATCAATAATCGCAAATATCCATCGCTTCATTGGCTGGTTTGTAGGTCTAGTTGGCGGCGGGATTTCATTGGTTAATTTGATTGATTACGGTCTATCAAAAGCAACCGATTTAAATATTGGCACATTGCAATTTCAGGAAGGCATTATTCTCTTTGCAATAAGTGCACCAACTGCAATCTATTATTGGCAGAATTTCAATCACCATTCAACTGAGCTAGAGGCTCGTATTTACCGCACCTTTGCGGGTATGGCCGTGCCAATTCTTTTTGCAACCATTGCCGCAACTTTTGCAATCCATCAATTCCTAGCTTGGAACTTCGATACTAGATACCAAGATCGCGTATCTTTCTTTGAAGAGGTGCCATCTCAGATTGGCGCAGTGATTGTCTTAATCCCAATTATTCTCTTCTTCCGCAGATTGGTAGCTGATTTCGAAAGAGATGACATCACGCGTTCATTTCAGTATTTGATTACCGCTGGTGGTGTATTTGGTATTGCAATTGGAATCGGTGCAGTAGTTGCAGGTCTGCTAGATAAGACAGATACAGATGCAATCCTCTTTGGAATCGCTATTTTGATTACAACAGGCCTATCATGGGTTAGAAATTGGCGCCATTGCCAATTTGCAATCTCAATTGATTTCGAAGGCGAACATCATTCACCTGCACGTCGAATCTTCTTATATGCAGCAACGGGTATTCCGACAATTGCATGTATTGGTGGATCTGTCTGGGTTAGCTATAACGTATTTAGAGCTTTATTAGTTGGCGGCTTTGATCGAATAGCAGTTGCAACGCCAGCTGGAATATTAGTTGGCGGTGGAGTAGTAGCGATTTACCACGCAACAGTTTTAAGACGCGAACGCGAAAATTAATTTAAATTTTTAATTAAGCGGAACGCGGATCTTGCTACCTGCTGCAAGATCACTTGATGCAAGACCGTTTACTTTAATAATCTGATCAACGAGTTCGCGTACATCGCCGTTGTCGTTTAGCGCCTTTGCAACCGACCAGATGGTCTCGCCTGGCGCAACAGTTACTGTCACAAATGAATCCGCTTTAGTTGGAACATCTTTCGATCCAGCGCCTGCCTGCATCGCGAAGCCTGCACCGAAGACGGTGGTAAGGGAGAGGACCACAAGGAAGCGGGCAAGGCGGATATTTGCTCTGCGGCTTCTTTTTGCTTGACGGATTTGTCTCATGGTCTCTTGCTCCTGCTTACGCGAAACCTTGGGGAAGGTTTATCGAACACCTGTTCGAATAAGAGAACCATAAAGCACCCCACCGACATAGGTCAAGAAATTTTCGAACATATGTTTGATTTTTTTCACCAGGCATGCGACCCTTAAGCCATGAGCAGAGTTTCCCCTAAGGACCCATCCGGATTATCAGCCCGCCAGGTAAAGATTCTCACCGCTATTCAAGAGGGCATCCAGAACAATGGCTACCCACCATCAGTCCGCGAAATCGGAGAAGCGGCAGGGTTATCTAGTTCGGCTTCGGTCCAGTATCAGTTAAAGGCTCTCGAAGAAGCAGGCTTTATCCGCCGAGACGGCAGTCTGGGTCGAGCCATTGAAGTAGTCGATGGCGATTCAAATGTCATCGCAGATCGCTCGCGCCAAATTCCATTGGTCGGACGAATTGCAGCCGGTGGACCAATTTTGGCCGAACAGCACATCGAAGAGACTTTTCCACTTCCTGAATCAATAGTCGGAAGCGGCGAACTTTTTATGTTGAAAGTTGTCGGAGATTCAATGATCGATGCTGCAATCTGCGATGGTGATTATGTAGTAATCCGTTCACAGAAAACTTGTGAAAAGGGCGAAATCGTTGCAGCGATGATTGACGGAGAAGCGACTGTAAAAACATTCTCGCGTAAAGATGGCCATATTTGGTTGTTGCCTGCAAATCCAGATTACGCACCTATAAATGGTGATGATTGTGAAATATTAGGCAAAGTAACTGCCGTACTTCGCAGCATTCGTTAACTAATACTGACGACTTTATAACCAGCTGCAATTACTGCGCTTCTGGCACTCGCTTCATCAACTCCACTGACGATTGCTTTCGCATCGTCTGCTGAAACAGATTCAACAACTGCACCAACCTTTTCAAACTCTTGCTTGACGCGACCTTCGCAATGTCCGCAGCTCATGCCATCAATTTTGATTTCCATTATTTAACCTCAACTATTCCCATCATTCCAGTATCTTCGTGATCCAAAATGTGGCAGTGATAAACGCTTTTGCCACCAAAATCTTCAAAATTAATTCTGATTCGAACCTTTGATCCAACAGGTATGGCAACAGTATCTTTCCAACCAGGGTCTGGTTTTCCATCGCCACGATCAATAACTTGAAATGCCCAAGCATGAATATGGAAAGGGTGAACCATGTGTGATGTATTTGTAATAACCCAATCTTCGACGCTGTTCAGTTTTACAGTTTGATTGACTTTATTGGGATTAAAAGTCTCACCATTAAAGGTGAAACTCATTCCGCCCATCATTCCACCGCCACCTTGTTCGATTGCAATTTTACGTTCTTTACTTGCAATCAAAGTTGGCACAGATGTAATTGCAGGGGCTGTTGCTCTAATTGCACCAGAATTTAGATATCCAACTACAGAACCACCATTAAGAATTTTAACAACACCAGACTTTGTTGTATTTACTAAGACTTCATAACGTTGGCCCGGAGTTATCGACAATTTAGAAACTTCGTAAGGTTTTGTACGTCCACCATCCGTTCCAATAACTGTAAAAGTTCCATTCTCTAATGTGAGATTCAAGAAGAGACTCGGAGAAGCATTAACCAATCGCCATCTTTCTGTAATGCCTTTTTTAGCATTGATAGTTGGCTTTAGTTGACCGTTTATAAGTAGGTAATCGCCGGTTCTTCCATGCATCTGATCCATCATGCTGGTCTTCATAACTGCATCAGTTGTGCCAATTCGAGGATCTGCGAAAAGCAAAGTGCGATCTGTTGTTTTACTTAATAATTTATCGCTTTCACCTTCAATAATGATTGCGCCAGTTAGGCCAGCAGATAACTGCTTTGCAACAAATTCGTGATGATGTGGGTGATACCAGAATGTTCCTGGTTCTTGATTCTTTGGAATTTTAAATTGGTATTTAAAGGATTTTCCAGGTTCAACCATAATAAACGGATTATCAGAATTTCCACTAGGGGATACATGCGGTCCATGAGTATGTAAATTTGTCATCTGATTGGTTGAATTCTTAAGAACTACATTAATAACATCACCAGGTTTTGCTACAAGCGTTGGTCCCGGGAATGTTCCGTTATAAGTTAGTGCCCATCGTTTTGACCCTTCAAATGGCAACATAGTCTCTTTTGCTTCAAGAGTTACGTTTAATACACCTTTAACGCTCTTAATCCGTTTTGGCTCAATTAAAGATTGCCCTGCGAAAGAATCGAATTTTGAAAATGGTGCCACAATAACTGACAGTGCCGAACCTTTTAAGAGAGTACGTCTGGTAATTCTCATGTTTCAATCATGACACTAGTTCCTGAGAAAAGGTAAAGTTCCCGCATGCGCCTGCCTAATAGAAGTGATTTCCCAACAAATAAAAGAGAATTACTTCAAGATTTTGTGGCAGGCATAACAGTTGCAATAGTGGCCTTACCGCTAGCTATCGGATTTGGAATTACTTCTGGCATGAGCGCGGCAGCTGGAATATCAACCGCCATTATCGCAGGGCTGGTTGCTGCGCTCTTCGGAGGCTCCAGATTACAAGTGAGTGGCCCAACTGGTGCCATGACAGTTATTTTGATTCCAGTAATCGAAAAGTATGGTCTTGGTGCTGTTCCTGCACTTGGCGTAATTGCAGGTGTAATGGTTATTTTGATGGGGCTTTTTAAACTTGGTCAATTAATCAATCGGGTACCGCACTATGTAATCGAAGGATTCACATTAGGTATTGCAATTATCATTGCATTACAACAACTACCTATGGCATTTGGTATTTCCAAAGGTACAGGGGATCACACTTTAGTGATTGCATTTAATACTCTTAAGTTCGGCAACTTCAATTACTCAGCGCTGACAATTGTTCTCGTCACCTTACTTTTTAAATTTAATTTTGAAAAAGTAATCAGAGCGTTAAAAATCAAAGCTTATATTCCAGCCAGTTTTGCAGCACTACTTTTTGGAACATTAATCTATAAAGTATTTTCTCTAGATATCAATACCATAGGCACGATACCAAGAAATGTTGCTACCTTTACGGCACCCTCATTTAGTAATCTCACGCAACTACTTTGGCCCGCGCTCATGATTGCTCTTCTTGCAGCAATTGAGTCTTTACTATCAGCCAGAGTTGCGGATTCGATGGCGCATATGCCAATTGAAAAAAGATTCGAACCAAATCAAGAGCTATTTGGCCAAGGGATCGCAACAGCTATTGCAAGTACTTTCGGTGGCCAACCGGCAACTGGAGCGATTGCTCGAACAAGTGTAAATGTTAGATCACATGCACATTCAAGACTTGCTTCTATGGTGCACTCAATAGTATTACTTCTAATTGTGCTGGTAGCAGCGCCATTATTTAGTCAAATACCAGCAGCGGCAATTGCAGGCGTATTAATTGGTACCAGTATTCGAATATTGAATCCTTCTAATTTAAGAGAATTATTGCGGACAACCAAAGGCGAAATTGCAGTATTTGTCATCACCGCGATTGCAACTATCTCTATTGACTTAATTTGGGGCATTGGTATCGGACTGCTCGCACATTTCACGCGTAATTTCTTGGTAAATCATGGGAAAAGCTTGAATTAGGCTGATTATTTAGCCATTTGCCAGACACCCATGTAGCCTTGCCCATCTATGCGCAAAGTGCTTTCCCTACTTGTGACTGGCTTAGTAGCAACGATGCTGATGCCGGTTGCTTCAGCTGCGCCGACTGCGGCCCAAGTTCAAAAGCAGGTCAATGAGCTTCGAGATGAAGCTGCAGGTAAATACGAAGCAGCTAACGGAATTAAATATCAAATATCTAAATTGCAGCGCGAATTAAATGGATTGAAAGCTGGAGAAGCTGCAGCAAATGCCAAGACTCTTTCTCTCAAAAAAGAGATTTCAAAAATGGCCGTTGAGAATTATAAAAATGGTGGGTTAGGAAATGGTCTTGAACTGTTGCTTTCTCGCGATCCAGCTAAGTACCTATCTGATGCTGCAATGTTAGATGTATTGGCGCAACGTTATGCCACAAAACTACGCCAACTAAATACATATAAACAAGGGCTGCAATCAAGTCAACTAGTAGTGACAGATAGAGCTAATCAGCTAAAAGCAGCGCAAATTAAGTTAAATAAACAAGTAGCATCAGCTAATGCAGCTCTTGCAAAAGCTGAGAAATTACTTGCATCTTTAAAAGCGGAAGATCGCAAGAAACTCGAAAATGCCGATAAAGCCGAACAAGATCGCATTTTGGCAGAGAGTAAAAGATTGGCTGCGCTCTTTTCAGGTGGTTCAACTAAAGGCGCAATCGCTTTGAAATTCGCATTCCAGCAACTTGGCGATATTTATGTTTGGGGTGGAGCAGGTCCGACCAAATGGGATTGCTCTGGTTTGACTATGCGTTCATTCCAAAGAGCTGGTGTTTCATTGCCTCACTTTGCCGCTGCACAATTTAGATACGGTAAAAACGTTCCAAGAGAGGCGCTAGCTCCTGGAGATCTAGTTTTCTTTGGTAGACCAATAAGCCACGTTGCCATTTATATGGGAAAGGGCAAGATGATTCAGGCTCCTCGC
Source organism: uncultured Actinomycetes bacterium (assembly GCA_964565165.1). Lineage (GTDB taxonomy): Bacteria > Actinomycetota > Actinomycetes > Nanopelagicales > Nanopelagicaceae > ZLKRG08. Next base: position 4,499 of record CAZMDJ010000034.1, on the reverse strand, counting down.
GCAGGTAAGCGAGTTGAAATTGTGAACTTTGTGCGTAGCTTTGGTTACAAGCCTTTCGTTGGCGCTAAGCGCCTCTAATCTCAACAGCTGATATCTCCGCCTTACACTGGCGTGTCGTTTACGTTTAACCTATTTACAACCTTCAACTTCTGCTTTACAGTTCTCGTACTTACCCCAATATGTAGTGGTTCACAGAGCAAAACCTTCCATTAGTAGTGGTTAAACCGGAGAGTTTGAGCTATGTTTCCGCTTCTGCCGATATCACCCTTGAAAGGAGCTACGCATGAACTGCCCATTTTGCAAGCATGACGATTCACGCGTAGTCGACTCTCGAGTTGTAGAAGATGGGCTCCAGATCCGCCGTCGCCGCGAATGTCCAGAGTGCGGCCAGCGCTTCTCAACTCAGGAAACCACAATCCTCAATATCATCAAGCGCTCAGGCGTTACCGAACCATTTAGCCGCGCAAAGGTAATCAACGGAGTCCGCAAAGCCTGCCAAGGTCGCCCGGTCTCAGAAGATGACTTAGCTCGTCTAGCAGCCACGGTCGAGGAGACACTTCGCCGATCAGGCCAGGCAGATATTGAGGCTCAAGAAGTTGGAATGGCGATACTTGCGCCACTTAAAGAACTTGATGCCGTGGCTTACCTTCGTTTTGCCTCTGTATATCGTAACTTTGCTTCCCTTGCTGACTTCGAAGGCGAAATTTCCCTACTTCGAGAATTCCCATCAGTAGAAAAAAATGTAGAAAAATCTTCAAACGCTGCAACCCCGCACAGCGCTGCAACAAAGTAAAAATAAAAAAGACATATAAGTAACTAGAGAAAGAGCACCAATGTCTGACACGGTCATCAATCGACCTTCTAAGGGAACTTCATCTGTAAAGGATGTTTTCTCACATAACACCAAGAAGGGTAAAGGCTTAACAATTGAACGTCTTTACACCAACGAAGGTGTTAATCCATATGACGAAGTTACATGGGAACGTCGCGATGTAGTCCAGCAGAACTGGAAGACAGGCGAGACAGTTTTCGAACAGCGCGGAGTTGAGTTTCCAGATTTCTGGTCAATCAACGCTTCGACAATCGTTACCACCAAATATTTCCGTGGCGCTGTTGGCCGCGAAGATCGCGAATATTCACTTCGCCAGGTAATCGATCGCGTTGTTTTAACTTACACAAAAGCGGGCAAGGAATTCGGATACTTTGCAACTGATAAAGATGCAGAAATTTTCGAACACGAATTAACACATATGTTGTTACATCAAATCTTTAGCTTTAACTCACCAGTTTGGTTCAACGTTGGTACCAACCAACCACAGCAGGTAAGCGCATGCTTTATCTTGTCTGTAGATGACACCATGGATTCAATCCTTAACTGGTACCGCGAAGAGGGAATGATATTCAAAGGTGGATATGGTGCTGGTCTTAACCTTTCTCGCATTCGTTCTTCAAAGGAACTTCTAAAGTCTGGCGGAACCGCTTCAGGCCCTGTTTCATTTATGCGTGGTGCTGATGCATCTGCAGGAACAATCAAATCTGGTGGCGCAACACGTCGCGCTGCAAAGATGGTTGTTCTAGATATCGATCATCCAGATATCGAAGAATTCATTGAAACAAAGGTTCGCGAAGAGGACAAGATCCGCGCACTTCGTGATGCTGGCTTTGATATGGACCTTGGCGGCAAGGACATCATCTCTGTTCAGTACCAGAACGCAAATAACTCAGTTCGCGTATCTGATGAATTTATGTCAGCTGTCGAAAAGGGCGAGAAGTTCGGTCTTAAGGCTCGCGCAACTGGCGAAGTTATCGAAGAGATCGATGCACGTCAGCTATTCCGTAAAGTTGCAGAGGCAGCTTGGGGTTGCGCAGATCCAGGAATTCAGTACGACACAACAATCAATGATTGGCACACCAACCCAGAGACAGGTCGCATCAATGCGTCAAACCCTTGCTCTGAGTACATGTCACTAGATAACTCATCTTGCAACCTTGCTTCACTTAACTTAATGAAGTTCCTTAAGCAAGATGGTTCATTTGATTCACGTACCTTTGCTAAGGCAGCAGAGATGATCATTACTGCAATGGATATCTCAATCTGTTTCGCAGATTTCCCAACAGAAGCAATCGGTGACACCACAAAGCGCTACCGTCAGCTTGGAATTGGTTATGCAAACCTTGGCGCGCTACTTATGGCATCAGGTCTTGCTTACGATTCAGATGGCGGCCGTGCACTTGCTGGTGCGATTACCTCTTTGATGTCAGGTATTACCTTCAAGCGCTCTGCAGAACTTGCAGGAATTGTTGGTGCATACGATGGCTTCGCACGTAACGCACAGCCACATGCTCGCGTTATGCGTAAGCACGCATCAGCTTCATCTGCTGCAAAGAGCTTTGCAACAATGGATGCAGATGTATGGGCAGCAGCTAATAAGGCTTGGGATGATTGCTTAAGCATTGGCGATAAGAACGGATGGCGCAATGCGCAGATCTCAGTTCTTGCTCCAACCGGAACAATCGGTCTGATGATGGATTGCGATACAACTGGTATCGAACCTGACTTCTCATTGGTTAAGTTCAAGAAGCTTGTTGGCGGCTCTTCACTACAGATCGTTAACCAGACTGTGCCACTAGCGCTACGTAAGCTTGGCTACAACGAGGAAACAATCGAAGCGATTGTTGAATTCATTGCAGCAAATGGCCACGTAATTGATGCGCCTGGCTTAAAGCTTGAGCACTACGACATCTTTGATTGCGCACTTGGCAAGCGTTCAATCGCTCCAATGGGCCACGTTCGAATGATGGCAGCTTGCCAGCCATTCCTATCTGGCGCGATCTCAAAGACCGTTAACCTTCCAGAAGATGCAACCATCGAAGAAGTTGAAGATGTTTACTTCCAGGGTTGGAAGCTTGGCCTAAAGGCGATCGCTATCTATCGCGATAATTGCAAGGTTGGCCAGCCACTATCTGATGCTAAGGCAGATAAAAAGGCCGATAAGGCATCAGCTACTGCAACTGTAGAAGCGTCAGCTGCTCCAGTTCGTAAGCGCCTTCCAAAGTCACGTCCTTCACGCACCACATCATTTAATGTTGGTGGAGCAGAGGGTTACATGACCGCTGGTGCATATAACGATGGCACTCTTGGTGAAGTATTCCTAAAACTTGGTAAGCAGGGTTCAACTCTTGCCGGTGTGATGGATGCATTCTCAATCGCAGTTTCAATCGGTCTTCAATACGGTGTTCCACTACAGACATTCGTAGAGAAGTTCATGAACCTACGTTTCGAGCCAGCTGGTATGACAGATGATTCAGATGTACGTATGGCGCAATCAATGCTTGATTACATCTTCCGTCGTCTAGCCCTTGATTACCTACCATTCGAAGATCGCGCAGCGATGGGTCTCTACACCGCATCAGAACGTGCACGCGCACTTGAAACAGGCGAGTACACCCCTGATGCAGTAGATACTGAATCACTTGCACAAGGTGTTCAGGTAGAAGCTCCAGCGGCGCCAGTTGCTCCAGTAGCAGTGGCAAAGCCAGTCGAAATCAAGATCGAACAAGCTCCTGCAACTCAGATCGGTTCTTCAACTGAACTTCTTGAGAAAATCTCAGGAATCAAATCAGATGCTCCACTATGTATGACTTGCGGAGTAAAGATGCGTCAATCTGGCGCTTGCTACGTCTGCGAAGGTTGTGGCAATACATCTGGTTGTAGCTGATTAGTCACTAATTTAAACCCTCGCTAGAAATTCTGGCGAGGGTTTATTTTTTGGTGTATAAAAAGCACGTGGTGGCTGGCTCGCACCAACCACCATGGCCGACTCTGTTATTGCCAGAGTCTGCTAAAGCAAATTATTGGTCTCTATTTCTGTAGATATTGACTGCGAGGTCAATTATCTGCAAGAGCATCGATAACAATGCAATAGCAAGGTCAATGGTCATAAGCCGCCCCTTTCTCCAGCGATAGTCGCCGAGGAAGCGGCGGCTTTCACCTTTAAAAGAGTTAGCAACGAGTCGTGGGCGACGTTAGTTAAATTCAAACCAGAAGATTTCTTAAAAAATAGAACTGTGGATAAATTAGCGCCGTGAAGAAAATTGCATTAGCGCTGATTGCAATTCTTTCTTTAACTGGATGTGCAAAAGCCCAACCAAAACCCGAACCAAATATCACGATCGCATTTGCCGGTGACACGCATGGCGTTGATCAAATTGCAAGGTTTTTAAATTCTGGTGGCGACCCTTTTAGATATGTAAAAAAAGCGCTAACTAGCGCTGATATTTCGGTAATTAATTTAGAGAGCGCCGTAACTACATTAACCGAACATCAAGATAAACAGTATGTATTTAATTCCAATCCATATCTTTTGGATTGGATGAAGACTGACGGTATAGATATCGTAAATATCGCAAATAACCATGCAGGTGATTTCTTCCGCGAAGGCACAACCGAAACAATCAAGAATTTGGAAGATCGGGGATTAAAAGTTATCGGTGGTGGC
>CAZMDJ010000033.1:0-12338 GCA_964565165.1 uncultured Actinomycetes bacterium | reverse complement strand
ATGTGCGTCTACGTCCACATCCAGCTGAGTTCGAGCTTTACTACGATCTATAAAAATCACGGCTAATTCTCCTAGCCGAACTATGACCAACCCCGCTAGCAATAGCGGGGTTGGTCATTTACGCATAGTCTTATAAAACGAAAATCACTATGCCCCAGAATGCCAAAACTAAGAGAACTCCAAGTATTCGGTACTTAGCGTGGGTGCCAACTGGTTCATCATCAAAAATTGGACCTGGCAAATTTTCGTCACCTAAGTTATCTCTGAAGTTGTATTTCATTTTTTAACTTTCCATATCAAGGAATTGCACATGAAGATCCTCCGTGCCAGCACGGTACTTTCCAATCCAATTCCACCCTACTTCCACTACCCCCGCCCATGTCAACTATAGAAATTTGTGGGGTTATCGAAACAGCTGCATTTGCTTCATTCGTGTTCAGAGCAATTATGGCAAGCAATACGGCCATAAAAAATGAAGTTTTATGTTTTATTTTCATTTCTCAAATCTAAAGCAGTTTGATACAAATATCATGTCTAACTTCGTTTTTAGACTAGTCAAGAATAGGCTCAACCAGTGCAGAGAGCGAAGTTAGCGGTACGTGCCGCATTTATCGCTAACGGTTTCTCGGTTGGTGCGCTTATAGCTCGTCTACCAGATTTTAAAATTCAGCTAGATGCGACCACCGGTGAAGTTGGCCGAATGCTTTTTTGCATCTCTTTCGGTGTTCTTTTCACTCTCTCTTTCATCGGTAAAGTAATTGCCAAACGAGGATCTAAGCCTGTGGCAATCTTTGGCTCGTTTGCTGCAGCGCTTGCTCTACTTCCAGTAGCTTTTTCAACCACCACTTTGCCGCTTGCAGTTTCTTTCTTCATATACGGAATCTGTTTGACGATTCAAGATGTAGCAATGAATTCACACGCAGCAACGCTTGAACATGAGACCAGCAGTAAATTGATGAGTGGTTTTCATGCACTCTTTAGCGTTGGTGCGTTAACTGGCGGTTTATTCGGAGGGCTCTTCTCTCAATTTGCTTTCTCGATTCGCAACCAATCTCTAATACTATTTATTTTATTTACGTATCTTGCTTTAGTAGTTCGTAATTTTTGGTTACCAGCTGAAATTGATATCCATAAAGTCGAACACCATGAGAAAACCAAGCGTCCGGCGATCTTCTTCTTTATCGGTTTACTTGGAATGGCTGCTGCAGTGAATGAAGGCGCTGCAGGTGACTGGGGTGGAATCCTTGCTCGCGATACCTTTGACGCATCCCCATTCTTAGCAACTGTTCCTTACATAGTTTTCAATATCGGAATGGTTGGCGGCAGATTCTCTGGTGATTTCCTTATGGCGAAATTCGGTACCTTCAAAATACTCTTCCGCGCAGGTCTAATTACAGGAATTGGCTTGACCATTGGAATACTGATCGGAAATATTTATAGCCAAATATTCGCATGGTTTGCAATCGGCGCAGGAATGTCAGTAGTTATCCCTGCGGTATTTAGTCTTGGCGCAACAATTGCACGTGAAAGATTTGCAGGACGAATCGCACCATCTGAAGGTGTGGCAATTGTTTCTGGTATCTCTTACTTTGGATTTCTTGGAGCTCCGCCAACAATTGGCTACATCGCCGATGCGATTACTTTACGTTGGGCGATGTTGATTCCAGCAGCGCTAGCCATTTTCATGGCAATTGGATCAAGGTTTATTAAACATTCCTAAGATGGAATCGCATTGCTTGGCCAATTAATACAAACCAGATTGCCAGTACTACCCAACCAAGTTGTCCAACTCCAATTACCAGCGCTACTAACACTGATGGCCCAATCATGTCAGTTAAGCCAAAGCCCATCCCCCATAAACCTTGGTAAACACCTTGGCGCCGTTCATCAGCTAAATCCATTGCAATCATCCAAGAGGCGTTAGAACCAACTAATTCGCCAGCAATATGAACCGCCATACCAAGAAGCAGAATTATCGAAGCTAGAAGAGCATTGACCCCGTGGGACATCGCGTAAATCAGACAGGCAATTGCAACATAGAAGGATGCTTGTTGGAATTGTTTTGATGCCACCTTTAGATCTTTTGCGCTCTTACTTGTACGTACTTGGAATAGAACAATCGCTGCCGTATTTAAAACCATAATTGCAGAGATCCACCATCTTGGAGCGTTGGTCTCTTTAACAACCCAGACCGGGATTGCTACGTTTTGGATTAAGAAATGGAGGGTAAGTCCGCCATTTAGCGCGGTAGCGATTAAGTATCTATGGTCTTTTAGAACAGACCAATCAAAGCCTTCATGTTTTTCAAGGGTTGGCGCTACGTTTGGCACGCGGGTATATGCAATTGCAGCAAAGATAAAGGTAAGCGCATCAAGTGCGATCATGGTCTTGTATGCAGCCGGTGTATTAATTGCAAGTGCAACACCTGCAACTAAAGTTCCGCTTCCAATACCTAAATTGGTAACAGCGCGCATATATGCGCGAGCCTCAACGCGCTGCTGTCCTTCGCCGATTCGGGCGATGTAAGACATACGCGCATTCTGCCCAAAACGTTCTACAAAGTATTCAAAACAGAGCAAGATAGTAAATACATGCCAACTCTTGGTGAAAACTTGTGCACCAAGAATTATGCCTTGCAGTAAGAAGCTTAAGATTCCGATCATCTTTGGCGAGAATCGATCCGCAAGATGGCCGGCAGGTACAGAGATGGCAAGTGAAACAGCTGCGCCAATCGTGAAAGCTAAAGCAACTTTCTGCGCTCCAAGCCCCACGGTAAATGAGAAGTAGATAATTCCAACGGTATGGAACATGCCATTACCGAAGGTATTGATGAAGTTTGCAAAGGTGAGCTTACGGACCGTCGGATCCGGTGAAACAATATTTCCGACGATTGATTTAAGCATTACGCGATCTTAGCGCCCAACTTCCAACGAAGCCGATAATTAGCGCGAACATAACCCCCACATTTGCAAATGCCCATTGGCCATCTTTTCCACCAATTGCATCCATGAAATATCCCTGCCAATTAAGCCAAGAAGCAAAAGTATTCGTTACAAATCCATAACCAACTATTGTTGCAAGAGCCATTACGCCCATCGAACCTTTATTTACTCCGCGATATGTTCCAAATGGGTTGAAGAGATCATCTTCATTTAACTCTTTACGGAAGACGACATCTGCAGCGAAAATCGCAGACCAAGCGGCAAGTGGCACGCCAATTGTGATTAAGAATCCTTGGAATGGAAGTAAGAAATTGTCGCTAAACCATACGATGTAAACCGCACCGACAATCATGATAATCGCATCGATTAACGCAGCTTTATGGCGCTTGATAGGCGCACCTAGCGCTACCAAAGTTAAACCTGATGAATAGAGATCCAGAATTGATCCACCAATTAAGCCAAGAATTGCAATAAGTGCAAACAATAGAAGGAACCAACTAGGCAAAATCTTTGAAAGCGCACCAATCGGATCCATTGAAACGTTCTCATAAAGCTCTTGCGAACTACCTGCTAGCGCTGCACCGTAAGTAACCATAATTATCGGAGCCACACTTGCGCCAAATACTGTCCATCCAATTACCGAACCACTCTTTACGGTTCTAGGTAGATATCTAGAGTAATCGGCGGCGCTATTGACCCAACCGAGCCCTAAACCGGTAATTGCAAAGATAACTGCGCCAGTAAAGCCAGCAATTGATCCACCGTCGGTTGAACTAATTAAATCCCAATTAATTTTATTTAGGGTCAAAGCGATGTACATAAAGGTCGCAACCACAGTAATTAAAGTGATCCACTTCTGCATCGCCATGATTACTTTATAACCCAGTACTCCACCAGCAATTGTTAAAGAAACAGATACTAAAAATCCAAGTGATAGCGCAGCGCTTCGATCGAGTGACCCGATTCGTTCGAAGATAGTTCCGGTTGCAAGCGTGGCAATTGAGACTAAAACTGTCTCCCAACCTACAAAGACCAGATAAGAGAGAAATCCCGGGACCAAGTTGCCCTTAACGCCAAACGTTGCTCGGCTTAAGACCATTGTAGGAACGCTATATTTTTTACCAGCTAAAGAACTGATGCCAACTAAAAGAAAAGAAAGTACCGTTCCGATAATCGCTGCAATAGTTGATTGCCAAAAATTGATTCCGAAGCCTAAGAAGAATGCTCCGTAAGAGATTGATAGGACAGAGATATTTGCTCCGCACCACGGCCAAAAAAGGTTGCTAGCTTTTCCGTGACGTTCAGAGTCAGCAATTTGATTGGTGCTATTTAGTTCTAACTCGAAAGGCATATGCCAATTCTATTAGTCTAAGAAGAAATCCTTTAACAGCTCTTTCGTACCTGGCACTACTGAGTAGTGATCAAAGTCAGTAATCCCCGCCTCTTTGAGAACCTCTTCATCTACAAAGAAATTACCAGTGGTGCTTTTCGCTTCGCGATTTAAGATTTCGTAAGCGGCATCAGCCATGATCTCTGGCTTCCGGCAGTAATTGGTATCAATACCCGGAATCATCTGTAGCGCCGCGGTCTTAATAGCGGTTGCAGGCCAGAGCGCATTTACCGCAATGCCATCGCGTTTGAATTCGCCGCTCATGCCAAGCACGCACATACTCATGCCGTATTTAGACATGGTGTAAGCAACGTGATTTCTAAACCAGCGCTCCTTCATGTTTAACGGGGGCGAAAGCGTCAAAATATGTGGATTTACACCGTTACGTAGGTGCGGAATTGCAGCCTGTGAAGTCAAAAAAGTTCCGCGTACATTTACGTCAAACATCAGGTCAAAACGTTTTGCCGGTGTCTCTTCAGTCTTAGTTAAATTGATTGCTGATGCATTATTAATCAGAATATCTAAACCACCGAATTCGGAGACCGCCTCTGCGATAGATGCAGCAATCGCATTCTCATCACGGATATCTGTAATTAGTGGAAGCGGTGTGCCGCCTGCAGCTTCGATTTCTTTAGCCGCGGTATAGATTGTGCCCGGAAGTTTTGGATTCTCTTCTGCAGTCTTTGCCGCAATCGCAATCATCGCGCCATCTTTTGCAAGACGTTTAGCAATTTCTAAACCGATTCCACGAGAACCACCAGTAATAAATACGCGCTTACCTGCTAATGACATTATTTATCTCGCTTTCGATTTAAGAATTCGGTAAATGCTTGACGTGCTTCATCAGATTGGAGCGCAAGTGAGAAGATTTCAAATTCAGCTTTCATAACTGCCGCGACTGAATCATGAATATTTGCCTTCATCAGCGCCTTGGTATTGATAATTGCTTGTGGCGGCTGCTTTGCAATCTTCACTGCAATTTCATGCGCCTTTTCATAAGCATCTTCAGCTACGTAATTAACTAAACCAATCTCTTCTGCAAATTCGGCATCAAATGCGTCGCCGGTAAAGAAAAGTTCTGCAGCTCGATGATGTCCGATCATTCTCGGCAAAAGGAAAGATGAGCCAGCTTCTGGAACTAATCCAAGCGAGGTAAATGGGAGTGAGAACTTTGCATCTTCAGATGCCACCACAATGTCGCAGTGCAACAACATTGTTGTTCCTACTCCGACTGCATTTCCTTTCACTGCTGCAATTAACGGTTTTGAAAAATTATGAATTGCAGCCAAGAATGCTGCGACAGTTGAATCTGATGCAGTTGGCGGATGTTCGAGGAAATCACCGATGTCATTACCTGCGGTGAAGTGATCACCTTCGGATGTCAGGACCACTGCCCTAATCCCGAACTCTTGATCTGCGGTATTTAGCTCATGAGCCAACTGGCCATACATTCCACGTGTGAGCGCATTCATCTTTTCGCCGCGATTAAAGGAGATGCTTAATACCTGACTATCTAACATCGTGAGAATCTCAGCCATGCGTGACATCTTAAAGGGCGAAAGTCTGAGAGGATAGGACCACTAACGATTCGTACGGAGAGCGGGGTTAGCTAATTGGCTACGGATATCACTATCCGAATTCGAGACTTGACACCTTTTGAGCGGTTGGTTCTTGATGCTCTCTGCGAAGGTAAATCAAATGCCGCGATTGCGCGAGAAACTGCGCACACTGAAAAAGTCGTCGAAAATACAGTTAGTCGATCAGCGAAAGCATTTGGAATTAAATCTGATGGTGATACCAACGTTCGTGTATTGCTAGCTCTTGCCTATCGCACCCATTACGGAGATAAAGCTTGGGAACAATTACATGTTCCTTGCGAGCACTTTGAAGTCGGCCCAGATGGCAAAGCGCTCTGCAACAGACATCTCTAAGCGCACCTGACTCCTAAATCACAATCCTCTGTGGGTTAGCACTCGCCTTTCCCCTCACCAAAACTCTTCCACGGGTAAATACTTCAACCGTTCACACACGGTGAACGTGAAGATTTAAAGAATGATTTAGGAGAGAATCATGAAACGTCGTACCTTCGACAAGATCGTAACCATCATGGGTGCCGGTCTAACAGTATTTCTATTCATCGTAGCTGGACTACTTAATTTCGGATATAACTTCGCAGATAAGAATGTTTCTGATGCACTTGTTGTTCAGAAAGTTCACTTCCCTGAAGCCGATAGCGGTTCAATGATGGCGCTACCTGATGCAGATCAGAAGGCAATGATGAAATACGCAGGACAGTTGATGTCTACTGGTGACATGGCGAAGACATATGCAGATCATTACATCGGCGTACATATGAAAGGTATTGCCGGCGGAAAGGTCTACGAAGAAGTTTCTGGCGCATATTTAGTTAAGAGCGCACAGCTTCGTGCGAATCCAACTGATGCAGCACTTAAAGCAGAAGTTGCGCAATTGGAAGCACAACGCCAATCACTATTTATGGGTAACACATTGACAGGTCTTCTTGGCTTCTCATATGCGTTCTGGCAGTTTGGTCAGATTGCAAAACTTTCAGCGGGAGTTGCACTTGTTGGCGGCATTTTTATGTTTATTGTAAGAATCGAAGGCTATCTACACCTTCGTCGCACTGATGAAGGCGCGACGATTTAGCCCTCTACTCTCCGTGAGGGATAAGGCAAAAGCCCCGACTATTGTCGGGGCTTTTGTAATTTTTAAAGTAACTAGAGATTAGCGATCAAGCTTTCCGTTGATGAAATCTTCGGTCTTATTCTTCTCTGCTTCATCTGTGTACTGAGTTGGTGGGGTCTTCATGAAGTATGAAGATGGTGAAAGCAACGCTCCACCAATCTTGCGATCCAAACCAAGCTTTGCGCAACGAAGCGCATCAATGATTACACCAGCTGAGTTTGGTGAATCCCAAACTTCTAACTTGTATTCAAGGTTTAGTGGAACATCTCCGAATGCGCGTCCTTCTAGACGTACATAAGCCCACTTACGATCATCTAGCCATGGAATGTAATCAGATGGTCCGATGTGTACATTCTTGTAACCAAGATCGTAATCAAGCTGAGATGTAACAGAATTTGTCTTTGAAATCTTCTTAGACTCAAGGCGATCACGTTCAAGCATGTTCTTGAAGTCCATGTTTCCGCCTACGTTTAACTGATAAGTGCGATCTACGTGCACACCACGATCCTGGAAGAGTTTGGTCATGATGCGGTGAGTGATTGTCGCGCCTACCTGAGACTTGATGTCATCGCCAACGATTGGGATTCCTGCATCTTCGAACTTCTTTGCCCATACTGGATCAGATGCGATAAATACTGGAAGCGCATTAACGAATGCACAACCTGCATCAATTGCACACTGTGCATAGAACTTCGCAGCTGCTTCTGAACCTACAGGTAGGTAGCAGATTAGAACATCAACTTTGTGCGCCTTAAGCGATGCAACAATGTCAATCTCTGGAGCAGATGATTCTTCGATTGTCTCTTTGTAATAACGGCCAAGACCATCAAGTGTGGTACCGCGTTCAACGGTTACACCGGTCTTTGCAACATTAGCAAATTTAATTGTGTTGTTCTCAGATGCCCAGATTGCATCAGCAAGATCTAAACCGACCTTCTTTGCATCAACATCGTAAGCTGCAACGAACTTAACGTTATTGATGTGGTAGCCACCAACAACAGCGTGCATAATACCTGGTATCTCCTTGTCTACCTTTGCGTCTTTGTAATACTCAACGCCCTGTACTAATGAGTTGGCACAGTTACCAACGCCAACGATTGCTACGCGGATATCGCCAGCACCTGTTTGGATTGTCATTGTCTTCCTTTACCTAGTTACTTATTTACTCTCAGTTTGAATCAACTCTTCCAACCAAGCGATCTCTCGTTCGGCTGATTCCAGAGAGTGACGACGCCACTCTTCTAGATATTTATCTAGCCCCATTCCATCGCGGTCTAATTCACCGCGAAGTAATTCGGCCTTCTCCTTAAGGCGACGGTGGCGTCCCTCAAGAATTCTTAATCGGCTATTTGTTGAAGTTGCGCCAAAGAATGCAAAGCGCGCTTCGAAGCCATCGTCTTCCCAAGATTCTGGGTTAACGAGATCAGTTAGCTTTGCGAACTTTTTTTCGCCAGCTTTGGTAATTGAATAGATAATGCGTGAGCGACGCGTGCTCTCATCTACGCGCTCTGCAATTAACCCAGCTTCAAGCATGCGGCGAAGCTGCGGATAAAGAACTGAAAATGAGAGAGCGCGGAATGGACCGTAGATCGCAGAGAGGCGCTTACGAATCTCATAACCATGGAGCGGAGATTGGCTAAGTAGGCCAAGGAGGGTGAACTCCAGGGTCTCAGCACGGCTTCGCATTTACGCTCCTATGTATCGTTGTATATATCGATTCGATATATCGATACGGAATTAAACCCGATATATGCCAGAAATACCACTTTCAGGCGTGTTGAGCCCCTGTGAGCCTGCCCACCGCGCCTAACCTTGAGCCGTCCTTCCCCGCCCCTCGTATCCCCACATACTTGAAAGGACATATATGTCTCTTCTTAGCTGGAAGCTTCACGGCGACGGAAAGTCGATCTCATCTGGTGAGGTTGTCTCAACCGATGAACGCCTAACTTGGCCACGCACCGTAGGCGTTGGTCTACAACATATCGCCGCAATGTTCGGCGCAACATTCTTAGTTCCGATTATTACTGGATTTCCTCCGACCACAACTTTGTTCTTCTCAGGTATCGGAACATTTATCTTCCTACTTGTAACAAAGAATCGCGTCCCAAGTTATTTAGGTTCTTCATTTGCATTCCTCGCACCAATTGCAGGAGCAATGGGCGCAGATAAAAACTTCGGCGCAGCACTTGGTGGCGTAGTTGTAACTGGTGTAATTCTTGCTCTTGTTGGTTTGATTGTTAAAGCAGCTGGAACAGGCTGGATCAATTTACTTCTACCTCCCGTTGTAACAGGCACAATCGTGATGGTGATTGGTCTAAACCTTGCAGGAGCTGCAAAAGGTAACTTCTCAAAGGGACCTGTTGTTGCAATCGTAACTTTGGCATCAATCGCACTTATCGCAGCGCTTTCAAAAGGTTTTATGGCGCGCATCAGTATCTTCCTTGGAATTGTTATCGGTTATGCATTTGCAGCTTTCCGCGGCGAAGTAGATTTTGCTGGAGTTAAAGCAGCTAAGTGGTTCGCACTTCCTGATTTCACTTCACCTACATTCTCTGGCAGCGCAATCGTGCTCTTCCTTCCAGTTGTACTTGTGCTAATTGCAGAAAACGTTGGACACGTTAAAGCTGTTGCAACAATGACTGGCAAGAACCTTGATGATGCAATGGGCGATGCGCTACTTGCAGATGGTCTTGCAACAACTGTTGCTGGCTTCGGTGGCGGTTCAGGCACAACTACTTATGCTGAGAACATCGGTGTAATGGCTGCTACTCGCGTCTACTCAACAGCTGCATATTGGATCGCAGGTCTTGGCGCGATTGTGCTTGGCCTTGTTCCAAAATTCGGCGCACTTCTTAGTGCAACTCCAGTTGGTGCACTTGGCGGCGCAGGAACCGCGTTATTTGGCATGATCGGCATCCTTGGTGCACGTATCTGGATCGATGCAAAGGTTGATTTTGCTGAACCAATCAATCTATTAGTTGCAGCTTCTGCGCTAATTATTGGTATCTCAGATATGGCATGGAGTGTTGGCAAGTACACATTTAGTGGAATCATCAATGCAACTCTTGTTGCAGTTCTTGGAACACTAATTCTTAACGCGTTACGTAAGTCGCGCGGCTAAACTACTTGCATGGTTATCCCGTCGCGACTCTTTGAATATGCAATTGCTGCTTACTTGATCATCTTGGCTCCAGGGCCATCCGTGCTATTTATCGTGGCACGTGCTATCTCTTGGGGTAAGAAGATTGCAGTAGCAACTGCGGCGGGAAATGTAAGTGGTTCGTTTGTATTAGCAACGCTCACTGCGCTTGGGGTTGGTCCAATCCTTCAGCGCAGTGAGCTTGCTTATAACGCGGTCCAATGGGGCGGCGGACTTTATTTAATGTATTTAGGTATCGATGCGATTCGTAAACGTACCGAACATGCAGAAGACATGACCGATACCTCTGTTGGTCAACCATCAGTTCTACGCACTTGGCGTGAAGGTTTTGTTGTCGGTGTTTTAAATCCAAAGGCAATTGTTTTCTACGCAGCTGTCTGCCCACAATTTATCGATCGTGATCGTGGGCATGTAACTTGGCAACTCTGGTTCTTAGGTTTAGTTTTCTGCATCATCGCGCTTTTAAGCGATGGCATGTGGGGACTTCTTGCAGGGCAAGCACGTGAATGGTTATCTTCAGATCGCGGACGTCTTGAGAAACTTCGCGCAGGCGGCGGAAGCGTAATGATCTTCTTGGGTATTTTAATTATCGTGCAGGCGGTGATGGCAACGTGATTAAACCAGCTACCCCAACTCGTTCAACAATTCGACCATCAGATTTAACTTTTGGTCTTTCAACTTGTCGACGTTGTTTATGGATTTTCTACTGGTTTAAAGTGCAAGCGCCGCTAACCATGCCGCTCGTATCAACCCTTGCAGATATTCAGGAAAAACTCTTTCAAGGCGCAACTTTGCGCGATATTGACCCATCTCTTGGCGATGGAAAGATCACCAAATGGGGGCAATTTATAAATAGCTCCAAAATTAAAATTAACGGCGAAGAGACTCGTTGGCGCTTTTATGGCAAGTACGACGTGCTCGGTGAAAATAGCGATGGTTCACTTGCGATTATCGATTGCAAAGTTAGCGATTCAGATCGCGACAACGCCGCGCATTACGCACCTCAGCTAGAAGCTTATGCATATTCATTAGAGAACCCTGCAGTTGGTAAAGGTCAGCCAGTTGATTCGATGGGACTTCTGGTTTGGAACCCTGATCACGCTGAAGCTGATGGATTCAAGGTCCGCCAGAAGTATGTGCCGGTTCCCCGCGATACCATTCGATTCAATGCACTTGTTGAAGATTTAATTACGATGCTTGAAGGCGATATCCCTAATAGCGGTGTTGATTGCCCTACTTGTAAATTCTTAAACGCACGTAACGCGCTTGGTTAATCTTCTTTGCTCGCGATTTCAGATTTACGCTTTGTCGCGTAGATATCTACATATTCTTGGCCAGACATGCTCTGAATCTTGCGCATGATTTCATCTGTTACATCGCGAAGTGTGTTCATGTCGCTTGAATCTCCAGAGAAATACATTGGTTCGCCAAATTGCATCTTCACGCGCTTAACTTTCGGAAGTAGCTTTCCGGTTGGTTGAATTTCGTGTGTATTAAACATCGCAACTGGAATTACAGGCGCACCTGATTCCATTGCTAAACGTGCGATACCGGTGCGACCTTTATATAAACGACCATCAGGAGAACGAGTTCCTTCAGGATAAATTCCTAAGCAATCACCTTGAGCCAATATCTTTAAACCTGTAAGAAGCGCAGCTTCTGAGCGGCGACCACCACTTCTATCAACTGGAACTTGTCCAAGTGCAATAAAAGTTAACTTTTGAATAAAACCTTTGATGCCAGGTGAATTGAAATATTCCGCTTTAGCTAAATAGGTAACTTTGCGCGGAACTACCAGCGGCATAAATACGGAATCGCTAAAAGATAAGTGATTACTTGCCAAGATACATGGACCTGTCGCAGGCACATGGCGTAAACCTTTGATCTTCGGGCGGAATGCCAGAAGAAGAACTGGGGTCAGCAGCGCGCGAAGAGTTCCGTAAGGAATCTTTGTTGGTATCTCAGCCACGTGCGTAAGTATGCCACTCTCGAGGTATTTGCAATTAACTGCGAGCTAAATCTGCAACGCCAACTAAGCCAGCATCATTACCAAGAGTTGCTGCCACAATCTTTGGTGAAGGGTGCTTTCCGGCGAATGGCATTTTACGTTCCATATTTGCACGAGTTGGTTCGAGCAAGA
>CAZMDJ010000032.1:0-12356 GCA_964565165.1 uncultured Actinomycetes bacterium | reverse complement strand
GCCGCTGCCCCGGCTTTAGCTGCGCTTAGTGATGCCACCGGAGAATCTGCACAACTTTATAAGCGCAAAGGCGATCAACGTGTATGCGTTGCAGTTGCTGAACGTCTTTCTGGATTACGCGATTCAGTTCCAGTTGGCGCTGCGCTAACAATGCAAGCAGGTTCTGCTGCGCAAGTTCTACTTGCTTGGGAAGATTCCGAAAAGATTCACCGCGCACTTGGTAGAGCACGTTTTACCGCTGCACATTTAGCTGCAGTTCGTCGTCGTGGTTGGGCGCAATCAGTTGGCGAACGTGAAGCTGGCGTTGCATCTGTATCTGCACCGGTACGTGGACCAAATAATAAAGTGATTGCAGCTGTTGGTATCTCTGGCCCTATCGAACGTTTAGGTCGCCAACCTGGCCGTCTACATGCAGCAGCAATCGTTGCAACTGCTGCAAAACTATCTGAGTATTTAGCTAAAAATCCGAACTAGTAGCGGTGCGGGTGTTCGCTGCTGATAACGCGAATAGTGTGGGATTTAGCGCGCATAACTAGTGATTGAGATGTCATACAACGCTCAGTAAATCTAACTCCATCAAGTAATTCCCCATCAGTAATTCCAGTTGCAGCAAAGAAAATATCATCGCCTTTAACTAAATCTTTTGCAGTTAGTACTTGCTTTAAATCTAGACCGGATGCCAACTCTCGCTCTGCATCTGATTGCGGTGCAAACATTCCTTGAATCTCTCCACCTAAACAACGCATCGCACATGCTGCGATTACGCCTTCTGGAGTTCCGCCAATTCCCATAAGTAAATCAGCGCCAGTATTTGGTCTTGCGGCTAAGACTGCACCTGCCACATCTCCGTCAGAGATAAATTTAATTCGTGCACCGGTTGCTCTGATCTCTTCGGCTAACTTTGAATGGCGTGGACGATCTAGCAATACAACTGTGATGTCATAAGCCGGTACTTTCTTGGCTTTTGCGACTTTTTCAATATTTACAGAAACCGGCGCGGTAATATCAATAACGCCGGCAGCTTCTGGGCCGGTAGCGATCTTGTTCATGTAGAAAGCACCAGTGACATCAAACATTGCACCGCGTTCGGCAAGAGCGATTACTGAAATTGCGTTATTTAAACCTTTTGCAGTCAACGTGGTTCCGTCGATTGGATCCACCGCAACATCGCAATGCATTCCGATTCCGTTGCCAACAACTTCTCCGTTGTAGAGCATCGGTGCTTGATCTTTTTCGCCTTCGCCGATTACAACAACGCCATTCATATCAACGGTTGAAATCATTTCGCGCATAGCATCTACCGCTGCTTGATCGGCATCATCTTTTGCGCCGCGGCCAACCCAACGTGAAGCAGCGATCGCTGCGGTTTCGGTTACGCGCACCAATTCCAGTGCAAGATTTCGTGAATTTATATCCGCGTTCATAGAACGTACAGTAGCCCCGAAGGGATTCGAACCCTCGTAGCTGGCTTGAGAAGCCAGAGTCCTAGGCCGCTAGACGACGGGGCCCTAGAATTTTCAAACCTGATCGCCTACGGCTTTCAGGTTCTTATATTAAATTTTTATATGTACTGCGCTGGGGTACCAGGACTCGAACCTAGACTTACTGAACCAGAATCAGCAGGGCTGCCAATTACCCCATACCCCAATTGGTGCTGGCGAAGTTTACCTGCGACTTTAATTAAAGGCTAATCGCAGCTTTAACGCGTGAAATCGAAGCCTCTTTACCCAGCAACTCCATCGACTCAAATAACGGTGGAGAGATATGGCTACCAGTTGCTGCAATTCGAACTGCGCCAAATGCAATGCGTGGCTTTAGCCCCATCTCTTCAATTAAAGCTGCACGAAGTGCGCCTTCGATTGAATCATGGTTCCAAGTTGCAAGTGGTTCAAGAACTTCAAGTGCACGCTTTAACACTTGCTTGCTCTGATCATCTTTAATTTTCTCTTTCGAATCAGCTTCAATAACCAATTCGTTAACAAATAAGAATTTAAGCATTGCAGGAATCTCACCAAGTTTGACGATACGTTCCTGAATAATCGGAAGCGCCTTCTTTACAAGCTCAATTTCTGAATCGGTTCCGGTAATTACCTTCTCATCCTTAAGGAAAGGAAGAGCGCGATTTAGGAATTCCTCAGGAGAAAGTGCACGAATCTTGTCGCCATTAATTGCTTCAAGCTTCTTCATATCAAAACGTGCCGGTGACGAATGAACATCGTGAACTTCAAATAGTTCGACAAGTTCCTTCATGGAAATATCTTCTTTGTCATCTCCCGGCGACCAACCAAGAAGTGCTAAGTAATTGCAGATCGCTTCTGGAAGATAACCCTGCTCGCGATACCAAGCGATAGAAACTTCACCATTTCGCTTAGAAAGCTTTGCATTGTCCTGACCCATAACGAATGGCAAATGTGCAAACGTTGGGTATTGGTCAGGAGTTAATCCCATTGCCTTATAAACCTGAATTTGGCGCGGAGTTGATGAGAGCAAATCTTCACCACGAAGCACGTGAGTTACCTTCATCATGACATCGTCAACCGCTACCGCTAATGTGTAAAGCGGCGAACCATCCGCGCGCATAAGTACGAAATCTGGAACATACTTATGATCGAATGAAACTTCTCCGCGAATTTCATCTACGAATGTGGTTGAACCATCATCCATGCGCATACGAAGTACAGGTTTACGTCCCTCTGTTTTAAATTTCTCAATCTGATCTGCAGTTAATGAACGGCAAGTTCCGCCATAACCAGGTGCCACATTTGCTGCGCGCTGGCGTTCACGTTCTGCTTCTAGCTCTTCAGAGCTGCAGTAGCAGTGATAAGCAGCGCCACTTGCAAGGAATTTATCTGCCCACTCTTTATAAATAGCTAAACGCTCTGACTGTAGGTATGGACCATTTGGGCCACCTACTTCAGGGCCTTCATCCCATGTAAGTCCAAGCCACTTTAAAGTATCAATTGCGCGCTGAATATATTCGTCAGTTACACGTTCTTTATCTGTATCTTCAATACGGAAGATGAATGTGCCACCGGTATGACGAGCAAATGCCCAATCAAATAGCGCTGTACGAATATTGCCGACATGCAGATCTCCAGTTGGAGATGGTGCGAAACGGACTCGGATCTCTTTACCCACGAGCAGAGAGTTTATTAGTTAACTCGCCTAACCCTGAAATCGCGCAGGTAACAGTCGCTTTTTCTGGCATTGGACCGATTCCAGCCGGTGTTCCAGTCAAAATAACATCGCCTGGAAGCAAGGTCATAACTGATGAAACAAAGTGAATGATTTCATCTACCCCAAACATCATCTGATTCAAAGTTGCCTTCTGCTTCACTTCCCCATTAACAGTGCAAGTGATCTCTTGATTGCCTGGAATGAAATCAGTATCAATCCAAGGACCAAGTGGGCAGAAAGTGTCGAAACCTTTTGCACGGGTCCATTGACCATCGCGTGATTGAAGATCGCGCGCTGTTACATCGTTTCCGATTGTGTATCCGAAAATAACTTCTGATGCGCGTTCGCGAGGAACATCTTTACAAATTCGACCAATAACAATTGCAAGTTCTGCTTCGTGATCAACACGCTCTGACATCCATGGCCAATGAATAACATCGTTCGGTCCTGCAACCGAGGTATTTGGCTTAAAGAAAATAATTGGTTCAGCCGGGACTTCTCCGCCCATTTCTTTCGCGTGATCAGAGTAATTCTTACCAACGCATACAACTTTGCTTCGTGGTAGAACTGGCGCAAGCAAACGCACATCATCGATAGATGCCGCTTGGCCGCTCTTTTGAATTCCGTTAAATAGCGGATCGCCCGTGATTACAGAGATGGTTTTTTCATCTTCTTCAAGAACGCCGAAAAGTGGATCGTTGCCTAGGTCGCTACCTGGCTTTGGAGTAAATCGTAAAACTCGCATAGAGCTAAGATTACAGCTCTACTTCGGAATCCTGTCTCTCTAAAATCATTGAACTAATTCGACGGCGGCGACCAACAGGACGCTCTGCAGTGACTTTCCACCCAGCTAGATTAAATGTCGAACCAGGAATAGGTACGCGACCTAATACCTTGGCCATCAAACCGCCAATGGTGTCAACGCCTTCAACTAAATTATCTTCTAGTTCAATCTTTAACTCTGATGCTAAATCTTCGACGTGAACCTTTGCCTGAACTCGTAATTTGTCATCAGAAAGCCAGACAAATTGCTCTTCTTCGTCATCGAATTCATCTGCGATTTCGCCAACAATCTCTTCAATAATATCTTCGATCGTAATGATTCCAGCAGTTCCGCCATATTCATCTACTACGATTGCTAAGTGAATCTGATCGCGCTGCATATCTTTCAGTAACTCTGCAGCAGATTTAATTTCAGGCACAAAGACCA
Organism: uncultured Actinomycetes bacterium; assembly: GCA_964565165.1. GTDB lineage: Bacteria > Actinomycetota > Actinomycetes > Nanopelagicales > Nanopelagicaceae > ZLKRG08. Next base: position 7,969 of record CAZMDJ010000032.1, on the reverse strand, counting down.
CCGGTCGCATCAATTGCTCGACCTTTTCGGTCTGCTCAGCTTCGTGATGATCATGAGCGCGCTTTGCTAAATCTTTAATATAAGCAATTCCGATAATTTGATCGATGCTTTCGCCAACTACTGGAATACGTGAATATCCAGATCGAAGCGCCAGCGAGAGCGCCTGACGTAAAGTTTTATCGCGTTCGATCCATACCATTTCAGTACGCGGCACCATAAGTTCGCGAACCAAGGTATCTCCCAATTCGAAAACTGAGTGGATCATCTCGTGTTCATCTTCTTCTACAAGTCCGCGTTCGTGCGCTTGGTCTACCAAGTCACGTAACTCTTCTTCGTTCTTAAAGATATTTGATTTGAAGCGTTGCCCTGGTGTCAGCGCATTCGCGATGCCTACAATTAATTTTGAAAACGGTCTAAAAAAGATTGCAGAGAAACCAGATACGAATGCAAGTAGCGCGATTAGAAAATACTTCACTGGGCTGCTCGCTTTACTAAATCCTCTTGCATAGCAAACATAACCTTCTCTTCATCCAGCTCTTGGTGGTCGTAACCAAGAAGATGCAGCAACCCATGTGCTGCCAAAATCGCTACTTCATGTTCGAATGAGTGGCCAGCTTTCTCTGCTTGAGCTCTAGCTACAACTGGCGAAATCACGATATCGCCCAAGATTCCAGGTGTTGGATCATTTGGACGAAGTTCATCCATTGGAAAACTCATTACATCGGTAGTGCCAGGTAGATCCATCCACTTAACGTGAAGTTCTTCCATCTCTTCATCGTTAATAAATGCCAGAGAAAGTTCGCACTCTGGATGTAAACCTAAATCCTTAATGGAAAACTCCATTAACTTCTTGATATCCGCTTCAGGAGCCAACTGCCCTGAGCGGTTCTCTATTTCAATCATCGTAGGTGGCGGGTCTGCGTTGTTGTTGAATTTCGAGATTCGTCGTAAGTTTCATACGCGCTAACAATGTCGCTGATTAATCGGTGGCGAACTACATCTTCTGCCGTTAAATCCATAAATGAAATGTCATCGATTCCTTCAAGAATCTTACGGATTGTGGCTAAACCTGAGTTCTTTCCCCCAGGGAGATCTACCTGAGTTACATCTCCGGTAATCACCATCTTTGAACCGAAACCTAAACGAGTTAAGAACATCTTCATCTGTTCTGGTGTGGTGTTCTGTGCTTCATCAAGAATAATAAATGAATCATTAAGTGTGCGACCGCGCATATATGCAAGAGGCGCAACTTCAATAACACCGCTCTGCATTAACTTTGGAATTGCATCTTGATCCAACATATCGTGCAGTGCATCAAAGAGCGGACGTAGATATGGGTCAATCTTCTCTGTAAGCGTTCCTGGCAAGAAACCTAGGTGTTCGCCTGCTTCAACTGCAGGTCGAGTAAGAATGATTCGATTTACTTCGCGCGCTTGTAGCGCTGCTACCGCTTTAGCCATTGCTAAATAAGTTTTACCAGTACCGGCAGGGCCAATACCAAATGTAATTGTGTTCTCAGCAATTGCTTCGACATATTGTTTCTGGTTTGCAGTCTTTGGACGAATAGTGCGTCCTCGGTTACTAACAATATTTAATGAGAGCACCTCTGCTGGATGCTTCTGCGGATGAGACTTCAGCATTCCAATAGAACGCTTAATAACTTCAGGATTTATATCTTGACCAGATCGCAAAACTACCAAGAGTTCTGTAACCAACTGTTCGACTCGATCGCACTCTTCGATATCTCCACGTAGCGCAATTTCATTTCCGCGTACGGTCATTGAAACATTTGGAAATGCTGCTTCAATTTCGCGTAGATTTTTATCGGCTGGGCCAACAAGTGCGACCATTGGAATGGCGGTCGGTACCGTAATAAGAGTTCGTTCCATGTATGGTTTTAGTTTAACAACCTTTAGCCTGGTGGCCAGGTGAAATCTCGCCCACCTAATAGGTGCATGTGAGCGTGAAATACCGATTGGCCAACCGCTTCGCCGGTATTAAAGACGGTGCGATAGCCCGGAAGTTGGCGCTCCGCTGAGATCTGCTTGGCAGCTTTAAGAAGTGCGGCAGAAATAACTGCACTTGATTCGGCCATCGCTGCTGCATTTTCTACATGCAGTGTTGGCACAAGTAGCACATGTGTTGGTGCCTGCGGATTTAAATCGTTAAATGCAACCACGTTCTCATCGCGATAAACAATTTCTGCAGGAATTTCACCTTCGATAATTTTGCAGAAGATGCAATTTGGATCTAGCGCCATGTAATTACCATACCTTCATTAGCGCGCTGACGCCAGCAACTGCAGCGATTCCGGCATGCGCCGAACGTAAAACTGGGCGGCCAAGTTTTATTACCTTGCCACCAACGCTTTCAAATGCTGCCAACTCTTCTTCTGTAATCCCGCCTTCTGGACCAATCACAATTAAAGTTTTAGCGGAACTTGTAACGACCTCTGAAATTTGTGTTGTGGCTGATTCATGACAGATGAGGACCTGGTCAAAGTCTTTTGTTAAATCCAATGCTTTATTTGTATCTAACTTCTCTGAAATCTTTGGAATATGGAAGCGACGAGTCTGCTTGCTTGCTTCAATCGCAACTACTTCCCACTTCTCGCTATCTTTTCCGATTGTGCGCGCTGATTGCCAAGGATAAATATCGGTTACGCCTGCCGCCGTTAAAAGTTCTATCATCTCCTTAGCGCGGTCACTTTTAGGAAGCGCTTGCAGAACAGAGATATTGAAATTACCAGTAGGTTCTACGCCGCTTTCAAGAATATTCAAATTTACACTCTTCTTAGAGATGGAAGTTATTGCACATCTAGCCCATGCACCATTGCCATCTGAAACTAATAGCTCTTCTCCGGCGGTCATTCGAAGCACGCGATCAGCATGATGCGCGTTATCGCTAGTTAATTCTGGATGTTTAACATCCTCAACAAAGAAGAGTTGGAGCATCAGAATCTAAACGCTCCACGAATCTTGTTGAGTAGCGATCCATCGTCAGCCTTAACCTTTGAAGAATCCTTATCTTCACCGCGTAGCTCTGCAAATTTCTTAATTAAATCCTCTTGTTCGCGATTTAACTTAGTAGGCGTAACTACTTCAACGTGCACAATTAGATCTCCGCGACCTGAACCACGTAAACGAGTCATGCCTTTATGTCTCAAAGCAATCTTCGCGCCTGATTGGGTTCCGGCCTTAATCTCAACCTCTTCTTCGCCATCCAAAGTCATTACCTTTGCTTTGGTACCAAGTGTTGCAGAGCTAAATGGAATTGATAGCGCTAAGTGCAGAGTATCGCCGTCACGAACTAGATATTCATGTTCAGTTTGAATAATTTCAACATATAGATCGCCAGCTGGTCCACCGCCAGGTCCTACTTCGCCGCGACCTGAAAGTTGAATTCGATTTCCGGTCTCAACACCGCCAGGAATCTTTACATTAATTGTCTGACGTGAACGCACACGTCCATCTCCATTACATTCGCGACATGGGCTAGCAATTGTGGTTCCGAAACCTTGGCAGGCAGCACATGGACGTGAAGTCATAACTTGTCCAAGAATCGAACGAGTTACCTGCTGTGTTTCGCCGCGACCTTTACAGATTCCGCAAGTTGTAGGTGAAGTACCTTCTTGGCAACCAGAGCCAGAACATTTCTCGCAACGTACCGCACTCTCAACAGAAAGTTCGCGCTCTGTTCCAAAACATGCTTCATCTAATGAAACTTCAACGCGAATCAGCGCATCTTGTCCCGCACGTGCGCGTGAACGTGGTCCACGGGATTGCGAACTTTGTCCAAAGAATGCAGACATGATGTCGTCAAAACCAAAACCGCCATTAAATCCGCCAGCTCCACCACCGAATGGATTGCCACCCATGTCATATTGGCGACGCTTTGAATCATCGCTTAATACATCGTAAGCAGCGGTTACTTCTTTAAAACGATCTTGAACTTCAGGATCCGGATTAATATCAGGATGAAGTTCGCGAGCTAATTTGCGATAAGCGCGTTTGATTTCGTCCGCAGTCGCATCACGCGAAACGCCAAGCGTTTCGTATAAATCAGCCATTTATGCATTCTCCTGAAGGTATCGACTTACATAGTTAGCGACAGCGCTAACTGCAGCCATAGAACTTGCGTAATCCATACGGGTTGGACCGATAACGCCTAACGCGCCAACTTCTCCATAACCAGTTGAAATAACAGAAGTTTCGCGCAAATTAGCTTCACTCTGTTCGCTACCAATTCGAACCTGCACGCCACTACTTGCGCCACCTAATAAACGAAGCAGAACAACCTGCTCTTCGAGCGCTTCAAGAATTGGATGAATTTGTGCAGAGAAATCTTGGCGGAATCTAGTTAAGTTAGCGGTTCCGGCAAGTACAACTTTTTCTTCTGGTTTCTCTAAAGCCATCTCAATTAAGGTAGAGATAATTACCGCCATATTGCGTCGATCTGCTGCGGTTAATGAATCCATAAGAGCCGATAAGCGATCTGCCACATCAGGTAGGCGTTGACCTGAGATTGAATTATTTAATTTAACGCGCATTGAGTTTAGATATTCATCATCTACTTCAGTTGCCAATTCGATTACGCGCTGCTCTACTCGACCAGTATCGGTAATCAGAATCAACATAGTGCGCAATGAATTAAGCAGAACCAATTCGACGTGGCGAACACGAGACTTAACTAAAGATGGATACTGCACCACTGCAACTTGTTTTGTGACATCTGCAAGTAATTTAACGGTACGCATAACCACATCATCTAAATCCAACGCGCCTTCAAGGAAAGTTTCGATTGCACGACGCTCTGGCGCCGATAACGGCTTAACGTTAGAAATTTGATCCACAAACATGCGGTAACCAAGATCAGTTGGAATTCGACCTGCCGAAGTATGTGGCTGAGTAATCAGACCTTCCTCTTCAAGAACTGCCATCTCATTTCGAATGGTTGCCGGAGAAACTCCAAGATTATGATTTTCCGCAAGCGCTTTAGAGCCAACCGGTTCTTGAGTAGCTACATACTCATCAACGATTGCGCGAAGGATTTCTAGACGGCGGCTCATGATTGTCAGATTTTAAGCCATAATCATTTCGCGGACGATTCGGTCAGCAATCAAACGCCCTGTTGCCGTCAGAACCACCCTATTTTCAATGGTTTCGACCTGCTCTTTGTAATTATCAAGTACCGCAATTTGAGCTGCAGATAATTCATTAATCGCAATTCCTTCACGAAGACGAATTTGCAACATAATCTTTTCATCGCGCTTCTCTGAATCTCCAAGCACTTCGCGATCTTGCATTGGTGATTCGAATGCAGCCAACTTCTCTTGATACTTAGAAGGGTGTTTCACATTCCACCAACGAGTGCCGTCTAAATGTGAATGCGCACCTGGTCCAAGTCCCCACCAATTCTGATTACGCCAGTAGATCAGATTATGTTCCGCCGGACGACCCCAATTGCTTAGCTCATACCAAGGTAGGTCGTTGTTGTTGGCAAGTTCATCAACCTTTAAATACATCTGCGCCATCAAATCATCATCTGGCTTTGCAATCTCACCGCGCTTGATCTTTGCCGATAACTTTGTGCCATCTTCAACTATTAACGCATATGCGCTTAAGTGATCAACTCCGTAAGAAAGTGCAGTCTTAACTGTGTTCTCCCATTGCTCCAAAGTTTCCCCAGGTGTTCCGTAAATTAAATCTAAACTGAGATTATCGAAGCCAGCTTTACGTGCGCTCTCTACTGACTTGGCAACATTCTCTGGATTATGTGTTCGATCTAAGACTTTCAAAACAGAGCTATTGGCAGATTGCATCCCCATAGAGATGCGATTGATTCCGATCGCTCGATACTCTTCTAGAGATTGCAGAGTTAAAGTATCTGGATTGCATTCCATGGTTACTTCAATATTTGGTGCAAATTCCCAACGCTGCTTAAGCAAATCAATTACACGTCCCAACTCTTTTGCGGGCATCAATGATGGAGTGCCGCCACCAAAGAAGATTGTTGGAATTGTGGTGGTGGTAGTACGAGATGCAAAGGTAACTTCTGCAATCAAAGAATCTACAAAGCCTTGCGAGACGGTTTCTAAAGTTCCGCCATCACGAAGTTCGGCAGGTGTGTAGGTATTAAAGTCGCAATACCCGCATCGTTTTACGCAGTACGGAATATGCACGTAGAACGAAAGGTTAGACATTATTTCTCGCGAGCTGCTTTTACCTTTTCGATATCAGCATCGGTTGCAAGAGCCGCTACGAAGGCTTCCTGTGGAACTTCAACACGTCCCACCATCTTCATGCGCTTCTTACCTTCCTTCTGCTTCTCGAGAAGTTTGCGCTTACGTGTGATGTCACCACCGTAACATTTTGCAAGAACGTCCTTACGGATCGCGCGGATATTTTCGCGGGCAATAATCTTTGCACCAATTGCAGCTTGGATTGGGACTTCGAACTGCTGCCTTGGAATAAGTTCGCGTAACTTCTGAGTCATCATTACGCCATATGCATATGCCTTATCGCGGTGCACGATTGCGCTAAACGCATCCACTGTTTCAGAGTTAAGAAGAATATCGACCTTAACCAGATTTCCAGGCGCATTTCCCTTATCTTCGTAATCTAATGATGCATAACCCTTTGTGCGTGATTTTAGTTGATCAAAGAAGTCAAAAACGATTTCTGCAAGAGGTAAGTCATAACGAATCTCAACGCGATCTTCAGATAGGTAATCCATACCAAGCAAAGTTCCGCGGCGATCTTGGCAAAGTTCCATAATGGTGCCGATATATTCACTTGGCGCAAGGATTGTCGCCTTAACAATTGGCTCTTGAACTTCTAGGACTTTGCCATTTGGAAATTCTGAAGGGTTGGTAACAGTTAGTTTCTTACCGTCGTCAAGTGTTACTTCATAAACTACGTTTGGCGCAGTTGAAATTAGATTTAATCCTGCTTCACGTTCAAGACGTTCGCGCACAATTTCCATATGTAATAGACCAAGGAATCCGCATCGGAAACCAAAACCAAGCGCTGCTGAACTTTCTGGTTCATAAACTAGCGCCGCATCATTTAATTGCAACTTATCTAAAGCTTCGCGAAGCATCGGAAATTCCGCACCATCAATAGGAAATAGCCCAGAGAAGACCATTGGCTTTGGATCTTTATATCCGGCAAGCGGTTCTTTAGCTGGCTTTTGATAAAGAGTTACGGTGTCACCAACACGTGATTGGCGAACATCTTTTACGCCGGTAATTAAATAACCTACTTCGCCAACACCTAAGCCCTTAGATGCAATAGGTTCAGGCGAAATCGCACCGATTTCAAGTAGCTCGTGGCGTGCACCTGTTGAAATCATTTGAATCTGATCGCGTGGAGATAACTTGCCGTCAACAACGCGGATATAGGTAACTACGCCTCGATAAACATCGTATACAGAGTCGAAAATCAAAGCGCGAGTTGCGGCATCTTTATTGCCAACTGGTGCAGGAATCTGCGCCACGATCTCATCTAATAACTCTTCAACGCCAATGCCAGTCTTACCTGAAACACGTAAAACATCTTCTGGCTGGCATCCGATTAACTTTGCTAGTTCAGCTGCGAACTTATCTGGTTGCGCTGCAGGTAGATCGATTTTATTTAAAACTGGAATGATTTGGAGATTGTTCTCCATTGCAAGGTAAAGGTTTGCCAGAGTCTGCGCTTCAATTCCTTGAGCGCAATCAACAAGAAGAACTGCACCTTCACATGCTGCAAGCGAACGTGAAACTTCGTAGGTAAAGTCAACGTGACCTGGAGTATCGATCATGTTAAGGATGTATTCCTTGCCATCACGACCAGATTTCCAAGGCAGACGAACTGCTTGAGATTTAATTGTGATGCAGCGTTCGAGTTCAATATCCATTCGATACATATAATGAGAACGCATATCACTTGGATCTACAACTTCAGTAATTTGAATCATGAGATAATAA
>CAZMDJ010000031.1:0-12510 GCA_964565165.1 uncultured Actinomycetes bacterium | reverse complement strand
CGCGTAATCCAGAAAGACGTTCAGCAACTGCAACGCATACACGTTGATCGCCTTGGCGCTTATAAAGTTGTGAAGATAATCCTGTTGCAACAATAATAGCAGCTAAAGCCGGGGCAGCGGCGGCAAGTAAGCGATCTTCGCCTGCAGCGGCGGCGAGTTCGGCGTTACGCTTACCTAAAATAAAACGTCCTGTGAGATCGCGAGAAACTAAACGATGATGTTCGAGGGCAACCGCTAAACGGTGCGCTGTTGGACGTGCGATACCTGTCACTGCGACAAGTTCAGCAAGCGAATGTGGCCCGCTCTCAAGCGCTGCCAAGATGCTTACGGCTTTATCTAATACGCCGACTCCGCTATTCTTATTGTCCACGGCATGAGATTAGCATCTCAAAATGTGGATAGCAAATTTTGAAAGGTAACTTGAAATGGGCAAGACACTTGCAGAGAAGATCTGGGACGATCACATTGTTCGCCACAAAGAAGGCGAACCAGATCTACTATTTATCGATCTCCATTTAATTCATGAAGTTACCAGTCCACAAGCTTTCGATGGTCTACGTTTAACAAATCGCCCAGTACATCGTCCAGATTTAACTCTGGCAACTGAAGACCATAACGTGCCAACACTTGATATTGATAAGCCAATTGCAGATCCTGTTTCAAAGTTACAGGTAGATACTCTTCGTAAAAATTGTGCAGAGTTCGGCGTTCGCATCCACTCATTAGGCGATGTTGAGCAGGGAATTGTTCACGTAGTTGGACCACAACTTCGTTTAAATCAACCAGGTATGACCAATGTTTGCGGACATTCACATACCTCAACTCACGGCGCGTTCGGTGCACTTGCATTTGGTATCGGAACTTCAGAAGTTGAACACGTTCTTGCAACCCAGACACTTCCGCTAAAGCCTTTTAAGACAATGGCAATTAACGTTGAAGGTTCACTAAAAGAGGGCGTTACTGCAAAGGACATCATCCTTGCGGTGATTGCAAAGATTTCAACTGGCGGCGGCCAAGGTTATGTTTTGGAATATCGCGGCGAAGCAATTCGCAAGCTTTCAATGGAAGCGCGTATGACAATCTGCAACATGTCTATCGAAGCAGGCGCACGTGCAGGTCTAATTGCTCCAGATCAAACAACATTTGATTACATCAAGGGCAAGCCACATGCTCCAGAGAATTGGGATGAAGCAGTTGCTTACTGGTCATCTCTATATACAGATTCAGATGCAAAGTTCGATGCAGAGGTAACTATCAATGCTGATGAACTTTCACCGTTTGTTACTTGGGGAACCAACCCAGGACAAGGCATTTCGCTAAACGATAAGGTGCCAAATCCTGCAGATATGAAGGATGCAGAAGAGCGCGGAGCAGCAGAGCGCGCCCTTGAATATATGGGTTTAACAGCCGGAACTCCGATGAAAGAGATCAAGGTTGACACTGTCTTCTTAGGTTCTTGCACTAATGGACGTATCGAAGATCTACGTGCAGCGGCAGCAATTCTTAAGGGCAAGAAGATTTCAAATACTTTACGTATGTTGGTAGTTCCTGGATCTGCACGCGTACGTCTTCAAGCTGAATCAGAAGGCTTAGATAAAATCTTTATCGATGCAGGCGCTGAATGGCGTAGCGCAGGATGTTCAATGTGCTTAGGCATGAACCCTGATCAACTTAAGCCAGGAGAGCGAAGCCTTTCAACTTCAAACCGAAACTTTGAAGGAAGACAAGGAAAAGGCGGTCGCACGCATCTAGCGTCTCCGCTAGTTGCAGCTGCAACCGCCCTTAAAGGCACAATGGCATCGCCTGCCGACCTTTAATTTCCTCCGAAGATTCCAATCAACTTGTAAGCAATCGCAGCGCATGCTGCAGCTGCTGGAAGTGTAAGTACCCAAGCTGTAGCGATATTTCCAACTACGCTCCAACGTACCCATTTACGTCCACGAGTTGCGCCTGCACCAAGAATTGATGAAGTAATTGTGTGTGTAGTTGAGATTGGCGCCTTAAAGTGAATCGCCATTACATAAAGCACTGTCGATGCAACTGTAGTAGATGCAAGACCTTTAACTTGATCGACTTCAATCATTCGATGGCCAAGAGTCTTCATGATGCGCCATCCGCCAGCGTAAGTACCTAAAGAGATTGCAAGAGCTGCTGCAATCTTTACCCAACTTGGAATGCTATCGCCTTCATGTAGGCCACCAATAACAAGAGCCAAAGTGATGATACCCATCGTCTTCTGTGCATCTTGCAGCCCGTGGCCAACCGCCATTGCACCAGCAGCAGCTGTTTGCGCTGCTTTAAATGGTGTTGAAACATGTTGGCGCTTTGCTTTTCGGAATGCAGTTTGAAGTGCAAGTGCAAGAACGAATGATGCAGAGATACCAATTAAAGGTGAGATGATCATTGGAATTGCGACCTTTTGATACACGCCATCCCATTTAACAGTTTCGCTTGCGATCAACGCTGCACCAACTAATCCACCGATAAGTGCGTGAGATGACGATGAAGGTAGACCAAACCACCAAGTAATTAAGTTCCAGACGATGGCTCCGATAAGGGCAGCCATTACTACATATAAACCGTGGGAATTCTGTTCGACATCGATGATGCCTTTACCAACAGTCTTTGCAACGCCTTCTGAAAGAAATGCGCCAATTAAATTTCCGACTGCTGCAATTGCTAAAGCTGCCTTTGGAGTAACCGCCTTTGTGGCCACTGTAGTTGCAATTGCATTTGCAGCATCGTGGAATCCATTGGTGTAATCAAAGATCAGCGCAATCGCGATGATTAAAGAGATGAGTACGTAAGTACTGGTCATCTTAAGATTCCTTCAATGAGATTGTGCGAATAACGCGAGCTACGCGAGCCATCTCATCGAGGGAGTCTTCGAAGAAGTTAATTACACCCTCGATACGAAGAACGCTCATTGCATCAAACTGGCCGCTAAATAGAAGCGCAGTGATTCGGCGGTGAATTCGATCGCCTTCATCTTCGATGCGATCTGCCTCTTCGTAGTAGTGATCGAGGTCTTTCAAATTCTTTAGACGTGGCATGCTGACAGCGGTTAGTTCTGCCATGCGACGTACTGCTTCAATCAAATCATTGGTTTGCGCTGGGAACTCTTGCACATTGTGTAGGACTGCAAGGTCTGTCGCCTCTTCTAAGCAGTCCATTGCATCATCTAATGAGTTGGCTAAATCTGTTAAATCGCCACGGTCATAAGGTGTAATAAACATTGAATCAATACGGCGGATAATTTGGCCAAGCAGTTCGTCTGCTTCGCTTTCAATTGCGCCAATTCGCATTGCAAAATCGCGACGATTTTCTGGTTGTGCATGTACAAGATCTACAGCAGTGCGCGCGCCGGCAGCTACACGTTCGGCTAGCGCTGTATATAGATCGAAGAGGACAGCATCTTTAGGTGTGAGGCCCATCTTGCTCCTTGAGATAATTGAGATTTTCATACGGCGGGAAGGCGAGGAAATATTAAATCTAGGGAACGGAATTGCCCTAACCCAGAAGGTTACGAGAGAATGAACTTATGGAAAAGTTTCTTAAGCACACCGGAACTGCTGTTCCGCTACGTCGTTCAAATGTAGATACCGACCAGATTATTCCGGCGGTCTATCTAAAGCGCGTAACACGTTCGGGTTTTGAAGATGGGCTATTCGCTGCATGGCGTAACGATCCTGAATTCGTGCTTAATAAGGATGAGTACAAGAACGGCACCATCTTGGTCGCTGGTGTTGATTTCGGAACAGGTTCTTCTCGCGAGCACGCTGTTTGGGCGCTTCAGAATTACGGCTTTAAAGTTGTGATCTCTTCACGTTTTGCAGACATCTTCCGCGGAAACTCTGCAAAGGGCGGCTTACTTACAGTGATCTTGCCTCAGGCAGATGTTGAGAAGCTTTGGGAAACTATAGAAAAAGATGCTTCAACACAGGTAACTGTTGATCTTGAAGCGCGCACAGTTTCTTATGCAGGCAATACAGTTTCATTTGAAATCGACGATTACACACGCTGGCGTTTAATGGAAGGCCTAGATGACATCGGGTTGACCATGCAACATGTAGATGAAATCGCGAAATTCGAAGAGAAACGCCCTTCATTTAAGCCAAAAACACTTCCAGTTAAGTAACTCTCAATACTTACTTTAGAGTTTTTCGCTACTTTTTATTCGTAAAAACTGTATTTTTCTAAAAAAATATATTTGCGACACGCGATAAATTAGCGAAATATAAGCATTTCTTGCGCGTAAGTTTTAACTACTTGATGCGAATGCATCATATTTACGCGTAAATAGGGGAAGTTAATGAATAAGACCCAATTCATTGCGTCGTTGGCTCCTCACTTCAACGGCAGCAAGAAAGAAGCAGCTCACGCTGTAGAAATCATTTTTGATTCAATTACACGCAACATCCAAAAGGGTGAAGATGTAACAATCAATGATTTCGGTAAGTTTAAGAAGGTTGATCGCAAGGCACGTAAGGGCCGTAACCCTTTCACCGGCGAAACAATCCAGATCAAGGCATCAAAGAAGCCTCGCTTCCTCCCTGCAAAGGGCCTAAAGGAAGTTATCTCAGGCGATCGCAAGCTTGGTCCAGCTCCAAAGCCAGCAGCACCAGTTGTTGCAAAGCCAGCAGCTAAGAAGGCAGCTCCTAAGAAGGCTGCTAAGAAGGCTGCACCAAAGAAGGCGGCTAAGAAGGCAGCTCCAAAGAAGAAGGTTGCTAAGAAGGCAGCTAAGAAGCGTCGTTAAGAACTTCGATAAAAAAGACCACCGAATCTCGGTGGTCTTTTTTCTTTGCTATCTAGACTAACCACCATGAAACCGCCGTCGGGTAAACCACTAGGTATTAATTTCGGTTTCCGAATTGGCGCTGGCATTCTGATGCCAATCTTGCGATTGATTACGAAACGCACCTGGCTTAATACCGAGAAGATTCCTAAGAGTGGCCCGGTAGTTTTCTACAGTAATCACGTTTCATATTTAGATGCGCTTGTCTTTGCACATTACTTCTTTGAAAACGGTAGAGCCCTTAGGTTCATTGGCAAAGAAGCAGTTTTTAAAATTCCAGTAGTTGGTTGGGTTCTATACAAAGCAGAACAGATTCCGGTAAAGCGAGAAAGTAATAGCGCAGCTGTCGCCTTAAGCGAAGCAATTGCTGCGTTAAAGATGGGCCATGCAATTGGAATTTATCCAGAAGGCACACTTACACGCGATCCAGAACTTTGGCCAATGACCGGAAAAACTGGTGCGGTTCGTTTAGCAATTGCAGCTGGCGCTCCTTTGATTCCAGTTGCGCAATGGGGCGATCATAAAATCTTGGCGCCATATTCAAAGTTTCTAAAAATATTTCCGCCAAAGCCAGTTGCTTTAAAGTGCGGCGATCCAATTGAACTTTCAAAGTGGGCAGGAAAAGTTGATGATCCAGCTGCAATGGAAGAGGCGACCAATTACGCGATGAGAATATTGGCAGATATGGTCGGTGAACTTCGAAATGAGCCTGCACCAGCGCAATTATTTGATTTACGTAAGTCAAATTTGCCAAGAACCGGTAACTTTAGAAAAAATCGCCAGTGATGAAGAGAGTTACCGTTATCGGAGCTGGCGCTTGGGGCACCACATTGGCACAAGTATTAAGCGATGCCGGAAATGATGTTCTGCTCTGGGCTCGAAGCGTTGACGTTGTTTCAGAAATTAATGAGCAACATACAAACGATAAGTATTTAAAAGGCATTAACCTTCCAAGCTCATTGACTGCAACCAGCGATATTAAGGCTGCTTTTAGCCATTCTGAGATTTATGTATTAGCCATTCCAACTCAGCAACTTCGTTCGATGCTGGAGGAATGGAAGCCATTTATCAATCAGAACGCTGTGGTGGTTAGTACTCTTAAAGGTATCGAACTAAATACAGATCTCCGAGTTTCAGAAGTAGTAGCTGAAATTTGGGGAGATATTAAGTTTGCACTTATTACTGGACCCAACTTGGCCGATGAACTTTCAATGCGCCAATTAGCTGGTGCAGTAGTAGCCTCTAGCGATCTATCAGTTGCGGTAGATATTCAAAAGATTTTCACAACTGATTACTACCGCGTTTACACATCTACGGATGTGATGGGCTGTGAATTAGCTGGTGCCATTAAAAGCGTTATCGCGCTCTCTGTTGGCATGGCAATCGGTATGGGGTTCGGTGAAAATACACAGTCGATGTTGATCACTCGTGGCTTAAATGAAATTTCACGTATGTGCGCTGCACATGGATCTGATCCTTTAACTGCTGCCAGCCTTGCAGGTATGGGAGATTTAGTTGCAAGCTGTGGCTCGCCACTTTCACGAAACCGTACCTTTGGTGAAGTTTTAGGAGAAACTCAATCACTTGAGAACGCTCGAACTCGCGTTGCTAAGACGGTAGAAGGCGTATCAACATCGCGTGCGGCTCTAGAGTTAGCTCACCGTGTTGGCGTTGAAGTTCCAATCATTGAAGCAGTTGCAGATGTGGTTGCCGGAACCATTACACCTCGCGATGCATTTAAGCGGATCATGGAGATCAGCACTAGAGCGGAAGGTTTTGCCGAGTGATTAATGTTGCCATTATCTGCGGCGGCCGAAGTAGCGAACATGAGATTAGCTGCGTCTCTGCAAGCGGAGTAGTTACTGCAATCGATCGCAGTAAGTACAACCCATCACTTATCGGAATCACAAAGAGCGGTAAATGGGTTTCACTTCCAACGGATACTAAATTTGAAATTAAAGATGGCCAGCTTCCTGAAGTGCCAGAGAATGCGCCTGCGATCGCAATTGATCAGATTAAGGCAGATGTAGTTTTCCCAATCTTGCATGGCCCTTTCGGTGAAGATGGCACTATTCAAGGTCTCTTCGAAATGCTCGATATTCCTTATGTAGGAAATGGCGTACTTGCTTCTGCTGTTGCTATGGATAAACACTTCGCAAAGCAGATCTTTATTGCACATGGCATCTCCGTTGCACCTGGAGTTGTACTTCGCAAAGGTGAAGAGATCAAAGATCACGGAATCGGCTATCCACTCTTTGTTAAGCCAGCGCGTGGGGGTTCATCAAGAGGAACTCATAAAGTAAAGAGCGCTGAACAACTAGTAGCAGCTGTTAACGATGCATTTAAATATGACAGCAAAGTAATGCTAGAAAAGGCGATTGTTGGTCGCGAAGTTGAATGCGCTGTTCTGGAAAAAGATGGAAAAGTTCAATGTTCAGTTCCGGGCGAAATTCAAATTGATTCGAAGTTTGAGTTCTATGATTTTGAAGCGAAGTATTTAGATAACGCCACAACTGTGGTTGCGCCAGCAAATGTAAAGCGTGCATCTGATTTACAAG
The DNA here is from genome assembly GCA_964565165.1 of uncultured Actinomycetes bacterium. Lineage (GTDB taxonomy): Bacteria > Actinomycetota > Actinomycetes > Nanopelagicales > Nanopelagicaceae > ZLKRG08. The sequence continues at coordinate 5,157 of CAZMDJ010000031.1, read as the reverse complement.
AAGCTGCCATCGAAGCATTTATCGCACTTGGTTGTTCGGGTCTTGCAAGAGTTGATTTCTTTTATACCGATGATGACGCGATCATTATTAATGAACTAAATACCATGCCTGGATTTACACCAAAGTCAGTATTTCCAAAACTTTGGGGCGTAAGCGGGTTGGGTTACACAGAGATCATTAGCGCACTAATAGAGACTGCGTTAAATAAGAGTAATTAGTGAAAGTTGCCTGTAACTGGGCAAGTTAGTGTGCGAGTAATTCCTGGTACTGCTTGTACCTTTCCAAGAATTACGCGACCGAAATCTTCCATTGATGGAGCTTCGCAACGCATGATTACATCGTAAGGACCGGTAACGCCTTCTGCGAGTGTTACTCCAGAGATTCCTGAAACTGCTTGTGCAACTGATGATGCTTTGCCGACCTCAGTTTGAATCAAGATGTATGCCTGAACTGACATGATTTCTCCTTTTTTCCCTAAAGCAAACTTATCCCATAGGTTTTACCTGTGGCTAGTAATTTTCCGAAATGGAGCGAACGAGAGCTGATATTTAACATCTCTGAAATATTTGCCGAAGCAAACTCAGATTTACTAGTCGGAATTGGCGATGATGCCGCGGTTGTTTCACGACCTGAAACCTCGGTTGTGGTTACCACTGATATGGCAGTCGAAGATGTTCACTTTAAAGTTAATTGGTCTAGTGCGCAGGAGATCGGGCGAAAAGTTGCGGCAGCCAACCTCGCAGATATTTATGCCATGGGGGGAAGACCTAAATATTTAACGGTAGCAATGGCGGCAACCGGCAATGAAGAACTTGAATGGATGCTCGATGTCGCTCGCGGAATCGCACATGAAGCGCATATTGCTGGCGCACAAGTAATTGGTGGAGATCTATCTAAAGCAGAGAAAATTGTTATCTCAATTACCGCGATAGGTGAGTGCGCAAAACCAATCTTGCGAAGTGGTGCTCAAGTTGGCGATTCAATTTATATTTCAAATTTACCTGGTTGGTCAGCAGCAGGATTAGTTGCGCTCTCACAAGATATCCGTGGTGGTTCCGTTGATTTTGCAATTTCAGAACATCGCGCACCTTCAGTTGATTATGACAATGCGGAACAGATTGCAATCAACGCAAACTCACTGTGCGATATCAGTGATTCGTTATTAATCCAAGGAGAACAGATGGCAGATGCATCTGGCGTGCAATTTGAAATAGATGCTGACCTGATTTCAAAGCATCCAGATTTCTTAGAACTTTCACAGACTGCCGAACATCTAAATGTCTCAGTATTCGACTTAATTCTCAGTGGTGGCGAAGACCATGTTTTCTTAGCTACCGGTCGCGCGCTTAAAGGCTTCGAAATTGGGAAGGTACTGCCAGGTAGTGGCATTAGACTTCTCCATGTAGCGACACCGCAACCCGGTTGGAAACACTTCTGATCGTCACGGAGAGGCAGGTTGGATGTCAGAACGTTTGCCTGTAATCATTCAAGGCGGAATGGGCATCGCTGTCTCCAACTGGGAATTAGCTAAAACAGTTTCACTTCAAGGACAACTTGGCGTGGTTTCAGGTACTGCAATCGATAACGTAATGGCACGTCGCCTTCAAGACGGCGACAAAACCGGAATGACCCGTCGCGCGCTAGCAGCATTTCCAAACCAAGAGATTGTTAAGAAGATTCTTGATAAGTATTTTGTTGAAGGCGGCAAAGCTGCAGAGACTCCTTACATCATGGTTCCGAAAATTACTCTGGAACAGAAGCGCGATGCGCAAGAGATTTTAATTGTTGCTAACTTCGTAGAAGTTTGGTTAGCAAAAGAAGGTCACGACGGCTTAGTCGGCATTAACTTCTTACATAAGATTCAAATGACAACGGCAGCAAGCGTATTTGGCGCGATGTTAGCTGGAGTTGATTACATAATTATGGGCGCTGGTATTCCACGCGAACTTCCAAAGCTAATTCGTCAGATCATTAAACTCGATGTTGGATCTGTTCCAGTTGAAGTAATTGGTGGTTCACCAGTAGCAACGACTATTAATCCACTTGATTTCGTCCCGGCTGGCACAAAGATCAAGAAGCCAAAGTTCCTAGCAATTATCTCTGTTGATGTACTTGGCGCATATCTTGCTCGCGATGAAGAGACTCGCCCTGATGGATTTATCATCGAACATAACTCTGCAGGCGGACACAATGCGCCACCACGCGGCAAGTGGGAGTTCGATGCAAATGGCGAACCAATTTATGGTCCGAAAGATATTGCTGATATTGAAAAGATGAAGAAGCTAGAACTTCCATTCTGGTTGGCAGGTACTTATGGCAGCCCAGAACGTGTTAAAGATGCACTTGATCAAGGTGCAGCTGGCGTACAGGTCGGAACTTTATTTGCGATTTCAAATCACTCAGGCTTTAGCGATAAGACTCGCAAGCAGTTATTAGATAAGTTAAAGAGCAATACATTGGAAGTTAAAACTGATGTGCTTGCATCGCCAACTTCTTTCCCAATTAAGATTGCAAAACTTGAAGGACATACTTCAACCCCAGAAGGATTTACAGCGCGTCCAAAGCTCTGCGATCTTGGATATCTACGTGAAGCTGCGATCTCTGAATCAGGTCGCACTATTTATCGCTGCCCATCCGAACCAGATGACCAGTTCCTTAAAAAGGGCGGAGCAGTAGAAGATATTGATGGACGTAAATGTCTATGTAATGGTTTGATGGCGAATATTGGTCTGCCACAGGTTCGTAAAGACGGATATGTAGAAGCGCCGATCGTTACCTTGGGTAGCGATATTGAAGGTGCAAAGGTTTTATTGAAGAGCCACCCAGATGGTTACGGCGCAGATGATGCCGTTAAGTGGTTACTGAGTTCGGTAACAGTCTCTAAATAAAAAAGCGCCCCATGAGGGCGCTTTTTTGTAACTGCTAATAATTACTTGGTACGTGCTGCCTTGCCAGCCTTTAGGCATGAGGTGCAGACGTTCTGGCGTGTTGAACGGCCATTTAGGAATACGCGTACACGCTGGATGTTTGGATTCCAACGACGACGTGTCTTCACCTGTGAGTGTGAAACGTTGTTTCCAAAGCTAGGGCCTTTGCCGCAGATTTCGCATACAGATGCCACTGCTTGTCTCCTTCAATCGGTTGATTACAGGGTCAGACTTTACTTGAACTCCTCGTGTGAGCGAAATCGTCTCCTGAGTAGGGCTTCCACTCGCGGATTTCGGCCCAATTTGCGCTCAAACGAGAAGACTTTCCTACAGGTTCCATAACGGATCAAGGAGAGTTTTATGGATGCACTGGCTCTAGCCCGATGGCAGTTCGCTGCGACAACTGTCTATCACTTCCTATTTGTACCGATCACTATCGGTACCGGTTTCTTAGTCGCAGGTCTACAGACCGCTTGGTATCGCACGGGAAATGAGAAGTACCTTCGCGCAACTAAGTTCTTCGGAAAGTTATTCTTAATTAACTTTGCAATGGGCGTTGTTACCGGCATTGTTCAAGAGTTTCAATTCGGAATGAACTGGTCGAGCTATTCACGTTTTGTCGGCGATATTTTTGGTGCCCCACTTGCGATGGAAGGTTTGCTTGCATTCTTCCTCGAATCAACATTCCTCGGAATGTGGATCTTTGGTTGGGATCGCTTACCTAAGAAGTTGCACTTAGCTTCAATCTGGTTGGCAGCAACCGGAACAGTTCTATCTGCTTACTTTATTTTGGCAGCCAATGCATGGATGCAACATCCAGTCGGTTACACAATGAATGCCGAAAAAGGTCGTGCAGAGTTAACAGATATCGTCGCAGTACTTACTCAGAAAACTGCGCTTGCAACATTTACACACCATGGCTTTTGCTGCATTTACTGCTGGCGGATTTATGGTCGGTGTATCTGGTTATCTACTTGCAAAGAAGCGCCATGAAGAAGTTCTGAAACCAACTCTAAAACTTGGTCTTGTTACAGTTCTAATTAGCTTCCTGGCAGTTGGCGTAACAGGCGATTGGTCTGCACGCGTAATGACAGAGCAGCAGCCAATGAAGATGGCAGCGGCAGAGGCGTTATATGACACAACCAGCGCTGCGCCTTTTTCTTTATTAACAATCGGAACACTTGATGGTTCACGTTCAGTATTCCAAATTGGTGTACCTAAGTTCCTATCATTTATGTCAACCGGTGATTTCAACGGAACAGTTGAAGGCATTAATGACTTACAAGCTAAATATGAAGATCAGTATGGTCCAGGAAATTACAAACCAAATATTCCAATGGCATATTGGGGTTTCCGTCTGATGATTGGTTTTGGTGTAATCGCAGCGTTCTTTGCGCTACTTACACTCTGGCAACTTCGCCGTCGCGGTGTTCCAACTGCGAAATGGTTTGCGCCGGCAATGATCTGGATGCCATTTCTTCCACTTCTTGCTAACTCATTTGGTTGGATCTTTACCGAAACTGCTCGTCAACCATGGACAGTATTTGGTTTAGCAAAGACTGCAGATGGCGTTAGCCCGCAAGTTGGAGTCGGCGCACTTTGGACAACTTTGATTGGTTATGTACTTCTTTACGGTGTACTTGCAGCGATCGAAATGAAGATCATGCTTCGCGCAATCAAACTTGGTCCAGATGATCATGTTCCGTATACCGAACCGACAGAAATCGGCGGTAGTTCAGATAAACCACTAGCGATGAGTTACTAAGGAGGGAGTGGAAAAATGGATCTACAGACAGTTTGGTTCCTGCTAATTGCAGTACTTTGGATTGGTTACTTCGTCCTTGAAGGTTTCGACTTTGGTGTTGGAATGCTTCTTCCTCAAGTTTCATCAAATGAAGCGGATCGCCGCGCGGTAATTACAACGCTTGGCCCGCTTTGGGATGGAAATGAAGTTTGGTTACTAGTTGCAGGCGGCGCAACATTCGCTGCTTTCCCTGAGTGGTATGCAACTTTATTTAGCGGCTTCTACTTACCGCTATTTTTGATTCTAGTTGGCTTGATTGTTCGCGGTGTGGCTTTTGAATACCGCAGCAAGTATGGCAAGGCAGAGTGGCGTCAACGTTGGGATATTGCAATTGTTATTTCAAGTGCAGTTCCAGCACTTCTTTGGGGCGTCGCTTTTAGCAATATCGTTCGCGGTGTTCCTATTGAGAAAATTAATGGACATCTC
>CAZMDJ010000030.1:0-12525 GCA_964565165.1 uncultured Actinomycetes bacterium | reverse complement strand
GCTGCTATCACGGTTCGGTTGATGAAACTTTTGCAACGTTAGATGCTGCGGGCAACACAATTGCGCGCGAAGGAAATATCGGCGCACCAGTTGATTTAAATGAAACTACACGTGTTGTCGAATTTAATGATTTAGCAGGTATGGAAAAAGCGCTGGCACACGGCGATGTCGCCGCGATTTTGATGGAACCTGCGATGACCAACGTCGGAATTGTTTTACCGGATGATGGTTATTTAAAGGGCGTCGAAGATCTTGCAAAGAAGTACGGTACAAAATTAATTATCGATGAGACCCACACAATCTCTGCAGGTGCTGGTGGTATGACTGCGCTATTGGATCTGAAACCTGATTTCTTTGTAATTGGTAAGGCAATCGGTGGCGGTATTCCAACTGGAACATTTGGCATGACCCATGAAATGGCTGCAGAAATCGCGGCAAAGGTAGATCGTGAAGTAGTTGATACTGGCGGAATCGGCGGAACCCTTGCGGGCAATGCGTTATCGCTTGCATCCATGCGTGCGACTTTGACGGAAGTTCTAACACCAGCGAATTTTGCACACATGGCTAAAGTTGCAGATCGTTGGTCTGAGGGCGTTGAAAGCGCAATTGCTGATTACAAATTGCCATGGCATAACAACCGTTTAGGAGCACGTGGTGAGTATCTATTTTTGCCACGCGCACCACGAACTGGTCGTGAAGCAGCAGATGCTGGTGACTTTGAACTAGAACAATATATTCACTTGCGTTTACTTAACGATGGCTTCTTATTAACACCATTTCATAACATGGCGCTGATGTCACCGGTTACCACTGAAGCAGATGTTGATGCACATACCGCGGCTTTCCGCGAAATGTGTAAGGAAATCGCTAGCTGGAATTAAAGTAAAGCTAACGTCGCAATAGTTGCGTCGTAACCTTTATCTTCAACGCTTCCACCGGCGCGATCATGTGCCTGTTCAAGAGTGTCACACATCAAAACTCCAAAGCCGATTGGCTTCTTCGTATCTAATTGCAACTTCATGATTCCGTAAGTTACGCCTTGGCATACATAATCAAAGTGCGCTGTCGCGCCGCGAAGTACCAAGCCAAGACCAACTACGCCATCAAAACCGTTATCAATCGCTTGCGCTGCTGCAAGCGGGATTTCAAATGAACCAGGTACAAATCTAACTTCATATGTTGCACCATGTTCGTTACATGCGCGGATTGCGCTATCAATTAATTTTTGGCATAGATCTGGATGCCAACTGGATGAGATGATTGCAATCTTCTTTCCAGTTGCATTCTTGATCTCAAATTTAGGTGCTGCGCCTGACATTTAGATTCCTAACTCGTGTTTTAAACGTTCTTGCTTGGTCTTTAAATAGAACTCATTATTTGGGCTAACTTCGCTCTGTAGCGCTGCGCGGGTAACCTCGAAGCCAAAACCCTTTAATTTCGCCACTTTTTCAGGGTTATTAGTTAATAACTCTAATTTACTTACACCCAGTATTTTTAAGATTTCTGCGGCATCTTGCCATTCGCGTTGATCGATCTCATGGCCAAGTTTTAGATTGGCATCGACGGTATCAAATCCGGCATCTTGCAAAATATAAGCCTCAATCTTTGCGCCAAGACCAATTCCACGTCCTTCGTGATCGCGCATATAAAGGATGTAACCAAAACCGTGGTTCTCAATTTCGCTAAATGCTTTATTTAGCTGGCCACCGCAATCGCAGCGATCACTACCCAACGCATCACCGGTTAAACATTCGCTATGCATACGGATGAGCGGATCTTTTGCTCCAGGAGTTCCGAATTTAAGAATTGCATGTTCAATGCCGAAGTTATTTCGATAGATACCAATCTGCCAATCAGCGCTCTTACGTGGCAACTTGGCCCATCGAATATCCGTTGTGTTTTCAAATTTAATGCCGCTAAATTCTTTAGCTAACTCTTCAATAGTAATGATTTCAATGTTATGAGTCTTTGCAAAATCAAAGAGCGCATCGCCACGGGCCATGCTGCCATTGTCATTTACGATTTCAGAGATTGCTACCACCGGGCTTGCGCCAATTGCAGCCGCCATTACTACCGCTGCCTCTGTATGGCCGCGACGAGCAGATAGCCCAAAGTTATTTGCAACTAAAGGAAAAATGTGTCCTGGGCGTACAAAATCGGTCGAGATTGAATTCTCAGATGAGAGCAGATTTAAAGTATTGGCACGCTCTGCTGCGCTAATACCGGTAGTTAGCCCCGCTTTTGCATCAATCGAAACTGTAAATGCAGTTTGTTTTGAATCTTGATTTCGCTTGACCATGTAAGGCAGCTCTAGGCGTTTAGCAATTGCTTCAGTCATCGCAGCGCAGATTACGCCTGAGGTGTAACGGACCATAAAACCCATTGTTTCCGCGGTGACTGCGCTACCTAAGATAAATAGATCGCCTTCATTTTCGCGGTCGGCATCATCGGTGACGATGACAAATTTTCCGGCCTTGAAATCATCGAGCGCCTTCTGCAGATTACTCATTATTTCCCGCTTTCATGATTCGCTCTACATATTTAGCCAATACATCGACCTCTAGGTTGACCTGATCGCCGACCTTTAAATTACTTAAATTTGTGCGCTTTAAAGTCTCGGGAATTAACCAGACAGATACTGCGCGATTTTGATCATCGAGTTTTGCGATGGTCAGTGATACTCCGTTTAAGGTTATGGATCCTTGTGGTTGCATATATTTCAAATATGTCGTTGGTACTTCAAAGACCAATTCATACCAATCTTCACCTTGATTAATCGCAGAGAGCGTGGCCAGTGAATCCACATGGCCCTGCACAATATGGCCACCTAAGCGATCAGATACCTTCATCGCCTTCTCTAAATTAACTATGTCTCCAACTTTAAGCTTGCCGACATTGGTAACGGCCAAAGTCTGTTTCATAACATCGACGGTAAACATATCGTCAGTGTTGGTAACTGCAGTTAAGCAGCAACCATTTACCGCGATTGAATCGCCTAATTTAATATCGGCAAAGAACCCTTTAGCGTTAATCGTTAACTTTGCGCTATCTGGACCATTTTCAATTTTGGTCACGGTACCTAGCTCTTCTACAATTCCAGTAAACATAATTAGCGCACCACCTGATATCTATTAAATAAATCTCCGTCAAAGTTCTTACTCTCAATTAAATTCAGATTAAGCGCATCCGCGATATTTGAAATACCCAAATCGCCAACAAATGAGCTACCTGCACCAAGTAACTTTGGCGCAGTAAAGATGGCGATTTCATCGATTAGCCCTGCTTTAATTAAAGCGCTACCCAGAGTTGGTCCCGCTTCCACCAGAACATTTACAACATCGCGGCTTTTAAGCTCTGCAGCCAATGCATTTAAATCACGAGATTTATGATGATAAAAAGGTGCGCGGTTATCTGCGATATTTGAAGCAGGGTCTATTTCCCGATTTCCAACCGCTACCCGTAGCGCCTTGTTTCCACTAACTAAATTTGGATTGTCATTTATAACCGTGCCGGTGCCGACCAGAATCGCATCGCTATGATTACGCATCGTGGCTACATAGGTACGGGATGTTTCATTGCTAATCCACTTGCTACTGCCATCGCTTGCCGCGATTTTGCCATCCAGGGTAATTGCAACTTTCCAGGTGAAATAAGGACGATTTAGCTTGATAGACGCTAGCCATGCGCGATTAGCGAATGCGGCATCGCTTTCTAGTAACCCTGATTCAACTTCGATTCCTGCAGCTTTCAACTTCTCTGCGCCGCCGGAAGCGATCTCATTTGGATCTTTGACCGCGAAGTAAACCTTCTTAATTCCTGATGCGATAAGTGCATCGGTGCAAGGCGGAGTTTTACCGTGGTGGTTACATGGCTCTAAAGAAATTGCTATTGAGCAATTAGTTAAATCAACTTTCGCGTTATTAATCGCCACGACTTCTGCGTGCGGACCTGATTGATGAAAACCTTCAGAGATAATTCCGGTTTCATTAAAAATTACTGCGCCAACAATTGGATTGCCTTTAGTTTTACCAAGGCCCAGCTGGGATAGTTCAATCGCACGTTGCATTGCAACTGTGGCGTTCATGAAAACCTCCCAGAAAAATAAATGCATCTGGGGGTGCGCGAATACACAAAAATGCGGCATCGCAAATAGAAAAGGCTGTCTCTTCTCATCCAGACTTTAACTGTCGGTCTCAGAATCTCACTGAGTCCACCGATAACTGGATGCCATCGGGTCGCAGACTTTAACTGCCGGTTCGGAATTACACCGACCCCAGAAACAACAAGAGAATTATGGCACTGCCAGATTTAATTGGCGAATTTACGCTTAACGAACTGCGGCGATTGATGCCAAAACTTGTTGGCTAGTTGGGATGCCTACGGCACGGCCAACTTCCATGGCATGGCTGTTAAAGAAGATAACCGTTGGTGTTGATTTAATATCAAACTTCTCAACCAACTGTAAATTCTCTTCAGATTTAATCTGAACAAATTTCACATCATCCATATCTTTAGTTAATGTGCTGATGATCTGCGCAGTTGCCTTACATGGGCTACAGAAAGCGCTTGAGAATTGCACGATGGTGACACGGCTTGCCAGGTCGATTCCGATCTCATCTTTGGTTATGAAATTATGAATTTTCGAAGGGGCCTTTAATTTTCCCTGTTGGCTACGCCAATAAAAGCCGAATACCGAGGCTACGACGAGCACTCCAATTGGCAACCAAAGATTCACGAGAGTATTCTGCCGTAATGGCGCGCGTGCTTTTACTGACCAACTCAATGGGAGCTTCTGCTGAAGTACTTCCTGCACTTGGTTTGCTTTCGCATCAAGTTCGCGTTGCACCTGCTGAAGCATCAGCGCTTATTGATACCCCTGATTACGAAGTTATCTTTGTTGATGCTCGCCGTGATCTGCCAGGCGCGAAATCATTAATGCGCATTTTGGCAACAACTGGAATTTCTTCACCTATTATTTTGATCGCAACCGAAGGTGGCTTATCTGCAATTACCGCCGAATGGGGCGCAACTGATGTAATTCTTGATACTGCAGGTCCTGCCGAAATCGATGCGCGTGTACGTATTGCAATTGGTCGCAAGAGCGCAGAATTTACCGATGCCGAAGCGGAAATTCGTAGCGGTGAAGTAGTAATTGATGAGAACGCATACACTGCAAAGATCAAAGGTCGCACCTTAGATTTAACATTTAAAGAGTTTGAGCTATTAAAGTTTTTAGCGCAGCACCCGGGTCGTGTATTTACTCGCGCCCAGCTATTACATGAAATCTGGGGCTATGACTACTTCGGCGGCACCCGTACTGTTGATGTTCATATCCGCCGCTTACGCGCCAAATTAGGTCCAGAATTTGAATCAATTATCGACACTGTTCGTAACGTAGGTTACAAATTTAACTCTGCGCAGCAGATGTCAGACGAACCTGCAAATTCATTGCAGTAACAAATATCTCGCGAGAAGTATTTTTGGGATTTCTTTAATATCCCGCCATGTCACTAATTTACGAAACAACTCCGGATGTAGAACTTATTGATGCGCGCGGACCACGTTTCTCTGCGCTACTTACAACAATTGTTTTAGGTACTGCACTTGCAACTCACAATGCTTGGTTAATTATTTTCCAAGCAGCAGTCTTTGCAATTGGTGCATTTAAGGGACCACAACACACCCCTTATGCGATTCTCTTTAAGAGCTTGGTGAAGCCACGATTAACATCAGAGCCAATTAAAGAAGATTGCCGTCCACCACAGTTCGCACAGCGCGTAGGTTTTGGTTTCACCGTGGTTGCAATCATCGGACTGATTTTTGCACCAGCCCTTGCGACAGTGGCAGTTAGCTTTGCGCTAGCGGCAGCATTCTTAAATGCCGCCTTTAATTTCTGCCTTGGATGCGAGATCTACCTACGAATTGCACGTTTACGCACTAAATAAATCTATGCACTTGGCAGATGAAAATCTGCAAGTAAAATGCCGAGCGTGATTAAGGTAGCCATAGTCGATGACCATGAATTGGTTAGGCGTGGCTTAAAAGATTTAATCGATACGGATCCAGAGCTAGAAGTAATTGCCCAAGCGGGCAATGTTTATGATGGTTTTAATACGATAAATAACCATCGCCCTGATGTTGCGATACTAGATGTGCGTTTACCTGATGGCAACGGTGTAGAACTTTGCCGTGAAATCAAATCTCATAATTCGCAGATCAAAGTAATTATGTTGACCTCATATGCTGATGATGAAGCGTTATTGGGTGCGATTCTGGCTGGCGCTTGTGGTTATGTCTTAAAAGATATCAATGGTGAATTACTTCTAAATTCGATTCATCAAGTTGCAAAAGGTCAGAGCATTTTAGATGAACATGCCGCAGATCGCGTGCGCGAACGATTACGTAAAGTTGGTTCACCGGCAGCGGAAATTTCAATTCTCAGCGAACAAGAACGAAAGATCATTACCTACATCGGTGATGGTTTAACAAATAAGCAGATCTCGGAGCAGATGTTTATCGCAGAGAAGACTGTAAAAAATTACGTAAGTTCGCTACTTGCCAAGCTAAGTCTGGATAATCGTGCTCAAGCAGCATCGCTTGCTACTCGCGTGGGACTTCGCCCTGATTCAAATAGTGACTTGCCACGTAACTCTTAAACCACTCTCCAAATTATTAACTTTAACTTCGCCGCCATATTTAGTGGCGCGATCGCTTAAATTTAAAAGCCCGTTACCAAATTTAATCGGCTTAAATCCTTCGCCATTATCTTCAACTTTAATTTCTAGTTGGCCAGCTTCTACCTTCACTTCATATTTCACTTTGCTCGCCTTTGCATGGCGACCAGCGTTATTTAACAGCTCTGCAGTAACGGCAATTACATCGTCGCCAAGCTGCGGTGACATGAATGTGTCGATTGGGCCTTTTAAATTGAAATCAATTACATAGCCCCAATGGGTTCGAGCCACTTCGATTTCATGCATGATTTTCTGTCGCACGGAATCTTTGTTGGTGTTGAGTGAATGCACCGTGCTTCGAATTTGACCAACCGTCTCATCTAGGTCAATTAACGCTTGTTTTAAAGCTAATTGGACATCTTCGACGATAGCTTTACGGAGCGCACCTTCCAACATGATTCCAGTGGCAAAGAGCCGTTGCAGCACCAGATCATGAAGATCACGAGCGATCCGTTGGCGCTCTTCTACAAGTAGAGCCTGCAACTCTTCGTCATTTATGGGCACAATCACTAGGGTACCAATCAACGAACTTTAGTTGGCTCCCAACCGCGACGAGCTTTCCTACCAGTACGGCTGCGATAGACCAGATATGGACGAGATAAGTACCCAACTGGTGCAGAGAATATGTGTACTAATCGCGTAATTGGAATGATTGCAATTAAAGCCATCGCAGCAAGTGCATGTAGTTGAAAGGTAAGCGGCGCTTCTTTCATCAAATCTGCGCGTGGGTTAAATGTGGCAACGGACCTAAACCAGACTGAAACTGTTTCGCGATAGTTATATCCATCAGGATATTTACCAGGCAGATTTAATAAATTAACGCCAATAGTGTTATAGACGCCGAGTGCGACAAGTGAACCAAGTACTAGATACATTAATTTATCCATCTTGGTCGTAACTTGAAATACTCGGACTACTGTGCGGCGGCGGTAAATCAAAATCGCCATACCAACGGTAACCATTATTGCGGCAACAGTTCCCATCGCTACCGCGACAACATGATAGGTATGCTCTTTGATACCTAACTTTTCGGTCAGAGATGCTGGGATTACTAAACCCAGCACATGGCCTCCAAGTGCCATCAAAATTCCGACATGGAAAAGTGGTGAACCGATACGAAGTAAACGGGATTCATAAATCTGAGATGAACGCGATGTCCAACCGTAGCGATCGAATTTATAACGCCAGAACATTCCGACGATAAATACCATCGTCACGATGTAAGGACCTGAATTCCAGAAGACATCCAACATTACGCACCAACTTTCTGGCCATAGCCTTCAAGGCCAACTTCTTCTTTTGGCGGACCTGATTGAATTAACTGCAGAGTTTGCGTAGTCATCTCGCCAGGAATTCGCTTATTTAACTCTTCGATAAGTTCTTTATATGGAGATTTCAAATCGCGTAGCGCATAAGCAAGAAGAGTTAGCCCAGCCTTATGCTCGATCAGTAAATTCATTCCAAGTGGAGATGCCGTAACAGCAATAAATTCAAGCAAAATCGGAAGGTAATCATCTAGCTCTTCACTAATTGATTCCCAACCTTCTGCCGCATAAATATGTTTAAAATTAAGTAGCGCCATACCGCGCTTACGAGTATCTCCATTTAAGTAATAAGACATATATAAACAAGCGCGACGTTTGCGATCAAAGGTTGCAACATAATCTTCTTGAAGTTCCATAAGCGATTTAGAACCGAAGAAGCTCATTAGATTCCAGAGCACCTCTTTAGTCTCTGGTGAGAATTTGTCTAAATCGCGTTCGATATCTTCAAATGAACGTAACCAGTCGCGCTCTGGATAGCGAAGCGCAATCGATGCTGCAGCAAAGAGCCTGCGGGTCTCTAGATCCAACATTAGATTTCCCCTAACTCATCATGCTTCTCTACCGATGCACGACGCTTGGTGATGTGGAATGTTTCAAGTGCGATCGGAACTGGTTTGCGATCGGCATTTGGCCCTCCAGGAATCTCATCAAAATCAACGCTGCAACCAGATGACATCGCCTCTTCTAATCGATCTGCTGTCTCTTGATGAGCTGCAGGGATTACATATCGATCTTGGTATTTAGCGATAGCAAGTAATTTATACATCTCATATAAATCTTCGCTACTCATTCCAACTGATGCTGGGATTGCATCGTTGAATTCATTACCTAAATTGAAATCTCGCATGTAAGAACGCATCGCTGCTAATTTCTTTAATACGTTATTGATCACATCGACATCGCCTGCTGACATTAGATTTGCTAAGTACTGCGCAGGTATACGAAGGGTGTCGATTGCTGCAAATAGATTGCCCTTATCTTCCGCATCATTGCCGCTATTTTTTAACGCATCGACAATTGGCGAAAGAGGCGGGATATACCAAACCATCGGCATGGTGCGATATTCAGGGTGTAGCGGTAGAGCAACTTTGTACTCTTTAGCCAACTTATAAACTGGGGACTTTTTCGCTGCATCTAGCCAATCTTCAGCAATTCCATCTTTTAACGCTTGAGCGATAACTGCTGGGTCATTTGGATCTAGTAATAGATCAAGCTGCGCTTCGTATAAATCTTTATCATCTTTAACTGATGCCGCTGCTAAGACCTTATCTGCGTCATATAGGAAGAGCCCGATATAACGAAGACGACCAACGCATGTTTCTGCACATACCGTTGGTTGGCCAACTTCAAGACGAGGAAAGCACATGGTGCATTTCTCAGCTTTACCGCTCTTGTGATTGAAGTAAACCTTTTTATAAGGGCAACCGGTAACGCACATGCGCCAACCGCGGCACTTATCGCCATCGACTAAAACAATTCCATCTTCACTTCGCTTGTACATCGCACCTGATGGGCAGGATGCAACGCAAGCTGGGTTTAAGCAATGTTCACAGATACGTGGCAGGTAGAACATAAAGGATTTTTCGAATTCAAATTTAACTTGATCTTCAATTCCTTTAAGCATTGGGTCTTCATGACCGGTTGCATAGGTGCCACCTAAATCATCATCCCAGTTTGCGCTCCATTCAATCTTCATATCTTTTCCAGTGATCATCGATTTAGGACGAGCAACAGGTGAAGTATCAGAAGTTGGTGCGCTAATTAGATTGTCGTAGTCATATGTCCATGGCTCGTAGTAATCATCAAGGCCAGGAAGCTTTGGATTGCTAAAGATTTTTGTTAGACGATCAAAGCGACCACCAGACTTTAACTTTAGCTTTCCATTCTTCTTAAGTTCCCAGCCACCTTGCCATTGATCTTGATTTTCATAGGTACGTGGATAACCAACACCTGGACGAGTTTCGACATTGTTAAACCAGACATATTCAACGCCTTGGCGATTGGTCCATGTCTGCTTGCAAGTTACAGAACAGGTGTGGCAACCAATGCACTTATCAAGGTTCATCACCATTCCAATTTGGGCCATGACTCTCATTAGTAAGTAACCTCCTGTGAACGGCGACGAATGACTGTGATCTCATCACGCTGATTTCCGGTTGGGCCGTAGTAATTAAATCCGTAAGAGAATTGCGCATATCCACCGATTAAATGCGATGGTTTTAAGAGCAATCTGGTTAATGAATTATGAATACCGCCGCGCTTTCCGGTTGATTCTGATCGCGGAACATCAATAGTGCGATCTTTCGCGTGATACATATAGACCAAACCTTCTGGCATACGGTGTGAAACAACTGCGCGAGCTACGACCACACCGTTGCGATTTACCGCTTCGATCCAATCATTATCTTTAACGCCAATCTTTTCGGCATCTTGCACCGACATCCAGATGTCTGGTCCGCCACGAGAAAGCGCCAACATAAAGAAGTTATCTTGGTATTCAGAGTGAATCGACCACTTTGAATGCGGAGTTAAGTAACGAACGGCAATACCAAGTTCATCTTGATGTCCAACTTTTGGATAATTAGATAACGCAGATAAATTCAATGGAGGTCGGAAGATCGGCATCTGTTCGCCAATCTCCGACATCCACTGGTGATCCAGGAAGAAATGTTGACGCCCCGTCAATGTATGCCAAGGCTTCAAACGTTCCACGTTGATTGTGAACGGAGAGTATCGACGACCGCCGTGTTCACTTCCTGACCACTCCCATGAAGTAATCACGCCTTGCGGACGTGATTGTGTATCGGCAAAGGTAATTAATTTGCCCTCATTATCTTCTGCTAAATCTGCCATTCGTTGGCCGGTGCGCTTCTCTAATTGGCGGAATCCTGCAACTGCGATTTCGCCATTCGATACGCCAGATAGAGTAAGAATTGTTTCGCAAGCTTGTTCTGCAGTTTGAAGTAGTGGACGACCAGCTGCAACACCTTCTGTTGCAACACCATTGATCTTCTTTAAATGCTCAACGCTCTTTCCTTGTTTTAAAGTAATTCCTTTTACAACAGTTCCTAAGTTTTCTACGTTAGGTCCAAGCGCAGCCATCTTCTGTGCAATCGCTGCATAATCGCGTTCGACCATCACTAAATTCGGCATTGTTTTACCTGGAATTGGATCGCATTCACCAAGTTTCCAATCTTTAACAATTCCAAATGGTTGTGAAATCTCAGTAGGAGTGTCATGTTGCAGCGGGATTGCCACGATATCGCTCTGAGTTCCTAAGTGTTTTTCAGCTAAACGGCTAAAAACCTGCGCCATTCTCTGGAAGGCGTCGTAATCAGAACGTGCCTGCCAAGGTGGGTTGATTGCAGCATTAAATGCATGGATAAATGGATGCATATCCGTTGATGAAAGATCGTACTTTTCATACCAAGTTGCAGCAGGCAACAAGATATCTGAAAAGAGTCCGGTACTTGTCATACGGAAATCAAGTGAAACTAATAGATCTAACTTTCCAGTTGGAGCTTCATCAACCCATTTAACTTCTTTAGGTCGCTTCTCAACCGGAGTGGTTGGGCCGCTATGTGAACCTTCAACGCCAAGTAGGTGATGTAAGAAGTATTCATTACCTTTGCCAGATGAACCCAGAAGATTTGCGCGCCAAACAGTTAAGACGCGTGGGAAGTTAACTGGATTATCAGGATCAGCAACTGCGAAATCTAAAGATCCATCTTTCAAACTTTCAACAACGTACTCTTTTGGATCTTTACCTTTCTCTTTAGCTTCTTCAACAATTGTTAGTGGGTTCTTATTAAATGTTGGGAATGCTGGTGTCCAACCCATACGAACTGCTTTAACTAAAGTATCTGCCATCGCAGTATCTTTAAATGCGCCCGAAGTAAGTGGAGTAGTTAACTCATCAGCGCCCCATGAGTCATAACGCCATTGGTCAGTCGCTAAATACCAGAATGATGTTCCGGCCATCTGACGTGGTGGACGTGACCAATCTGCACCGAATGCCAATTGCGCCCAACCGGTAAATGGTCGAGCTTTCTCTTGGCCAACATAGTGCGCCCAACCGCCACCATTCTTTCCTTGGCAACCTGTTAATAGAACTAAAGAAATAATTGCGCGATAGATAGTGTCTGAGTGATACCAGTGATTAGTGCCGGCACCTAAAGTAATCATTGATCTGCCGCCAGAATCTTTTGCATTCTGCGCAAATTCACGTGCAATTCGAATTACTGAATCGCTACTTACTGAAGTGATCTCTTCTTGCCATGCAGGTGTATTTACAGAAGTTGCATCTTCATAGCTACTTGGCCAAGAACCTGGCATTCCTTCACGTTTTACGCCGTATTGCGCCAGAATCAAATCGTAAACAGTGGTAACTAAATGGTTACCGATCTGACGTGTACTTACACCGCGTTCGACCAATTCATTTTCAACATCAAAACGTGGCAATGAGA
>CAZMDJ010000029.1:0-13549 GCA_964565165.1 uncultured Actinomycetes bacterium | reverse complement strand
ACATGCACAGTTGCCATTGGGAAATCATAAAGCGTTTATGGTTAAGTCATGGCCGCCAGAAGCGCAGCGTTCTTTGACCTCGATAACACGATGGTCCGTGGATCGACCCTATATTTCCTTGGCCGCGCCATGTATCAACGTGGATTCTTTACCAAAGCAGATATTTCAAAGTTTGTTGTAGCTAACGTCAGATTTCGCTTAACCGGAACTGAGAAGCCAGAAGTAATTCAACGATTCCAAAAAGCGGCAACTGATTTCATTGGTGGCCACGATGTCAATGAAATCTACGCAATCGCACAATCAGTTTATGACGAATATGTGTCACCTGCGCTAATCCAAGGCACTATCGAAATTGCTAAACAACATTTAGCTGACGGTAATGAAGTTTGGTTAGTTACCGCTGCACCAGAAGATATGGCAAAGTTAATTGCAGATCGATTGGGATTCACCGGTGCAATCGGAACTAAAGTTGCAATTCAAGATGGAAAGTATCTTGGCCATCTAAATGGAAAAATTCTTCACGGTATTGAAAAGGCTAGAGCGGTTCGTGAATTAGCAGCTGAACGTGGGTTCTCGTTAACAAATTGCCATGCATATTCAGACAGCGCAAGTGACTTTCCACTGTTACAAGCAGTAGGCACTCCCCATGCAATTAATCCAGATGCGCGACTTCGAATTAAAGCGCTAGCTGAGAATTGGGAGATCGTCGATTTCCGTAAGTTCCGAAAGTTAAATCGCTGGCTTGGGCCAACAGTTAGTCGCTTTGTTGCGCTCGGAGCGTGGCTCACGCCGCGGTCAAGAGGAGATAAAAAAGGCGACTAAAATAGGCAGGTTATGTATCGCACCTTCGCTGATTACCTGCGCACACTTGATGATGCCGCGTTGGAGCGCCTATTTACATTACGCCCAGATTTAATTTCACCAACTCCGCCAGATTATGCAGCGCTAGCAGTTCGTACCAATAGCGGCCCAAGCGTTGCCCGAGTTATTGATTCGTTAAATGCTTTTGAAATTCAGGTTCTTGAAGCGATGATGGTTCTAGAAGAGCCGATTAAAGTTAAAGATTTAGAGAAAATCACTGATACCTCAGCGCGCTTTGTTTATAAGAAATTTGAAGAGCTCTGCCTTGTATATGACGGCACAATTCCAACTACAGTTCGCGAATCTATTGGTGCAGAACCGGCAAGTCTTGGCCCTAAATCTCTTGCAAAATTAGACCTTAAGAAATTAGCAGATGCACCCGAGTCGGCAAAGAAAGTATTAAACGCACTTGTCTGGGGTCCACCTCGTGGCAGCGTCGGAGATATCAAAAACCCTGGTCCCGGAATTGCTTGGTTACTGGAACGCCACTTTGTGGTTCCACTTGATCAACGACATGTTGTGATGCCTGCTGAAGTTGCAATTCATTTACGTGGCGGAAAAGTTCATAAAGATCTCGCTGCCAATGCTCCTGGCATCGAAGGAAAGAAATATAACCAGAGCGATATTGATCGCGCAGCGATTGCAAATATTTCAAATGTTCTCCGTTGGTGTGAAGAGCTACTTAACTTCTGGGGCGAAACCGCTCCGACTGCGTTACGTGCAGGCGGCGTAGGAGTTCGCGACCTAAAAGATGTTGCACAGCATTTAGGTGTATCTGAAGGATGCGCAGCTTTTGTCGCTGAACTTTGTTACCTCTCTGGACTTGTTGCAATTGATGCAGATGAAACTATCGCGCCAACTAATTCATTTGATATTTGGTTAACTCAAGATTTCGAAACTAAGTGGCGCAATTTAGTTTCACTCTGGTTAATTACTTCGCGCGTTTCAGGATTAGTTGGTCGAAGCGATCAAAAATTCTCAGCGCTTGGCCCTGAATTAGATCGAGTTAGCGCTGCCAATATTCGAAATCGCGTTTTAGAAGAGTTACGTAGCAATATCGAACTATCCCCGAGCCTTGCTACATTTACCGAACGCATGAAGTGGTTGGCTCCACTTCGTCGCGGCGCGAATCTTCGTGATGATTTAGTTAAGTGGACGCTCGAAGAGTGTGAATGGCTAGGTATAACTGGCTTAGGTGCACTTTCAACATTTGGCGGAGAACTTCTTGAAGGCGACGATGATTTAGGCGTAAACGAAGCGATGCCTAAACCAATTGATTACATAACTATCCAGAGCGATCAAACTGCAATCGCGCCTGGCCCGCTACAACACGAACTAGCTGTTGAGATGAGCCAGATGGCCGATATTGAAAGCCGCGGCGCTGCAACGGTTTATCGTTTCTCCGAAAGTTCTATCCGACGCGGATTAGATCACGGCAAATCAAGTACAGAGATCATTAAATTCTTAACTAAGATTTCTAAGAGCGCACTTCCGCAACCACTTGAGTACATGATTACAGATACTGCTCGTAAACATGGCCAGTTACGCGTTGGCGCAATTCATTGCTACTTGCGTTGCGAAGATCCATCCGTCTTAACTGAAATTTTGGCAGATAAGCGAATTGATGTAGCGCTACGTCAGATTGCACCAACTGTTTTGGTTTCAGATTTCGATGTTGATGAAGTTTTAAATGTTTTACGTAATAACGGTTATCTTCCAGCCGCTGAGAGTGCGCAAGGAATCCTCCTTAGTTCACCACATAACAAGCGCGTCAAAAATCGACCAAAGCCTCCAAGAATTGTCGGAGAGATTGAAGCGCCAACACCAGAAGCAATCACTGGCGCAATTCGCGCAATTAAAGTTGGCGAAAAATCAACGGCAACTCAGAGCCAGTTAAGAAGCAATGGCGCGATTCCGCGAACAACTGCAAATGAAACTTTAGATATTCTGACTAAGAATATGAATCGCACACTTTCTATTGGATATGCAGATAACAATGGCGGCGTATCACATCGCATTATTGACCCGCAGCAAATTTCTAAAGGCTTACTTCTTGCGAAAGATCATGGCAGTGGAGAGCTACAGACCTTTAAAATCATTCGAATTACGGGGGTCGCTCCGCTATGACCACTGATACTGGCAGAATTACCCCCATGTTGCAGGCACTTGAAACGTTAGTACGTTGCGAATCTCCATCTGAAGATTTAGCCGCTTGCCGAAAAGTAATTGATCTTGCAAATGAAATCGCTACAAAAGAACTTGGTAAAGCAGCTGAAATTCGTGAAGTAAATGGCCGACCAGTTTTCTGGTGGGGAGATAAAAATCCAAAGGTCGTACTACTTGCACATTTAGATACTGTTTGGCCGATTGGTTCATTCAACCCAATCTGGCAGATCGAAGGCGATGTACTTCGTGGCCCAGGAACTTTCGATATGAAAGTTGGATTTATCCAGGCGCTCTATGCGCTTAAAGGCATCGAAGGTTCAGTTGCGCTAATTGCAACTACCGATGAAGAGATTGGTAGCCATTCATCTCGCGAATTAATTAAAGAAGTTTCCAAGAACGCATCTGCGGTTTTAGTTCTTGAAGCATCTCTCGACGGAAAAGTTAAGACTGGCCGTAAAGGCACTGCAATGTATGTCGTTAAAGCAATCGGTCTTGCTTCTCATGCTGGCCTCGAACCAGAAAAGGGAATCAACGCGACTGTTGAAATTGCGGCACAGATTTTGAAATTGCAACATCTTGAATCAAAAGAACATGGCACAACTGTTGTACCAACTCTTCTAAAGGGTGGAACCACTTCAAATACTGTTCCGGCTGAAGCAACTTTAGAAATAGATGCGCGTTCATTTAGCCAGAGCGATCTTGAACGAGTTGATCGCGCAATTCAATCTTTAGGCGCTGAAACAGCTGGTGCCAAGATTGAAGTAACTGGAGGTCTAAATCGTCCAGTTCTAGAACCTGCATCCACAAAAGAACTTTACGAAATCGCTGAAAAGGTAGCTAAATCAATTGGAATGGCACCCCTTGGCTGCGCAGAAGTTGGCGGCGCAAGTGATGGCAACTTCGCTGCTGCGGCAGGTGCACGAGTGCTTGATGGTTTAGGTGCAATCGGTGGTGGCGCACATGCTGCCAATGAATGGGCCAGCGTTAAAGCAATCGAAGAACGTAAGAATTTCCTACATGCCTTTATTAAGGAGCTGCTGAAATGAGCGACGGACCGTTAATTGTCCAGAGCGATAAGACTCTGCTCCTAGATGTTGATCATCCAAATTCAACTGAATGCCGCCGCGCAATCGCTCCTTTTGCAGAGCTTGAACGCTCACCAGAACATATCCACACCTACCGTTTAACAAATTTAGGTTTATGGAATGCTCGCGCTGCTGGCCATGATGCCGAACAGGTAATCGATACTTTAATTAAGTATTCACGCTATGCGGTTCCGCATTCATTGCTTCTTGATATCGCAGAGACCATGTCTCGTTATGGTCGCTTACGCCTTGAATCAAATCCAATTCATGGACTTGTTTTAATTACCAATGACAGCGCAGTCCTTGAAGAAGTTATTCGCGCAAAGAAGATTGCCCCGCTACTTGGCGCACGTATTGATAAAGAAACTATTGCAGTTCATCCTTCACAACGCGGCGCAATTAAGCAGCACCTACTTCGTTTAGGTTGGCCGGCAGAAGATTTTGCAGGTTATGTAGATGGCCAAGCACATCCAATTGATTTAGATCAAAACGGTTGGAACATCCGCCAGTATCAAGAACATGCAGCAGAAGGTTTCTGGCACGGTGGCAGTGGCGTAGTTGTCCTACCTTGCGGTGCAGGTAAAACAATTGTTGGCGCTGCAGCGATGGCTCATGCAAAAGCAACTACTTTAATTTTGGTAACCAATACCGTTGCCGCTCGTCAATGGCGCGATGAACTTCTACGCAGAACTACGCTAAATGAAGATGAAATCGGCGAATATAGCGGTGCAAAGAAAGAGATTCGCCCAGTAACAATCGCTACCTACCAAGTTATGACTAAGAAGATGAATGGTGTTTACGCCCATTTAGATCTCTTTGATTCATATGACTGGGGTCTGATTATTTACGACGAAGTCCATCTGCTTCCTGCGCCTATCTTTAGATTTACCGCAGATATTCAATCTCGTCGTCGCCTTGGTTTAACTGCCACTTTGGTCCGCGAAGATGGAATGGAAGGCGAAGTATTTTCACTTATCGGCCCAAAGCGCTTCGATGTTCCTTGGAAAGAGATTGAATCTCAAGGTTATATCGCGCCAGCTGAATGTATTGAGGTTCGTGCAACGCTTTCAGAGACTGAACGCCTTGCATATGCAACTGCAGAGGTCGAAGAGAAGTACCGCATGTGCGCAACTACAGCGACAAAGACCAAAGTGGTTCAAGCTCTGGTCGAGAAGCATGCTGATGATCAAGTTTTAGTTATTGGCCAATACATCTCTCAACTTGATGAGCTCAGTGAAAAGCTTGGTGTTCCAGTTATTAAAGGTGAGACTCCTGTTAAAGAGCGAGAAGAGCTCTTTGCAGCTTTCCGAACTGGAGAATTGAAATGCTTAGTCGTATCTAAAGTTGCAAACTTCTCTGTTGATTTACCTGATGCCACTATCGCAATTCAGGTTAGTGGAGCATTCGGAAGCCGCCAAGAAGAGGCGCAACGTTTGGGACGTATCTTGCGACCTAAATCAGATGGTCGTGGCGCTCGTTTCTATTCAGTTGTAAGTCGCGACACTGTTGATCAAGACTTTGCGCAGAACCGTCAACGTTTTTTAGCCGAACAAGGTTATAGCTACAAAATTATTGATGCTGACGATGTTTTTCAAGGAAAGATTTAAACTCTTCTAAATCAACTCGGAAATGCGAAAAATGCTTTCCATCAATATGAACTACCGGAATCAATTGGCCATATAGATCTTCAAGTTCTTTATCGCCGTCAATAAGCTGCTCTTCGATTTTGATATTCAGGGAATTCTCAAGTGGAGATAACAAATTCGCAACATCTTCGCATAAATGGCAGCCAGTACGACCATATATCGTGACGACCGAACGCTTCATAGAGTTAGTCTATTTGGTAGGTTTCATGCGTGAAGCGCCGGAGCCTTACCGCAATTATTGCCGCATTCTTGTTGGCACCTCTATTCGCGCCGCCTGCTTCTGCTCTATTTAATGAACGCGAATCAACTATCTGGGGCCATATCTTTGCTGGCACCACAAATGTAAAAACTTATAACGCCACAACTTCGAGCGGCGCACATTTAGAAGCAAAATCAAAGTTTGAAGTTGTCTATAACAACTTCCCTCTTTGGGCACAGAGCGAAATTCAGGCAGCGGTAGATATCTGGGCCGCAAATTTCCAATCAACTGTTCCAATTAAAGTAGAAGCAACTTGGGGTCGCTCTGCTGTTTACGGATTATTGGGTAGTGCTCGACCAGGTAACTATTTCAATAACTTCGTTAACTCTCCTGATGCAACTCTCTGGTACCCATCTGCGCTAGCTAATTCACTTGCCGGTCGCGATTTAGATAAGAACAACCCAGAGATTGTTATTCAAGTTAATTCATTAGCAGCTTGGGATACTCGTAATGATGGTAAACCGAGCGCATCAGAATTTGATCTGCAATCAGTCTTTATCCACGAAATCGGCCACGGACTTGGATTCTTATCTACTGATTCTTATGACCCATTCTTCGGATATGGCTCAATCGAACAACCAACTCCATTCGATGCATATCTTCAACTAGATGATGGTCGACGTTTAAGTGATCTTCCTTCACCAAGTATTGAATTAGGAAAGGCGCTTACATCGAGCCTCTCTTGGTCAGGCGCAAAAGGTATTGCGGCAAATGGCGGAGTGAAGCCAAAGATTTATGCACCAGGTAGATATGAGAATGGTTCATCAGTTTCTCATTTAGATGAATCAACTTTCTCGCACACAGGAATTAATTCCGTGATGACTCCAAATTTAGATGCCGGAGAAGTCTTCCGCGATCCAGGGCCAATCTTGCTTGCGATGATGGAAGATATGCGCAATAAACCACCAGCAGGAATCGCTGTTGGTATTCCTAACCCAGTGCGAAATCTGCAGGTATTAGTTGGCGATTCCAGCGCAATTATTACCTTCGATCCGCCTACAAATGTTCGTAGCGCTCAAGTTACAAGTTATGCAATCAAGAATTCAAAGACTGGCTTAACTACTTACGCTAACTCAAGTCCATTTACAGTTAACGGATTAAAAAATGGAACTAGCTACAGCTTTAGCGTTACCGCAATTAATAACAATGGAACTTCAGATCCATCAAATTCTGATTCTGTAATACCTACCGCTACCTGGAAGAGTTCCCTCATCGATAAAGCAAGCGATGCGAAGTATGTAGTTTCAGCGGCGCTAAATAACAAACCTTTTATTGCCTATATCAGTAGTAAGACCGGAACTCTTCGAGCAGCTACATACGTAAACGGCGCATGGAAGAAGGTTGTTATCGATGGCATGGGCGGTAGCGCTGGACGCACTTCACATAAAGTTGGTGGACATCTAACGCTCTGCACTACCGGCACCGGAACTCGCCAAGTAATACATCTCTTCTACGGAGATATCGTTGATAACGACTTACGCCATGCGACAGTTACTGATACTTCATATTCATTTGAAGTTGTCGATGGAAATGCTGCATCAATTCAACCTTACGATCAGATTGCACGAGTTCGTACCGGTAGCGATGTTTCATATGCAAGTGCGTGCGTAGCTACTACTACCACGCTCCAAGTTTTCTATCGTGATGAGAGCCAAGGAGTTCTACTTGGCGCAGTTAAGAAATCTAATAAGTGGAGCTACGAATTAATTGATGGAGATCGCAAAGCTGATGGTCGCACTACTGGCGATGTTGCATTTCATGTGAAGGCGTACCTATCAGGTGCCACAACCCATGTAATTTACGATTCAGTACTTGTTGTAAATCAAAAGAAAGATGCCACATCAGGTGAAATTCGATTAGCTTCACGCGATGGCTCTGCTGCAAATACTTGGATCTATGAAACTTTAGATTCACCAAATAACACCGCTTCTGTTCTCGGTTACGACGTCGCTATCAATAAAGCAGGTGGCAAGTTGATCGCTTCATGGTTAGCGGCATCTGGCGCGACTCTTCCTAATCCAAGCCAGATTCGAGTTCATGTAATCGACGGCGAGACCTCTACCTACACCACCACAAAATATGGTGCGCCAAATGCCCCGCTTAATTTAAACGGGACCACTTTGGTTGTTAGCTGCCAGAAGCGTTTATGCGCGCTGGATACCATCACAAAGAAGATTTCTTTGATTAGCGGATGGCAGAGCGATGATCCGATCCAAAATAGTTGGATCACCGTGAGCGGTGTTCGTTATTTAGTTGCCGGAATTAACGGTCAACTAGTCTCGCTAAGAGCTTAGAAAATTACTTAGCGTTACGGCGCTGAATGCGTGTCTTCTTAAGAAGCTTCTTATGCTTCTTCTTAGCCATACGTTTGCGACGCTTCTTGATAACGGAACCCATAAAACTCCTTGTAGTAAGGGCGAAAGATTAGCGCGTTTAGGCGCGATATAAAAAACCGCCCGAAAGGACGATCGGACCAAGCGCGCTATTAGCGGTGAAGCCCATTAATTGGGGTGAATTTATGTAATTTGCGGCGGTAATTACCCCTTTGCCATCAAAAGTTAAAACCAATACAGCGTTCTTCTTTTTCCAAGCAGGGAGCGCCTTAATTGCGCCCATCGATACAAATGCACCGTAATTTACTTTTCCAACCGTTGCAGTCAGCGCGCTGCCAGTTGATGGATATCTATCGGTCCAAGTTGGAAGGAAATTTGTATTGAACTTGGTAATTGCTGCGGTGGAATTTGAATATCCACCAAGTAATAAAGTTGAAGTCGTACTTCGCCATGCACGGTTTGCGCCGGTATCGCTACTTCGTTGAACTGAAGTTAATTTGCCATTACTTATCTTGGCAAGGAATCCATCTGTCTTGCCCTTCAGAGTTGTGGCAAGCAACTTATCTCTGCTCTGCCCTACTGCAATTACTCCACCATCAGAAGTCCGAGTAATTCCAAAAATACTTGTATAGCTCTTTCCGATGAAAGTTGGTTTTGCCGCCCAATTAACCACAAATGCATTACTTCCTGGATCGTTATAAGAAGATCCGGCAACCGTAATTCCTGATGTATCAATTATTGCTGCATAAGGAATTGTCGCAAATGGCATTGCCATTGTCTGGGTATCAATTAATTTTCCGGTTGCATCTAGCTTCCAGTAAATCAAATTAATTGCATCGCTCTTATTAGAACTCACTGGATCAGATATGACGTTATCCGGATTTAAGACTCCTGAAACTGGTGGCAAGGTCCCGACAATTGGATTAGAACTTGCGCCAAATAAATAGAAATTTCCGGCTGCATCAACCGTTCCAGCGCTAACAAAAGATTCGACGCCTGCAGTTAATTCAACAGTTGGACCATTAACTAATTGGGCAAAGCCATTCTTATCGCGGTTGCCGTAAACCAGAATTTGGCTACCCGACGCTAAAACTCCAACTGCAGCGCTATCTACTTGTGCTAACTGCACCATTGCTTTTGGCGTTACCGCGGCATGTGCATTTGGAATCGCAGTTAATAAAAGAGCGATACTTAATAGGAAACGTTTCAACTTAACTCGATTGAGCGATCTCGCGCAGCTTTCATGGCTTTAGCAACTAGTGCATCTAAATCGCCAGCAGCAAATGTTTGAAGCGCGGCAAAAGTGGTGCCATTTGGGCTGGTTACATTCTCTCGCAAGGTAGTTGCGCTCTTACCTGAAGTAGCTAAAAGCTCTGCTGCGCCAACAATTGTCTGAACTGTTAATTGGGTAGCGACCTCTTCAGAGAGCCCCAAATCCTTCGCGCCTTTAACCATAGATTCAACAAAGGCGAAGAAATATGCTGGACCAGAACCGCTTGTTGCTGTTACTGCATCTTGCAGCTCTTCCTTAACTTCTACCGCAATACCTGCTGCACCTAGGAAATCAATTACAAACTTCTTTTGGTGATCAGTTACGCCTGCGCCTAAGGAATACCCAGCCGCGCCTTTACCAACCAGAGTTGGCGTATTTGGCATTACACGAACCACTGGATTCTTTCCGTTAACGCCATTTGAGATCGTTGCAATCTTCTTACCTGCTGCAAATGAAACTAGCAGCGCACCCTCTTTAACTTTGCCATTAATTTCAGCAAGTACTGAATCAATATCTTGAGGTTTAGTAACCAAGAGCACCACATCACTGTTGTTTAATTCATGGCCAACTTTGATTGAATATTTGCCAACTAATTCATCGCAACGTTCTTGGCGTTTTTCAATAATCTCAATGTGATCTGGTGAATGTCCAGCTTTAATTAACGCAGCGATAAGAGCTTCGCCCATTACTCCGGCGCCAATTACAGAGATTCTCATGTGGCTAATTTAGCGAAGAACGATGTGCAATAAAGCGCAATTACCCGTAGGCTTCACAACTATGTCTGAGATTTCAGCGGGATTTGCACGCGATTGGGTCGAATTCTTCGACCCTGAAGATTCTGAACAGATCTTTAAATGCGATTTAACTTGGCTGACCTCTAATTGGACCTGTGTTTATGGCGATGGCTGCAAAGGTGTTTTTGCTGATCAACCTAATTCAGGTTGCTGCACTGAAGGCGCGATGTACACCGATGATGCAGATGAAAAACGCGTTTTGAAAGCGGCTGAAAGTCTGACTCCTGAGATGTGGCAGTTCTACGACATCGCACATGATAAAAAGGGTCGCTTAAATATCTCTGAAGTTGATGAAGATAACGAACGAAAGACTCGTACCGTTAATAACTCTTGTATCTTCTTAAATCGCAAAGGTGAGTTCCCAACATTTGGTTGCGTGCTTCATCATTTAGCTGAAAAAGAAGGTTCACACTTTCTAGATGTAAAGCCAGATGTTTGCTGGCAGTTACCGATGCGCCGTTCATTTGAAGTACGCGAACATGGTGAGCGCGAATTTCAGGTAACAGTTATCGGCGAATACGAACGTCTTGTTTGGGGCGATGGCGGCGAAGATTTCGATTGGTACTGCACCAGCGATACAGATGCGCACGTCGGCAAGAAGCCGGTCTATCTTTCAAATGCAGAAGAGTTAATTGCGTTGATGGGTCAACGCAATTACGACAAGCTAAAAGAGATCTGCGATATTCGTTATGCCGGAATACAAGAAGCTAAGAAGAAAAACCTTCCGCTATTTGTAATCCAGCATCCCGCTTCTTTGTAATTACTTAGTATCGAATGCCGTGGTGTAGCCGTTGATTGCTGGCTGACCACCAAGGTGGCAATAAAGAACGCGTGAACCCTTAGGGAAATAGCCCTCTTTAACCAAGTCAATTAACGCTGCAATTGATTTACCTTCGTAAACCGGATCGGTAATCATGCCTTCAAGGCTTGCAGTTAAACGAATTGCTTCAATGGTGTGATCACTTGCAACACCGTAAATACCATCATGCCAACGATCAAGTAGAACAATCTCAGAATCATCTAATTCGCGGCCTAATTCAATTAAATTAGCGGTGCGAGATGCGATGCGCTTGATCTGATCCCATGTCTGTTGCACTGTTGCTGATGCATCAATACCGATTACATCTTGTGCGCGATTTGAGTGTGCAAAGCCAGCGATCATGCCGCCTTGGCTAGAACCAGTTACAGAACAAACAATTGTCTTATCGAACTTAAAACCAAGTTCTTTCTCTTGATCTTCAACTTCGAAAGCCCAACCAGCAAAACCATGTCCACCTAATTCGTGATCACTTGCACCTGCTGGAATTGGATAAGGCTTTCCACCGCGATCAATTACATCTTGAATTGCTTTCTCCCAAGATGCGCGGAATCCAATATCAAAACCTGCTGGATCTAAACGAACCTCAGCACCCATTACGCGAGACAATAAAATGTTTCCGGTCTTCTCGTAATTAACTTCGTTCCATTCAACCCAATGCTCTTGTACAAGAACAGCTTTCATTCCAAGGTGCGCTGCAACTGCTGCAACCTGACGTGTGTGATTTGATTGCACGCCACCGATTGAAACTAATGTGTCGCAACCTTTTGCAAGCGCATCAGCTGCAAGATATTCAAGCTTTCGAGTCTTATTGCCGCCGTACGCTAAACCCGAATTAACGTCTTCACGTTTCGCCCAAATCTCAACATCTCCACCTAAATAATCGGTAAGGCGATCTAGGCGATGGACAGGTGACTTTCCGAATAGGAGATTTACCTTCGGGAACTTTTCTAATGCGGCTCTAGACATTGCGCGAGTCTATAGAGCGTCGCCGGTACCGACTAATCTTGGGCCATGGCAAAGGTGAAGCAGGATCCATTTCGTTGCGGCGAATGTGGTTGGACCAGCACTAAATGGGTTGGTCGCTGCGGTGAATGCCAAGCTTGGGGCAGCGTCGAAGAAGTTGGCGCACCAAAGAAGCTATCTCTCGTTGCGGGGCACGTAACACAACCTGCCACACCTATCGGAGATGTTGATTTAGCAAGCGCAAAAGCGCGTCCAACCAAGATTGACGAACTCGATCGCGTACTTGGTGGTGGCATTGTTCCTGGCGCTGCAATTCTTTTAGCTGGCGAACCTGGCGTTGGTAAATCCACTCTCCTACTTACCGTTGCATCTCAAGTCGCCGACAACGGTGTTCATACTCTTTACATCTCCGGAGAAGAGAGCGCATCTCAAGTCCGTCTTCGCGCCGAACGAATTGGTGCAGTTAATCCCAATTTATGGTTGGCCGCGGAAACAGATCTCTCTGCAGTAATCGCACATATTGATTCTGTACAGCCGCAACTATTAATTATCGACTCAATCCAAACAATTGGTTCTACAACAGTCGAAGGCGCACCTGGCGGCGTAACACAAGTCCGCGAAGTTGCAGCAGCGTTAATTCGAATCTGCAAAGAACGCGATATCGCGCTACTACTTGTTGGCCACGTAACAAAGGATGGATCAATTGCTGGTCCTCGCCTACTCGAACATATCGTTGACGTTGTACTCAACTTCGAAGGCGAACGCCATTCACGACTTCGCTTAATTCGTGCAATCAAAAATCGTTTCGGTGCATCCGACGAAGTTGGTTGCTTCGATATGAACGATTCCGGAATTCAAGGAGTTGCAGATCCAACTGGTCTATTTACTTCACGCCACACTGAACCTGTTCCAGGTACCTGCGTAACCGTAACTCTCGAAGGACGTCGCCCACTTTTAGCTGAGATTCAAGCGTTAGTTAGCGCAGGTCGCGAAAACGATTACGGCAACGCTCGTCGCGTAACTAGCGGAATGGACTCTTCTCGCACCTCAATGACTCTTGCCGTATTAGAACTACGCGCAAATATTCGACTTTCTGGCCGAGATGTTTATGTTGCAACAGTTGGCGGCATGAAGATGTCCGAACCTGCCGCAGATTTAGCTGCTGCGCTTGCAATTGCATCAGCCGCAAAAGGTTTAGCGCTCCCCGCTGATTTAGTCGCAGTTGGAGAAGTTGGTTTAGCTGGAGAGATTCGCAAAGTTTCTGGAGTCCAACGTCGCCTCGAAGAAGCGTTCCGCTTAGGTTTTAAGCGTGCATTCATCCCAGCCGGAAGCGATGTAAAGATTCCAGG
>CAZMDJ010000028.1:0-13574 GCA_964565165.1 uncultured Actinomycetes bacterium | reverse complement strand
TGAAATTCTCCGGTTTGATCTACGCCTTGACCTAAACGAACAATCTCCATATCGCGAACTACTTCGCGGAAGTTATCTCCTTGTACATCTGCAATAAGTAAACGAATTGAATTGGTACCGCAATCAATTGCTGCTACTCGCATGGATTGTCTAACCACCATTTAGGTAATTTTGCTAACGCTTCATCGCCCAATGGATTTACATCTGGACCTGCTGATAGCGAATGAGCTACTAAAGAATGTAAACATTTAACACGGTCAGGCATTCCGCCAGCGCTAATTCCATCAACTTCAGGAACATCTACGCCAAGCGCTGCACGTGCAGCCAAATAATCATCGTGCGCTGCCGCATATGCGCCAGCAAGTTCTGGATCTTCCTGTAAACGCTTATTCATATCTGCCATCAGCCCACCATTTTCTAATGTGGAGATCGCTGCAGTTAAACGTGGGCAAGTTGCATAGTAAAAAGTTGGAAATGGTGTGCCATCGCTAAGGCGCGGCGGAGTCTCAACTACCGCAGGTTTTCCGCATGGACAGCGATATGAAATCGCATGTACGTCACGAGGTTCGCGCTGTAATTGGCTACCAATGCAGGCTAAATCGCCTTCACTTACCTCGCGGCTCATTTATTTCCTGCCTCTGTAATAGTTGCTATCACTCTTGAGTACCAAGGAACTCCAGTTGGAACATTGGTTGCAATTTGGTTGGAATTATCTTTTCCTTCGAGATCAATCTCATTGGTCAAAATGTATTGGCGTTCGCCGGGTAGTACAAAGTGCAGTCGTGCTCGTGCTTGAGATTTAATGAAGTTGGGATCGTTCCACTGCTCCAACTCTTTACGCGCTTCGTCTAGAGCAGCGCGATTTGCCGCAACTTGAGTCTGAAGTGCATTTATCTGTGCACGTTGCGCAAAATATTTTTGTAGTGGAGAACCAATCAGAATAATTATGCCAAAGAAGAAAGCAGCCACTATAAGAAAACGTGATGCTTTATCAAAACGCTTCCTACGGTAGCTGCTTCTTCTACGAGGCAATTTATTACCTATTAATTACTTGAATCGAGGGAATGCGCCGCGACCTGCATAACGTGCGCCATCACCTAGCTCTTCTTCAATGCGAAGAAGTTGGTTGTACTTAGCAACGCGTTCGCTTCGAGCTGGTGCACCAGTCTTAATCTGACCGCAATTTGTAGCAACAGCTAAATCTGCAATGGTCACATCTTCGGTTTCACCTGAGCGGTGGCTCATCATGCTGCGGTAGCCAGCGCGGTGCGCCATCTCAACTGCATCAAGAGTTTCAGTTAATGAACCAATCTGATTTACCTTAACTAGAAGTGCGTTAGCAGTTCCTAGATCAATTCCCTTTGAAAGGCGCTCTGGGTTGGTAACAAATAGATCGTCGCCAACTAGCTGAACCTTCGCACCAAGTTCCTTAGTGATTGCTACCCAACCATCCCAATCATCTTCATTTAGAGGATCTTCGATTGAAACCAGTGGGTATGAAGAGACCAAGCTTGCGTAATAAGCGATCATTTCCGCTGCAGTTAACTGCTTTCCTTCGAATGAATACTTACCGTTGTCGTAGAACTCTGTAGCTGCAACGTCCATTGCTAGAGCAATATCTGTTCCTGGCTTAAATCCAGCTCCTTCAACAGCTTCAAGAATTAGATCAAGCGCTGCACGGTTGCTCTCAAGGTTTGGAGCGAATCCGCCTTCGTCGCCAATGCTTGTTGCTAATCCACGCTTCTTAAGAACTGACTTAAGAGAATGATAAATCTCTGCGCCCCAACGGAGGGACTCTTTAAATGAATCTGCGCCGATTGGTGCAACCATGAATTCCTGAATATCAACGTTGGTATCTGCGTGTGCGCCACCGTTAAGGATGTTCATCATAGGAACTGGAAGTACGTGCGCATTGTTTCCGCCAACGTACTTAAATAGTGAAAGGTCTGCATGCTCTGCACTTGCCTTAGCTACTGCAAGAGAAACGCCAAGAATTGCGTTGGCGCCAAGCTTTGCCTTGTTATTTGTGCCATCAAGTTCGATCATTGTTTGATCAACTAAACGCTGATCCTGTGCATCAAGACCAACAACTTCTGGAGCAATTACTTCAACGACATTCTTAATTGCGTTCTCGACACCCTTGCCAAGGTAACGCTTGCCGCCATCACGGAGTTCAACAGCTTCGAATGCGCCAGTTGATGCCCCTGATGGAACAGCGGCACGAGCTGCAGTGCCATCCTCTAATAAAACTTCTACTTCTACTGTTGGATTTCCACGTGAATCTAAAATTTCACGGGCACCGATAGCTTCAATGATTGCCACTTTTACTCCTTAAATCAATTGGTGAATTTTACAAAGACTCAATCCGTTTGATCTCTTCGGATATCTCGCGTGCGCGAGCTCGAAGTAAATCCTCCGGTTCAATTCCTTGCTTAATCGCAGCCACTACAGCTGCTACCAACGCGTCCCCAATTTGAACTTCATTGTCTATATCGGTTGTTGGTAAATCTAGTTTTATGCCGTTCTTCTCGGCACGGTAGATAAGTTTAGTAATAAGAGGTAGGGCTGGCTGCGCCAAAGCGACCCCATCGGTCGCAGAATTTCGCCCTTTTTCTGCCCTTTTGAGCTCTTCCCAGTTCTGTTTGACCTCTTCTGAGCTCTTCGCTTCAACATCGCCAAAGACATGAGGATGGCGACGGATCAATTTATCTGCAATCCCAGATGCAACATCTTCAATCGAGAATGGATTTGTTGGATGTTCCTGCGCAATACGTGAATGGAAGTAGACCTGAAGAAGAATGTCACCAAGTTCTTCGCGCATCGCTTCGCGATCATTCTCATCAACTGAATCAACAAATTCGTAAGACTCTTCAAGTAGATATTTAATTAGAGATTGATGAGTCTGTTCGGCATCCCAAGGGCATCCACCCGGAGAGCGCAGACGATCCATTACTTCGAGTAAACGAAGTAACTGAGAGCTCATAATAAAATTAAGCGGTTAGAGACTTAACTGCGGTTCCAGCAGAATCAAAGGTAGCTAGATCGGCAGTAGTTGGATCCCATGCGCCATATTGCGGATTAACTTTTACCTTCTCTTTTTGAGTAAGGCCCATAACAAGTTGTTGTACCGCGGCGCCGGTGTTCTCATCTGAAACGCCTGCAGCCTTTGCCTTCGCAACTAATTGCTCAGAGATTAAAAGGCTTTGTACATAAAGATCAAAGTCAGCTGGCGCCATCTGTGCTTGAACTAAAGCCTGCGCGAGTTGATCGTATCCACCAACTTGGTTGTAGATATCGCTCTTCTTTGCATCTTTCATCGCCTGTGTAATTTTGATACCGCCCTCTTTTGCAAGCTTCTCAAAAATTACAGAGATCATGAGGAATCGGAGTTCTGAACGGTTTAGTTCTTCGGCAACGCTTAGCTGCATCTGAGCAGTGTCGTAATTGCGGCGCTCTGAAAGAATTTCAGCTACACGATCTTGAACTGTGTTAGTCGAAATCTTGGTATCGCCAATCTGAGCTGCGATGCTTGAATCGCATGCAGTAAGAAATGCCAGACTGCTTACGACTAGAAGAGCGCTAATTACCTTCTTCATTACCATTAATCCCCTATTTGCCTGTTAATTCTTGGAGCACCGAAGTGGCCCAAGCAATGACGGAAGTATCTCGCAATTTACTTTTTTCGCCCAATGGCGACCACTCTTGTGCAGGTAAAGCGACTAAAGCCACATTTGTCGCACCTTTATACATAGATCCTGGGTAAAGGCGCTGTAACTTCAACTCTTTAGATTCAGGTAATTTGATTGGCGAAATTCTTAGATTCTTACCTTGTTGAATCATTTCGCGGATTCCTAATTTTCTTGCAGATGCTCGAAGCACTGCAACTTGCACCAATGCAATTACCGGTTCAGGAAGTGGACCAAAGCGATCAATTAGCTCTTCTTCAATTGGTTTAATTTCAAATGGATCTTTTACATCAGCTAAGCGACGATAAATATCTAAACGGAGTCGCTCAGAATCAACATAACTTTCAGGCAAGTGCGCATCGACTGGAATTTCAATTTTGCACTCATGTGAAACTTCTTCGGTTTCTATAATTCCAGTTTTGAAATCATTAACCGCTTCTCCGACCATACGCATATATAAATCAAAACCGACATCTGCAATATGGCCAGATTGTTCTCCGCCTAATAAATTGCCAGCACCACGAATCTCTAAATCTTTTAGAGCCACCTGCATGCCTGCACCAAGATCAGTATTTGTGGCGATGGTATTTAGTCGATCAATTGCGACCTCAGTTAGTGGCTTATCGGTTGGGAATAAGAAATATGCATATGCGCGATCGCGACCACGACCTACACGTCCGCGAATTTGATGAAGTTGTGAAAGACCAAACATATCTGCACGTTCAACAATTAACGTATTTGCATTTGGAATATCTAATCCGCTTTCAACAATTGTTGTACAGACCAGAACATCAAAATCGCGATTCCAGAAACCTAAAATCACATCTTCCAACATTGATTCGCTCATCTGGCCGTGGGCTACTCGAATACGAGCTTCTGGCACTAACTCTTTTAATTTAACTGCGACTCGATCAATGGATTCCACGCGATTATGAATATAGAAGACCTGACCATCTCGGAGTAATTCACGGTGAATCGCAGCGCTAATCTGCTTCTCATCTTGCGGCCCTACATAAGTCAGAATCGGATGGCGCTCTTCAGGTGTCGTAGTAATTGTGGTCTGCTCGCGTATTCCGGTTATTGCCATCTCGAGCGTTCTTGGAATCGGAGTCGCAGACATCGCAAGAACATCCACGCTGGTACGTAGCTTCTTAAGTTGCTCCTTCTGCTCAACACCAAAGCGTTGCTCTTCATCAACAATAACTAGGCCAAGATCTTTAAACTGCACATCATTCGATAGCAAGCGGTGGGTTCCGACAATTACATCGACAGTTCCTTTGCCCAGTTCGGTAACAATTTCCTTAGCATCTTTTGCAGTATTAAAACGGGAAAGACCAGCGACCTTAATTGGGAATCCAGCAAATCGCTCTGAAAAAGTTTTGAAATGTTGTTGCACTAAAAGAGTTGTCGGAACCAGAATCGCAACTTGTTTGCCATCTTGGACTGCCTTAAATGCCGCACGTACTGCAATCTCGGTCTTTCCATATCCCACGTCGCCGCAAATCAAGCGATCCATTGGGTACGGGCGTTCCATATCTCGTTTTACATCTTCAATAGTGGAAAGCTGATCTGCGGTCTCAACATATGCAAAGTTATCTTCGAGTTCGCGTTGCCATGGAGTATCTGGAGAAAACGCAAAACCCGGTGCACTGGTGCGCGCTGCGTATAAACGAATTAATTCGCCAGCAATCTCTTTGACTGCCTTACGTGCACGGCTCTTAGCTTTGCTCCACTCACCACTACCGATGCGGTGAATTGTTGGAGTTTCGCCGCCAATATACTTGCTGATTTGATCAAGTGCATCTGTTGGAACAAAGATGCGATCGCCTGGTTGGCCACGTTTTGCTGGCGCGTATTCGATAACTAAATACTCACGAACTACTCCGCCCACAGAACGTTGGACCATTTCTACATATCGACCGATGCCGTGCTGTTCGTGAACAACATAATCTCCGCTCTTTAATTGCAGCGGATCAATAGTCTTCTTACGCCTAGATGGAAGCTTCTCGCCACCTGCACTTTGGCTGCCAGTTAAGTCGCGTTCAGTTACAAAGAAGAGTTCGTCATCAACAAAACCATGGTGGAAAGTGGAAGCGGTAAGAGTTATATATCCGCTAGTTGGCGCAGCGCCGAGTGGATATTGAATCTGCACTGGCAGATTGGCATCGCGAAAGATGCTGGCATATCTATCGATCATGCCTTTGGTGGTCGCTGAGAAGATTATTTTGCGATTCTCATTTAACGCAGTTTCAAAGAGTGAAATTAAGCGATCGCTATTTCCTCGGAGCGGCTCAATTGGATCTATCTCTAAGAAAATATCGTTATCTGAACCAAATTGGCGAAAATCTCTAAAACTTGGAAGCTCTTCAACTAGTGCGTCCCAATCAATATATGTACTCCCGGCTTCAACTGGACTCTTGCCACCAGAAGCAGCGTTAGACCAAGCAGCTTCGCGGAACTCTTCGTTGGTTGCAAGAAGATCTGCAATTCTTCCAACTACACGTTCTTTCTCAATAAATATCGGTTCAAATCCATCAGGCATCGATTCGCTAATTAAATGTAAATCATCAACCAACAATGGAATCAGAGATTCCATACCTTCGGGCTGTAAGCCATTAGCAATCTTGCTAAGTAGTTCGTTCTCAAATTCATGTGAAAGTTGCTTTGCTCGCGTCTTTACTTCATCTGTAATCAAGAGTTCTCGGCAAGGCAGAATATTGATTGGTTTAGAGATGGTTTCAATAGTTCTTTGATCAGCCACTGCGAAGAAACTTAACTCTTCGATCTCATCGCCAAAGAAATCAATACGCACTGGATGGTTCTGATCTGGTGGGAAGATATCCAGAATTCCACCACGGACTGCAAATTCGCCGCGGCGTTCAACTAAGTCGGTTCGAGTGTAGGAGAATGAAACTAACTTTCGCTGCAGCTCTGTTAAATCAAATTCAATTCCGCGATCTAAAGATATTGGTTTGGTATTAACAATTTGCGCATTAAATTTATGAATAACGGCGCGAATCGGTGCAACAACTACCCAGTTCTTCTTCTGGTCTTGCATCGCCTGCAAAGTGCTGATGCGCTTTGCGACGGTATCGCTACTTGGGCTTAAACGTTCATGGGGCAACGTTTCCCATGCTGGAAATTCGAGAGTATCTTGATGGCACTCTTTAATCTCTTTCGCTAAATCTTCTGCAGCTCTAGATGATGCAGTGATTACCAAGAGCGGTTTATGAGCGGCACGCAGTGCAATCAAATATGCATATGAAGATGGCGGTGCGATTAGATCGCGATTGGAGTTGAGCGCGCCATCAATTAAATGATTGCTCAGCGGCAATAAACCACGCATTCTTACCGCCCCTTTCCAAGAACCTTCCAGATAATGGGATAAATGCCCATTAGCCCCATTCCCAAAAAGGGAGGGGGCTAAATTACGTTTCATATCTTATTGAGTACCTGAGATGATTTGCCAATGAGCGCGGAGAGCCAATTACGTCAATTACAGATGCAAGATGATGCATCTCTTCGTAGCGACGTACGCTCACTCGGCGAACTTCTTGGCCAATCACTTATCCGCCAAGAAGGTAAAGAGCTCCTAGATTTAGTAGAGAAAATTCGCGCTGCGGTTCGTTCTGGAAATGCTGAAGCGCAATTAAAAGATGTAACAGTTGATCAAGCTGTTCAGTTAGTACGTGCTTTTAGTACCTACTTCCACCTAGCAAACGTTGCTGAACAAGTTCACCGTTCGCGAGTTTTAGAAAATGAACGCGCTGAAAGTGGTTCTTGGATCGCACAAGCAGTCGACAAGATTGAAGAAGCGCGTAAAGCCGGACATGAGATTAAATTAGAAGAGCTCAAAACCTGGCTTGATGATTTCTCAGTTCGTCCTGTTTTCACCGCTCACCCAACCGAAGCTTCACGCCGTTCTGTATTAAGTAAGTTGGCGCAGATTTCAGATTTACTTGAAGCTCCGGCAAATCGTGTGCGAGATGCGCGACTTTCAGAAGCGATTGATCTTCTTTGGCAGACAGATGAATTACGTGTAGAGCGACCACTAGTTATTGATGAAGCGGTAAACGCTCTTTATTATCTTGATGATCTCTTTCGTTTAACGGTGCCAGAAGTTCTTGATGAATTTGCGGCTGAGGTTTCACGTTTAGGCGTAAATATTGCGCCAACTGCAAAGCCACTTTCATTTGGTACCTGGATCGGCG
Organism: uncultured Actinomycetes bacterium; assembly: GCA_964565165.1. Classification (GTDB taxonomy): domain Bacteria; phylum Actinomycetota; class Actinomycetes; order Nanopelagicales; family Nanopelagicaceae; genus ZLKRG08. The sequence goes on along the minus strand of CAZMDJ010000028.1, from coordinate 5,677 downwards.
GAGACCGCGACGGCAATCCAAATGTGACTCCAGATGTAACCCGCGAAACGATTGTGGTTCAAGTTGGCCATGCGATTCGCGTTATCTCTGAGGCGATGTCGCAGCTACGCCAATCCCTCTCAGTTTCAACTCGAATCATCAATGTTTCACAGGAACTTAAAGATTCCGTCGAACGTGACTTGGCAAATATCCCTGAATTTGAAGCTCGTTATCGCCGTCTAAATGCGCGTGAGCCTTATCGTTTAAAGACCACTGCAATTGTGCATCGCTTGGAATTAACTCGTAAGCGCCATGCCGCAGGTGCAGCACATGTTCCCGGTCGCGATTATGCAAATACCGAAGAGCTCTTAGTTGATCTAAACATTATGCGTGATTCGCTACTTGCTAATCACGGCGAATTAATCGCAAAGGGCGAACTTGAGCGCATTATTCGTACTGTCTCTGCCTTTGGATTAATCCACGCAACCATGGATGTTCGCGAGCATTCACAAGTTCACCATGCAGCTCTGGCTAACTTTGGAATCGCAAATGATTATGCGGATCAAGATCCCAATAAGCGCTTTGATACTTTAATTGCTGAGCTAGATAGCAGCACTTTGCGTGCTCCAAAGGATTTAGATGCCCAGAGCGCAAAGACGCTAGATACTTTCCGCGCAATCAATGAACTAATTGCACAATTTGGCCCTGAAGTTATTGAAACTTACATCGTTTCGATGACAAAGCAGCCTGATGATTTATTGGCTGCCGCAGTCCTTGGTAAAGAAGCTGGCTTAGTTGATATCAATAAGGGGGTTGCAAAGATTGGTTTTGCACCGCTTCTTGAAACAGTTGCTGAACTTCGAGCTGCAGATGTAATTCTGGAGAAGCTGCTATCTAATCCGGTTTATCGCAAACTAGTTTCACTTCGCGATGATGTTCAAGAGGTAATGCTCGGTTATTCAGATTCAAATAAAGATGCCGGCATTGCAACTAGCCAATGGGAGATTCACCAGGCACAACGTCGCCTACGTGATACCGCTATTAAATACGGCGTAAAGCTACGTCTATTCCATGGTCGCGGTGGTTCAGTCGGTCGCGGTGGCGGACCTACTTACGATGCTTTAATTGCACTTCCTTGGGGTTCACTTGATGGCCAAATCAAGATGACAGAGCAAGGCGAAGTTATCTCAGATAAATATTCAATCCCAATGTTGGCTCGTGAGAACGTTGAACTAACACTTGCTGCAGCGCTTGAAGCTACTGTTCTAAATCGCGGACCTCGTCAGCCAAAAGAAGATTTAACTCAGTGGAATGAATGCATGGAGTTAATCTCTGAAAATTCATTCCAGCGTTATCGCAATTTAGTTACCCATAAAGATCTACCGGCTTACTTCTACTCTTCAACTCCAGTTGAGCAGCTTGGAGATATGTTCTTAGGCTCTCGCCCATCACGTCGCCAAGGTGCAAATGATGGAATCGAAAATCTTCGCGCTATTCCTTGGGTATTTGGTTGGACTCAGAGCCGCCAGATTGTTCCAGGTTGGTATGGCGTTGGTTCTGGTTTAAAGGCTGCACGCGAAGCAGGTCAGACTGAAGTTTTGAAAAATATGCTTAATGAATGGCACTTCTTTAAGACCTTTATCTCTAACGTCGAAATGACAATGGCAAAGACCGATTTAAATATGGCTGCTCATTATGTAAATGCGTTAGTGCCGCAGGAACTTCGCCACTTCTTTGATGACATCAAAGCTGAATTTGAATTAACTAGCCGCGAAATCAACGCGCTTCGCAGCAATGAAGATCTACTCGGAGATCAACCACTTCTTGCTCGTACTCTGCAGATTCGCGATCAATATTTAGCTCCGCTTCATATGATGCAAGTTAATCTTCTAGAACGTGTTCGTAAATCTGGCGAAGAGGTAGATCCACTTCTGAGACGTGAGCTTTTGCTTTCTATTAATGGTGTTGCTTTAGGAGTTCGTAATACTGGTTGATTACTGGTTATAAGCGCCTTGCGCTGCCTGCAAACCATTCTTAATCAAATACTCAATCGCATCTGCACCGCGAGAAACAAAGCTAGGAATCTCGCCCTTTTCCGCGCTAGCAAAACCTTTTAATACAAAATCAGCTGGATCTTGTTGGCCAATTGGTCGACCAATGCCCATACGAATTCGGAAATATTCAGCGCTCATTGCACTGGTGGTGCTCTTCAAACCATTATGACCGTTATCGCCGCCACCTTGTTTAATGCGAATAGCACTAAATGGAATATCTAATTCATCGTGAATAACAATTAGATTTTCTACGCCAACTTTGTAAAAGTTACATAGCGCTTTAATTGGTCCGCCGGACTCATTCATGTAACTATGAGATTTAGCGAGCACTACACCTGGCGCATCAATACCAACGCCAATTTTGTAAGCAGCAACATCTGCTCTTGCTTTATGGGATGTCCACTTTAAAGAATTAACACGCGCCATCTCATCGACAACCATATGGCCGATGTTATGACGCGTGTTCTTGTACTCAGCCCCAGGGTTACCTAATCCAACGACTAGCCAAACCATGGGGCTTTTCCTAACTTCTTTTACTTATTTATCTGATTGATTAAGCAGATGGTGTTGCATCAGCTGCTGGAGCTGCTGCCGCCGCATCAGCTGCTGGAGCTGCTGCTTCTTCAGTGTGTGTTGACTTCTCACCTAGGTGAACAACGATCATCTTCGGATCGCTAACAAGCTTTGCGCCTGCTGGAAGAACAACATCTGAAGCATGCTTTGATTCGCCAGCCTTCATGCCTTCAAGATCAAGCTTTAGATCTGTAGGAATGTTTGTAGCTTCAACTTCAACTTCAATTGTGTTGTTAACGTGCTCAAGAATTCCGTCAGCATCGTACTTACCTGATGTGTGAACTGGAATTGCAACAGTTACCTTCTCGCCACGACGAACAAGTAGAAGATCTACGTGCTCAAGAGTTAGCTTTAGTGGATCGCGAACAACTGCCTTTGGAAGTGTTAGCTCTGTCTTGCCATCAACAACAATGTCCAAAAGAACGTTTGATGTCTTAAGCGCGTTTGTTAGTTCGCGGATTGGAAGAGCTACGTGCTTTGGCTTCTCGCCGTGACCGTAGATAACCGCTGGAACTAGACCATCGCGACGTGCGCGACGTGATGCACCCTTACCGAATTCGGTACGAGCAACACCATTGATTGTTACTTCTGCCATTTTTATTACCTCGCCTTTGTGTTGCGGCGCAGAGTAATTAACGAAATTTTAGCTTCGTCGATTACGGGCTGTTAACCCCTCGCCGGAATAAGGTGAATGTTAACGAGGTGAGTTGAGATGTCCAAATCGAAGTAAAAGTGAGCGTAGAAAAGCTCGCGTCTTTGTTGCGGCCTTTTCGAAGTTCAGCTTTTACGAGATTTAGTTAGATCAAGAATGACCGTCGAAGAGGCTTGTTACGGAACCGTCCTCGAAGACTTCGCGAATCGCACGCGCGATAAGCGGCGCAATTGGAAGGACTGTAAGGCCATCGAAGCGATTCTCAACCGGAATTGGCAAGGTATCGCAGACGACAACTTCAGATGCCTTTGAATTCTTCAAGCGATCAATTGCAGGTCCGCTAAATACAGCGTGAGTTGCAGCGATGATTACATCCTTTGCGCCTTCATTAAATAGCGCATCTACTGCCTTTGTGATTGTTCCAGCTGTATCGATCATGTCATCGATAACAACGCATGTACGTCCAGCAACATCACCAACAACGCGACCGGTTGTTGATTCATTTGGAATCAATGGGTTACGTGTCTTGTGAATAAACGCAACTGGGCAACCACCAAGAAGATCTGACCAACGCTCTGCAACTCGTACTCGACCTGAGTCTGGTGAAACGATTGTTAGCTGTGAACGATCAACTTTGCTGCCAACATAATTAGCAAGAAGTGGAAGTGCGAATAGATGATCAACTGGACCATCAAAGAAACCTTGAATCTGTGAAGTATGTAAATCAACAACCATTAGTCGATCTGCGCCAGCAGTCTTAAATAAATCTGCCATCAAACGTGCAGAGATAGGTTCGCGACCGCGGTGCTTCTTATCCTGACGTGCATAACCGTAGAACGGTGCCACAACAGTGATGCGCTTTGCAGATGCGCGCTTCAGTGCATCAATCATGATTAGTTGTTCCATGATCTGCTTATTAACTGGAGCTGCGTGAGATTGAATTACGTAAGCATCGCTACCGCGAACTGATTCTTCGAAGCGAACAAAGATTTCACCATTTGCGAAGTCATATGCAGAAGTAGGTGTAACAGTGATGCCAAGTTCTGAGGCAACTGACTCTGCTAATTCTGGGAATGCACGTCCGGTAAAGATACGAAGTCTCTTTTCGGATGACAGACGCAGTTCGCTCATCGTTGCTCTCTCCCTTTGGTTACCTATTTCGGTGCTGCTTCATTAGCAGCGTTTGCAGATTTTGTACCTGGTCGCTTACGCATGACCCACCCTAAGACATTTCTCTGCTTAGAACGGCCAACTCCAATCGCGCCTGCCGGAACATCTTCGGTAATAACCGATCCTGCCGCGGTATATGCGCCATCTCCCACTGTTACCGGGGCCACCAACATGGTGTCGCTACCGATTCGAACGTGATCACCGATTTCGGTGCGATGTTTTTCAACTCCATCGTAATTAACAAAGATTGTTGCAGCGCCGATATTGGTGCCTTCGCCGATAGTTGCATCGCCAACATATGAAAGATGCGGAACTTTTGAACCGGTTCCGACCTGAGAATTTTTAATCTCTACGAATGCACCAGCTTTAGATTCATTTGCAAGAACTGTGCCTGCGCGAAGGAATGCGAATGGGCCAACTGTTGCGTTCTCGCCGATCTCTGAAGCGGTGCAATTAGATTCCTTGATAGTTGCGCAGCAATTAACTGCGCAATGGTGCAAGGTGGTTCGAGGGCCAATAACTGCATGGGATGCAATTGCTGTAGACCCGAAGATTGCGCAGCCAGGCAGAATCAGTACATCTGGCGCAATAGTTACGGTGTCATCAATCCAAGTGGTTGATGGATCAAGAATTGTTACGCCATTACGCATATGGCGTTCGTTTACTCGATCGCGAAGAATCGCAGCAGCTTCCGCTAACTGAACTCGATCGTTAACGCCAAGAGTTTCGGTGAAATCTTCGCAGAGAATCGGAGCGACTTTGCCGCCATCCTTGCGGATGATTTCGATGGCATCAGTTAAATAAAGTTCACCTTGCGCGTTATTGCTCTTTAACTTTGCAATTGCACCAGTAAGCGCTGCAAAATCAAAGATATAAACACCTGAATTAATTTCGAAAACTAACTTCTCGTCTTCGGATGCATCCTTCTCTTCAACAATCTTGTAGAGCAAGCCTTCATCATCGCGAATGATTCGACCGTATCCGGTTGGATCTGGCTGCTCTGCTGTAAGTACAGATGCGGTGTAACCGCCTGCGTTATGAGCTTCTACAAATTCTTTAATAGTTGAGCCTGAAAGCATCGGTGTATCACCGGCAAGAATTAAAACGTTACCGCTCTCATTTACGCCATTTAGCGCAACCTGAACCACATGTCCTGTGCCATTGCGCTCTGCTTGAAAAACGGCGATCGCATCTGGAGCGATCTCAGATAGATGAGCTTCGACTTTTTAGCGACCTGATCCAACTACAA
>CAZMDJ010000027.1:8088-14602 GCA_964565165.1 uncultured Actinomycetes bacterium | reverse complement strand
AAACATCTGCATTGGTTGCGCTAAGTGCTAACAAAACTAAACATGTCTCTTGCTCTGGTGAGTGCTAAATAGTTATATATTCCACGTTTACATTCGCTTTTGCACATTCATCAAAAAGCGCAGCTAATTGATTTGGTTTATCTTCCAGAACTACTGGCAGGAATGTGTAGTTACGTGATGCCGAACGGTGTTTACCTGGCAACGATTGGCGACCTTTTCGTCCACGTTCTAAAACGCTTTGAACGTCGTAAGTTTCAATTAATGTCGATAAATCTTTTTGGAAATCTTTAAGTAGTGGCAAGAGCGCCTCGCGATTTAAATTAAGAATTTCGCGCCATAAATCAGGGTTTGAACCCGCAATACGTGTTGTATCTAAAACACCGGAACCAGCAAGTGCCAGAGATTCCGAGCTCTTTCCTTCTAGCTGGGCAGCAAGTAGCGAAGAGATAATTTGCGGCATGTGGCTAACTGTTGCCACTGCCAAGTCATGCTCTTCTGCAGACATAGTTATGACTTTTGCGCCAAGGGATTCAATTAGCTCTTTCGCATCCTCAATTGCTTGAGCGCCTGTCTCTGGCAGCGGAGTGATAATCCAACTCTTGCCAACAAAGAGATCGCTCTGTGCTGCCTCTGCTCCATCCAGTTCGCGCCCTGCCATTGGATGAGTTGGGCAGAAACGATTCAAAATATCAGAATCTGTTTGTATCTCTACTTTAACTTTAGTTTTAGTACTGCCAATATCTATAAACGTCGACTTTGGATACAGTGTTTTAAACTTTGAAATGATCGTTGCTAGAGCACTCGTTGGGGTTGCAATGACAACAATCGATGGATCTTCAATTTTCTTAGAACCTACAAGATCATTTGCAAGCGCCTGAGCTCGACCATCTTCGTCGATGAGCTCAACCTCTGCCCCGGCACGCTTAGCACCGAGCGCAATTGAGGTCCCGATCAACCCTGCGCCAATAACTACTAACTTCACTGGGCTAAATCTTTACGAAGAGCGGTTGCGCCGCGTAGATAGACATGGTTCGCCTTATCTGACAGCTCAGCGTGGAACATAACTCGAATAACTAGCGGCAAAGCGCCTGGTACATCCATCTCTACAGCACATAGAAGTGGGACTGCGCCAAAGCCAATCTCTCTAGCGAAAGCTGCCGGAAAGGCTGCATTTAGATCGGGGGTGCAGGTAAGTAGTACCGAAATCACGCCTTCTGGGGATAGCTGGTTTGCCTCGAGAATTGCAGGCAGGAGCTCCTTAACACCAGAAGCGATCGCATCAGGTGTATTTGCTTCGACCTGAATCGCTCCTCTTATAGCCCTCAATCCCATGTAGAGAGTTTACCTTTCGCTTGAAAAATTCGTTGGATTTAGAAATGGCACTTTCACCACTTCTAGCTTTATCGACAAATCTAAAATTTCCCACATTAAGCGTCCGTTGCGAGTTGATTATCGGACAAAGTTAAATGTCGATAAAACGTTTTTAAATTACCAAATGAGCGCCATGTTTGTCGATAAAACGTTATTCAATTTTGAGTATTACTGGTTTATTAATTTATCGATATTTACTAAATACCGATAAAAGGTTTTATTGCTATAAGTCTAAAGCTTTATATAAGTTAACCACTTCAACGTCATTTAGATCTCTCCAACGACCTTCCTTCATATCACCAAGAAGGATAGGACCGAACTGGCTGCGGACTAAACGAAGTACCTCTACCCCGACCGCCTCCATTAAACGGCGAATGATGTGATATCGACCTTCGTGAATCTTCAACTCTAACCAATTATTTGGCAGCTCTTTATAACCAGTTACTCGACCAATTCCATCTTCAAGTTCGACGCCCTTAGTCAAGGTCGCCTTTGCATCTCGTGGAAGCTCCCCTTCGTACTGAACAAGATAGGTCTTCTCGAGGCCATAACTTGGATGGGTCGCTCTAAAGGTAATTTCTCCATCATTTGTTAGGAGAATTAGCCCTTCAGATTCCTTATCCAAACGGCCAACATGGAAGAGGCGCTCTTTACGAAAATCGACAAGTTCAGCTAGCGACGGTCGACCATCTGGGTCGTACATGGTCGACAGAACACCACTAGGCTTATACAGTGCAAGATAAGTCTTAGTATTTGATAGAGAAATTGTCTCACCATCAACCTCTACTTTAGACTTTTCATCTACTTTGAAGCCTAATTCGGTGATGCGCTTTCCATTGACCTTAACTCGGCCAGCTTCAATCAGAGAGTCCGCTCCGCGACGGCTAGTAACGCCCGCTTCAGCGATATATTTATTTAAACGTATTGCCATAACCGTAAGATTCCCATCTTTCGTGATGGGCTTATCTTACGTTAATCGGTTAGAGAATCCAAAACCTCATCTAGGGCTGCCAAATCCGGTAGGTACGGAGCAAGCGCTGGGAGATCTTCAATCGAGTTAACGCCTAAGCGCTCCAGGAAGTAACTGGTGGTCTTATAGAGAATCGCGCCTGACTCCCCTTCAACGCCCGCTTCCTCGACCAGACCACGGTTAACCAGGGTCTTCATAACCGCTTCAACATTTACGCCGCGGATAGCTGAGACTCGAGCGCGAGAGATTGGCTGGCGATAAGCGATAACAGCCAAAGTCTCAAGGGCTGCTTGAGTCAGACGAGACTGCTGGCCATCAAGGACAAACTTCTCTACTACTGATGCCTGATCTGGGTGGCTATAGAAGCGCCAGCCGCCATTAATCTTCTTAAGCTCAAAGCCGCGACCCTCATAGCTATTCACAAGCGCAGCCAGGGCGGCCTCAACCTCTTCAACGGTATGTTCGAGGATTGTCGCCAAGGTGGTCTCTGAGACCGGTTCGTCGACTACCATCAAGATGGCCTCAATTGATCGGTTTATTTCACTCATCTGAGCTCTCCTCAAGGACTACTGGCATATCAAACTCTTCGGAAACGGTGATTTCACCAGATTCAGAACCGACCCAGCTGATTTGAAGGTCGGTGAAGGCCTCAAGTTGCTCGAAACGGAGCGATCCGGTGCGGTAGAGGTCAAGCAGGGCTAAGAACCTTGCCACCACAACCATTGGCTCCTCGGCATCATGGACCAGGGCTCTAAAACTTAGGTGCTTAGCCAGGCGTAGGGCTGCGATAACGAACTTACTCTGCTCGGCCACGTTAACTAACGGTCGGTGGATATGTTCTACCGATACCACCGGTGGCGCCTTTGGAAATAGGACGCGATCAGCAATCACTGCAAAGCGCTCAGGACCAACGCCAATTAAAACCTCTGGCAAGAGAGCTGCAAAATGTGGGTCTAGCGCAGTGGTGCGAGCAAAGCTCTTCTCGGCCAAAGTAATTCGCTCTGCAAAAGTTGCGGCAATCTCTTTAAATGCACGGTACTGGAGAAGGCGTGCAAAGAGAATGTCACGAGCTTCAAGAAGTGCAAGGTCACCCTCATCCTCAACTTCACCTTGAGGGAGCAACTTCGCAGCTTTTAAATCTAAGAGCGTTGCAGCGACAACTAAAAATTCAGTTGCTTGATCTAACTGCCAACCTTCGCCGCTCTCTTCAAGCTTTCGGATGTAGCCAATAAATTCATCGGTAACAATCGAAAGCGCAATCTCAGTTACATCCATCTTGTGGCGAGAAATCAACTGCAGAAGCAGGTCAAATGGACCGTCGAAATTTTCTAGATGGACAGCAAAACCCGTAGATTCTGGGTTATTTAGCGTCTCATCTAGCAGTTCCATAGGCGGAAAACCTATCGCAATTAAGCGTAAAAACTTGCACTATCGCCCGATGCCACCTAGGTTTCAACCTTGAAAGGCAGGTTTAACGCTTGAACGCTAAATCGACATTTGACGAGGTTGTTACAACCGCATCGTTAACAGATTCCGAAGCGAAGACGCTTCCAACTCCAACACCAATTACTGCACATGGTGGCGCAAAGGTAATTTCTATCTTTAATCAGAAAGGTGGAGTTGGTAAGACAACAACAACCATCAATCTGGGCGCAGCACTTGTTGAACTTGGTCGACGTGTATTACTTGTCGACTTCGATCCTCAAGGCGGCATGACTCTTGGTCTTGGCGTTCGCGGAAATGAATTACCAAAGGAAGAGACTGTTTATTACGCAGTTATGGATGCTTCCCATAATCCTGAAGATATTATTTTGAAAACTTCAGTGCCTGGTCTTGATTTTCTACCTGCAAACCGCGAATTAGCTACTGCAGAAACAGTGCTAGGCGCTGAAATCGGTAGCCAATTCTTCTTAAAGCGCGTACTTACTCCGCTAAAAGATTTCTACGATGTAATCCTTATCGATTGCCAGCCAACAATGGGTCAATTAGCAATCAACGCACTAGTTGCATCTGATGAAGTAATTGTTCCGTTGCAATGCGAGTGGTTCTCACTTCACGGTTTTATCGAACTTAATAACAACTTAAATAAGGTACGTGCAGCGCTAAATCCTGATCTGAAATTAGCAGGCATCTTGGCAACTATGTACGATCGTCGTGCGGTACATAATCGTGAAGTACTTGCGCGAATTGTTGAACAATTCCCTGCTGATACCTTTGAAACAATTATCGCTAAGACAATTCGTTTCTCAGAGAGCTCAGTACAAGGCGAACCAATTACTAAGTACGCACAGAACTCAAGCGCTGCAAATGCATACCGCCGTTTAGCCCGAGAATTAATCTCCCGAGGAGGAGCAAAATGAGCCGTCGCGCTTCCCTACCAGGTGCAGATGAACTATTTCGCGCTAAGCCTTTAGTCTCTGTTCCAGATGTAGTTGCTACCGAAGATGCAGCGATGCCAATCGAAGCGACTAAACCTGCAAAGAAGAGTGGTGCAGTTCGTCAGACACAACGTCGTCGTGCAACAACTGCTCGCACACCTTCAGGTCGCGAACGTCATGACGAAAAAATTACTGTCTATCTTTCACCAGATGAGCTATTTGATTTGGATCAAGCGCGTATCTTGCTTCGCGGTGATCTAGGTTTAGCAGCAGATCGTGGACGTATTGTTCGTGAATCACTTGCAGTAATTATCTCCGACTTAGAGGCAAAGGGCGAGAATTCAATTCTGGCTCGAAGACTTCGCGGTTTATAAATTCTTTCTCAAGCTCTAGGGTGCGCCAGTCTGTATGACTCGCGCACCTTATCTATTGTTATCAAGGTATAAATCTGCGTTGTAGTAACAGATGCATGCCCTAGAAGTTCTTGCACAACACGAATATCAGCGCCACCATCTAATAGATGTGTTGCATATGAATGTCTAAATACGTGCGGCGTTACACGTGCAGTTAAACCTGATTTTCTAGATGCGCTCTTTACCGTCTCCCAGGCGCTGACTCTGGAAAGTCTGGTTCCGCGAGAATTTAGGAAAAGTGCGTTCTCGTTTAACTTCTTTAGTAGCGATGGCCTACAGCGCACCAAGTAATCATCAATCGCCGCTTTGGCAAAAGAGCCAAGCGGCACGATACGTTCCTTGCCACCTTTCCCTCGAAGCTTGAGCACAAAGATCGTTTCATCGCCAACTTGGCTCTCTGAAATGTCGTTCAAATTGATACCGACTACTTCAGATACGCGTGCGCCAGTGCTGTATAGAAGTTCCAGAAGTAAGTAATCACGGAGCGAGATCGGATTACTTGGATCCTTGGCTGATTCAACTAAGGTAGTAACTTCTTGAACAGTTAGAGCTTTCGGCAATCTCTGGCGCTTCCCTGTTTCAGGCAAATCACAAGTTGGATCGGGCGTGGAGAATTCACGATTCAAATAGGAATGGAAAGAGCGAATCGCGCTGTAATTACGTTCCAAAGATGATGGAGCCAAATCTTTCAGAGAAAAAACGTAGTCCTTAATTGGTGCGCCAGGATTTTCGAGCGCCCATGCAACATATTTATTTAAATCGCGGCGGTAGGCAGAGATCGTATTTGCTGCCGCGCCTTTTTCTACGCGGAGATAATCAAGAAAATAATTTAGTGAATTGATATCCATGGGCTTTTGCTACAGCTTCGTAAACAACTTTACCTTCGCAAACATTTAAACCCTTAGCTAAATCTGCATCATCTGAAAGCGCCTTCTGCCAGCCCTTATTTGCAATCGCTACCGCGTATGGAAGTGTTGCATTTGTAAGTGCATAAGTTGAAGCAACCGGTACTGCGCCAGGCATATTAGCTACGCAGTAGAAGATTGCATTATGCACTTTATAAGTTGGTTCAGCGTGTGTTGTTGGTTTTGAATCTTCAAAGCAGCCACCTTGATCGATTGCGATATCAACAAGTACTGCACCGTGCTTCATACGTGATACAAGTTCATTGCTAACTAGCTTTGGTGCTTTTGCGCCATGAATAAGTACTGCGCCAATAACCAAATCAGCATCCAGCACCTGTTCTTCAATCGCGTGATCATTAGACATTAATGTTTTAATAGTTCCGTTATATAGCGAATCAATATGTTGCAGACGAGCGATATTGCGATCCAAAATGGTTACATCCGCGCCAAGACCTCGAGCCATTACTGCCGCGTTTA
>CAZMDJ010000027.1:5090-7988 GCA_964565165.1 uncultured Actinomycetes bacterium | reverse complement strand
GCAATCTCTGCACCTTGAGCGATGTAATCATCGTTAGTAATTGCTGAACCAAGTCCCGCGCCAGTTTCGATGATGACCTTATGGCCATTCTTAACTAATTCACGAACTCCCGCAGGAGTTAGCGCAACGCGAGCTTCTAGAGTTTTGATCTCTTTAGGTACACCAATAATCATGCTTCTATTTTAACTACTTAATAGCAGCTTTAATCAAACCGGCAAATAGTGGATGCGGTCTGGTTGGGCGAGATTTAAACTCTGGATGAGCTTGTGTGCCAACATAATATGGATGAACTTCGCGAGGAAGTTCAACGAATTCAACTAAATCGCGCTCGGTATTCATTCCGCTAAAGACCATACCCGCTGCTGCAATTTGATCGCGATACTTATTGTTTACTTCGTAGCGATGGCGATGGCGCTCGGTAATTTCTGTTTCGCCATAAACCTCAGCAACAATCGAACCAGCCTTAAGCGATGCTTTATATGAACCAAGGCGCATTGTGCCGCCTAAATCTCCATCGCCTGAAACAACCGCTAATTGATCTTCCATCGTAGCAATAACTGGCGCAGTTGCATCCGGTGCAAACTCTGCTGAATTTGCATCCTTAATTCCTGCAAGATTTCGTGCGCCTTCAATAACCATGCACTGCAAACCAAGACATAAACCAAGAGTTGGAATCTTATTTGTACGCGCAAATGTTAAAGCGCCAACTTTTCCTTCAATACCGCGAACACCAAAACCACCTGGCACACAGATTGCATCAACATCGCTTAGCGCTGCTTTCGCACCCTCTGGTGTTGCACAGTCATCAGATGGAACCCATTTGATTTCTACCTTTGCATTATTTGCAAAGCCACCTGCACGAAGTGCTTCGGTTACTGAAAGATATGCATCAGGTAGATCGATGTACTTACCGACAAGTGCAACCTTTACATGGTGCTTTGGGTTATGAACGACTTCTAGTAGCGAACCCCATTCGCCCCAATTAACATCTTTCGCTTTAAGACCTAGTCGACAAACAACATAGGCATCAAGACCTTCGTTGAAGAGAACTTTAGGGATGTCATAGATTGATGGCGCATCAACTGCAGCTACGACCGCCTCTTGATCTACGTCGCACATCGCTGAAATTTTCCGTTTGATTGATTCAGGAATCTGGCGATCAGAGCGGAGCACAACTCCATCTGGCGCAATACCGATACTACGCAGCGCTGCAACTGAGTGTTGAGTTGGCTTTGTCTTTAGCTCGCCTGATGGACCGATGTAAGGCACCAAAGAAATATGTAAATAGAAAACATTATCGCGGCCTACTTGCTGGCGGATCTGACGCGCAGCTTCTAAGAACGGTTGCGATTCAATATCGCCAACAGTTCCACCGATTTCAGTAATAACTAAATCAACATTTGGACCATCGAAAGCGAGCATGCGCTCTTTGATTTCGTTGGTGATGTGAGGAATAACCTGAACGGTTTCACCTAAATATTCACCGCGACGTTCGCGAGCGATTACACGCGAATAAACCTGGCCAGTTGTAACGTTTGAATCGCCCGATAGTGCGCGATCTAAGAAACGTTCGTAGTGGCCGATATCTAAATCAGTCTCTGCTCCATCATCGGTTACGAAAACTTCACCGTGTTGGAAAGGATTCATGGTGCCAGGATCAACATTTAGGTATGGATCGAGTTTTTGCATTGTTACGCGAAGTCCTCGCGCCACCATTAAACGACCAAGACTGGAAGCTGTTAAACCTTTTCCAAGACTTGAGGCGACACCGCCGGTTACGAATAAATGTTTAGTCACATGAGTTTGGCCCATGGAAGACAAACTTATCACTAATTCTTAGCGAGACTGCGCAATCAACTCTTCTGCGTGTTTACGCGCTGAATCTGAATCTTCATGGCCCGCCAACATACGTGCGATCTCTTCAACTCGAGCATCTGATGAGACTTTCCGCACTTGGCTAAGCGAAACTGAGCCACTTTCATCTTTTGAAACTACAAAATGGGTATCTCCCCAAGCTGCAACTTGTGGCAAGTGGGTTACCACAATCACTTGTGCAACATTTGAAAGTTCCTTTAAACGACGACCCACTTCGATTGCAGCTTTACCGCCAACTCCTGCATCAACTTCGTCGAAGATGTAGGTGCCAATCTCTTCATTCATCGCAATTACAACTTCAATCGCTAACGCAACACGTGAAAGTTCGCCACCTGAAGCGCCTTTTGCAATTGAAACTAGCGGAGCATCTTTATGTGTCTGTAAGTAAAAATTCACCTCATCTAAACCAGTTGAAGTTAAATCTGCAAATTCTTTACCCGCTTGTACCTGTACAACTAAATTTGTATTAGGCATTGATAGCGCATGAATCTCTTCTGATGCTTCAGTTGATAACTTTTTAGCTGCGCCAGTGCGCGCCTTAGAAATAGCTTCAGCTTCCGAAAGCGCTGCGCTTTGCAACTTCTTTAGCTCTGCTTCTAATTCCGCAATTCGGTTATCGCCGCCTTCTAAATCTGCAATCTCGTTATCTAAATTCGCACCTAGTTCAATCAACTCATGTAGCGCTTGGTTAGAATCAGTAGAAGTTGATTTGGAGTGGCGCTTGATAAAGGTATTTAGCTCCGCTTTGCGATTTTGCAAGTATTCAAGTCTTGACGGATCCGCTGCTAAATCAGATAGATACCCCGCCAAATTCGCGGCAATATCTTGGACTTCATAGAAAGCTTCAGAAATCTGATCGGAAAGTTCAGTAAGCGATGCATCCAGCACCACCGCCTTTTCAAGGGCTTTCTTTGCACTCCCCAATTGCGTAAGCACACCAGATTCATCATCTTCCAGAATAGAACTTGCCGCTCCTGCGGTGCTAGTTAAACCTTCAATTGAATTTAAACGACTGATCTCATC
>CAZMDJ010000027.1:2912-4990 GCA_964565165.1 uncultured Actinomycetes bacterium | reverse complement strand
GATGCGCTAACTGCAGAACCACTTGCAACCGCTTTTGATTTTCCATCTTTATTAACAGTTCGAGTAAGAATCAAATCTCCATCTTCAGAGATGATTCCCTTCTCATCGAATCGCGAAGCAAATTCCTTTGGGATTTCAAAGGTAGCGTTTGCAACCGCTCGCTCTTGGCCATGACGGACAAGTGCGGAATCGGCTTTACCGCCCAAAACCAAATTAAGTGCAGTTAGCACCATAGTTTTTCCAGCACCAGTTTCGCCGGTGATAACAGTTAACCCGGGGCCAAATTCCAGATTTGATTTCTCAATAACACCAATGCCCGAAATGCTAATTTCATTGAGCTTTGGTCGTTTAAGCACCGCGCCAGCCTTCGATAGGCAATTTAAATTTTGCAACTAAGCGATCACTGAAATTACTCTCGCGAACGTGCGCCAACTTAATTGGATCTGCTGCTCGCTTAACTAATACGCGATCGCCAACTTGCAAGCTATCTGTACGTAACGCATCAGCTTTTACAACGCCATCTTCGGACAAAATATCAATTGCAATCTGTGAACTAGGTGGAATTACCAGTGGGCGTGTAAAAAGCGCATGCGCAGCGATTGGCGTAACTACTAGCGCATCGGTCTCTGGCCAGATGATTGGGCCACCGACGCTAAAAGCATAGGCAGTTGAACCAGTTGGAGTTGCCACAATCAGACCATCTGCCCACCAACTACTAATAGGTCGACCATCAATCTGTAATAACAGCTCGATCATCGTGCCGCGTTCGCATTCGATAGTAACTTCGTTTAACGCCCAACCATTTCCGGAAATTGCACCAGCGCGCTCAATTTCATACTCAAGAAGTAAACGAGGTTCAACAACATAAGTCTTATCGATAATTGCCTTAGCAATCTCTTCAAAGGAACTCTTCTCAACTTCTGCCATAAATCCAACGCGACCCAAGTTGATCCCTAGAAGTGGAACTCCTAAACGACGAGCAACAACTGCCCCGCGCAAAATAGTTCCATCTCCGCCCAAAACAATAACGATCTCGGCTTCAGCATCTTCAACAAATTCAAATCCAGTAAGAAGTGCTTTGATTTTGCTCTCTGCATCGATCGCTTCTTGGCGATTACGGTTAACTACAAATATTGCTCTACGCATTACTGTGGTCCAATCGCAATTGCAGCATCTAGATCTGCTTCATTAATTTCACCAGCGCCACGACGTAACCATAGGAAATATTCAACGTTTCCGGCAGGACCTGGAAGAGATGATGCGACGATTCCCAAAGTACCTAGACCTACATCAAATGCGCTCTCTGCAACATCCATAACTGCAGCTTTACGTAGTGCAGGATCACGAACCACTCCGCCTGCGCCAAGATGTTCACGGCCAACTTCAAATTGTGGCTTCACCATCAATAGATAATCGGCTTCTGGCTTTGAAACGGCTGCTAGCGCTGGCAGTACAAGCGTTAATGAAATAAAAGAAAGATCGGCAACAATTAAATCAACTGGTTCTCCGACCTGTTCGCCAGTTAAATGTCGAATATTTGTACGATCTAAAATCTTTACACGTTCGTCAGTACGAAGTTCCCATGCAAGTTGTCCGTATCCGACATCAACTGCAACGACTTCCGATGCTCCGCGACGAAGTAAAACATCGGTAAATCCACCAGTTGAGGCGCCTGCATCTAGCGCACGTTTACCTTCAACTTGAATTTGCGGAAATGCATCTAACGCGCCAGCTAATTTATGGCCGCCTCGAGAGACAAAATCATCGCGTTCGCCTTGAATGACGATGGAGGTTTCTGCATCAACTTGCGATGCAGATTTTGTCGCAGGGATGCCATTTACCAATACCGAACGAGATTCAATTAGATCAGCAGCGTTCTCGCGCGAACGCGCAAGGCCGCGACGGACCAATTCAGAATCTAAACGGTTCTTCATGAATGGTTAAATCGAATCGATGCTATTTAGTGATTCAACAAGTTTTGCGTGTAACGCTTCATAACGAGCAACATGCTCTGGAAGATCTGAACCTTCGATCTCTGCCAACTCTGCGCGGATCTCTTCTAGATTTACTTCGCTCAT
>CAZMDJ010000027.1:0-2812 GCA_964565165.1 uncultured Actinomycetes bacterium | reverse complement strand
TTAAGGCGCTTTAAGTTATCGCGCAGATCTTTAATAGCCACGCGATAACTTTACCTTGAAGCGCCAGCTTTAGAGCCGCTTGATTTCGGTGGTAACAACCTGCCAGCGGCTTGCAAGTCCAGTCGCGCTCTTCCAGAAACGTCGCCTGATAGAGCCAGTAATTTCGACCCATTCACCATCTTTTAACGAGAGCGCAGTCCGCCTGGTTTTGGCGCTCCAGCTCTCTAAATCGATTGTGTCGACGCCGCCTTCTGTGCGCGTAATTGCGATTCTAAATTGCGCGACTAAATCTCCACTCGGAAGTTCTCGTTCGCTTGCAATTGTTGTTACCCAACCTCTTAGGGCGACATCATTTAATGAGTAATCAACCTCTTCTACAACTGTCTCTGTCACTTTTGTGGACATTCTTTTCCTCCAGTTTGAGCATCTATTTACTTCAATGGAGTAATTTTGAATTGCAGTTAAGACAGAGAATCGAAGTTATTCACAACGTTCTGAAGCGTCGGTGGTCTCATCCACATCTAGATTTGCGCACTTTTTAAACCACTTACGCGCCTCATCTTTACGACCTGCAGCATCTAGCGCATCGGCATAGGCATATCGAAGACGGATTGCCCAGGAATCATTCTCAGTATTTAAATCATTGGTCTGCAAAGTAACGATCGCCGCATCAATTTCACCTAAATCACGGCGGGCACCTGCTGCAACAATTCGAAGTTCAATTGCTTGTTCTTTAGCTAACTTCTTCGCTTCCGGAGCGCCTGCTAATTCAAGTGCTTTACGTGGTTTACCTAGCCCGCGTTCGCAATCTGCAAGTACTGGCCAGATAGAGACATCGCCATTGATACGAAATGCAGCCTTTAAATCTTTAATTGCAATCTCGAATTTACCA
Source organism: uncultured Actinomycetes bacterium (assembly GCA_964565165.1). Taxonomy (GTDB): domain Bacteria; phylum Actinomycetota; class Actinomycetes; order Nanopelagicales; family Nanopelagicaceae; genus ZLKRG08. The sequence continues at coordinate 1,920 of CAZMDJ010000027.1, read as the reverse complement.
ACGCGATAAGCAGCATAACCAGCTGTTTCTCGAACCACTGCAACGCGACCTGCGTGACGAACTGCAGCTTGTGCATGTTCGTGAGCAATATCTGGATCAGAATCAGCAAATGCATGTACACATGCAAGATGTTGCGAAACAATTTTTGCATTCTCTGCACTTAGTGTTAGAAGGTCACCACGAGTTGTTTTATCTAACTCTTCACCGGTAATTCCTTCAGGAATGATTGGATCTTTTGAAAAATCACGATTAGTTGGTCGGCGATCATCTTTGCGACGATTCTCTAATGATCGATCGCCAAATCTTTCAGAACGTGGTTTGAAACTTGAACTATTACGTGGACCGCGTGAATCGCGATCTGGTCTATCTGAGCGTGAAAATGAGCGTCTTTCGCCATCTTCGCGAGGTCGACGTGGTTTGAATTCGCCATCGCGTTGTGGTCTATCACTTCTTGGACGATCAGAACCAGATGATCTTGGACGATCACTTCTTGGACGATCTGATCGTTCACCAGGTTTTGATGGACGCGAAGGTCGTGATGGTCGATCAGAGTTTGATGAAGAGCGCGAAGAGTTATTGCGTCGAGGACGATCTGAATTGCGATCGTTAAAGTTACGACGTTCTGAATTTTCCATAATTAATTTTCCTCTTCACGCTATTTAATTTGTAAAATAAAAAAGGGGATATCAGTAAAGATATCCCCTTTTTATAAAAGAAGTCCGGCGGCGTTCTACTCTCCCACAAGGTCCCCCTTGCAGTACCATCGACTCTGAGAGGCTTAACTTCCGGGTTCGGAATGGGACCGGGTGTTTCCCTCTCGATATGGCCGCCGAAACACTATTGAGATGTCTTAGCTTTCAAAATCAAAAGATCAAAGAATTAACTTTGATTTCTGTTTGGTAGCTCTCGACCGTATCTCGAGAGCTACACAGTGGACGCGTAGCAACTTTGTAGTTAAATCCTCGGCCTATTAGTACCGGTCAGCTCCAAGTCTTACGACTCTTCCACTTCCGGCCTATCAACCCAGTCGTCTAGCTGGGGGCCTTACTTGGTAAACCAATGAGAAACCTAATCTTGAAGCGAGCTTCCCGCTTAGATGCTTTCAGCGGTTATCCCTTCCGAACGTAGCTAATCGGCGGTGCAGCTGGCGCTACAACCGACACACCAGAGGTTCGTCCGTCCCGGTCCTCTCGTACTAGGGACAGCCCTTCTCAAGTTTCTTACGAGCACAGAAGATAGGGACCGAACTGTCTCACGACGTTCTGAACCCAGCTCGCGTGCCGCTTTAATGGGCGAACAGCCCAACCCTTGGGACCTACTCCAGCCCCAGGATGCGACGAGCCGACATCGAGGTGCCAAACCTTGCCGTCGATATGGACTCTTGGGCAAGATCAGCCTGTTATCCCCGGGGTACCTTTTATCCGTTGAGCGACGGCGCTTCCACAAGCCACCGCCGGATCACTAGTTCCTACTTTCGTACCTGCTCGACATGTCTGTCTCACAGTTAAGCTCCCTTGTGCACTTACACTCAACACCTGATTGCCAACCAGGCTGAGGGAACCTTTGAGCGCCTCCGTTACTTTTTGGGAGGCGACCGCCCCAGTCAAACTACCCGTCAGACACTGTCCCTGATCCGGATCACGGACCGAGGTTAGAAACTCAAAACGATCAGAGTGGTATTTCAACGTTGCCTCCACCAGGACTGGCGTCCCGGCTTCAATGGCTCCCACCTATGCTACACAAACCGTTCCGAGTACCAATGTCAAAGTATAGTAAAGGTCCCGGGGTCTCTCCGTCTTTCTGCGCTAAACGAGCATCTTTACTCGTACTGCAATTTCGCCGAGTTCGCGGATGAGACAGCGCTCAAGTCGTTACGCCATTCGTGCAGGTCGGAACTTACCCGACAAGGAATTTCGCTAC
>CAZMDJ010000026.1:0-14803 GCA_964565165.1 uncultured Actinomycetes bacterium | reverse complement strand
CAGGTCGCGAAGCGTATCCAGGAGACGTTTTCTACTTACACTCACGTTTGCTAGAGCGTTGCGCAAAACTTTCAGATGAACTTGGCGGTGGATCAATGACTGGCCTTCCAATCATCGAAACAAAGGGTAATGACGTTTCTGCGTTCATTCCTACAAACGTTATTTCAATTACTGATGGACAGTGCTTCCTTGAAACAGATCTATTTAACTCAGGCGTACGTCCTGCGATTAACGTAGGTATCTCTGTTTCACGTGTTGGTGGTTCTGCACAGACTAAGGCGATGAAGAAGATCGCTGGTCGTCTACGTCTTGACCTTGCACAGTTCCGCGAACTAGAAGCATTCGCTGCTTTCGGTTCAGATCTTGATGCTGCTTCCAAGGCGCAGCTTGATCGCGGCGCTCGCATGGTTGAACTACTTAAGCAGGGTCAATATTCACCATACTCACTTGAGCGTCAGGTTGTTTCAATCTGGGCAGGTACAACCGGAAAGCTTGATTCAATTCCAGTTGCAGATATCCGCCGCTTTGAAGCAGAACTTCTTGATTTCATTGGCCGCGAACATAAAGACGTATTCAATGTAATCGAAGAAACTCGCGAACTTTCTGATGACACTGTTTTAAAGCTTGAAAAAATCGTTGAAACATTTAAGGGTCAATTTAAGTAAATGGGCGCACAACTACGTATCTATCGCCGCCGAATTCGTTCGGTAAAGGCGACGAAGAAGATCACGAAAGCGATGGAGCTAATCTCTGCTTCACGTATCGTGAAGGCGCAGCAACGCGTCAATGCTTCGTCTCCTTATGCTGTTGAATTAACAGCGGCGGTACGCGCAGTTGCAACTTACTCAAATACTTCGCACCCACTTACAACTGCAAACCCATCTCCAAAGAAGGCTGCAGTTCTAATCATTACCGCTGACCGCGGTATGGCTGGTGCTTACTCAACAGCTGCAATCAAAGAGGGCGACATTCTTGCCGCATCACTTCGCGAACGCGGGCTTGTCGTTGAAACTTATTTAGTAGGTCGCAAGGCAATCAGCTATTACAAGTTCCGCAATCGCGAAATCGCAGGTTCATGGTCTGGTTTCTCAGATAGCCCAACCTACGAAAAGGCGAAGGAAGTTTCAGAGGCGCTAATCGCAACAATTCTTGATGAGAATGGTGCGGATGAGCTTCACGTTATTTACACCGAATTTAAGTCAATGCTTACTCAGCTGCCTGTAGCTGCAGCGGTATTGCCACTTCAGAGCGAAGATAAGCCAACAGGTTTATTGCCAGCATATGAATTCGAACCAACTGCAGAAGTTGTGCTTGATTCATTGCTGCCTCGCTATGTAGAAGCTCGTGTATTTAATGCACTTCTACAATCTGCTGCTTCAGAGCATGCTGCTCGTCGCCGCGCTATGAAGTCTGCGACTGATAACGCAGATGATCTAATTAAAAGTTTGACCCGACTAGCAAATGCTGCTCGTCAGGCCGAAATCACACAGGAAATCAGTGAAATCGTCGGCGGTGCGGACGCACTCGCCTCAAGTAATGCAGGGAGCGAATGATGTCTAAAGGTCGCGTAGCACGAGTAATCGGTCCGGTGGTGGATATTGAATTCCCAGCGGATTCGATGCCACCAATCTTCAATGCGTTAAACGTTGAAGTTAATCTTGCGGGAGAAACCAAGAAGCTAACTCTTGAAGTAGCACAGCACCTAGGTGACAACCTAGTTCGCGCTATTTCGATGCAGCCAACTGACGGCATGGTCCGTGGCGCAGAAGTTAGTGACACCGGCACCCCAATCTCTGTTCCTGTCGGAGATGTTACAAAGGGTCACGTATTTAACGCGCTCGGCGAATCACTGGACGTTCCAACTTCATCATTAAATGTGCAAGAGCGTTGGCCAATCCACCGCGAAGCACCGGCTTTCGATCAACTTGAATCAAAGACTGAAATGTTCGAAACCGGCATCAAGGTTGTAGATCTACTAACACCATATGTACGTGGTGGAAAGATTGGTCTATTCGGCGGCGCAGGTGTTGGCAAGACAGTTCTAATTCAAGAAATGATTTACCGCGTAGCTGAAAACTTCGGTGGCGTTTCTGTATTCGCAGGCGTTGGCGAGCGTACTCGTGAAGGTAACGACTTATTCCTTGAAATGACCGAAACCGGCGTTATTAATAAGACCGCCTTGGTCTTCGGCCAGATGGACGAACCACCTGGAACTCGTCTTCGCGTTGCACTTTCAGCGCTAACCATGGCGGAGTACTTCCGTGATGTTCAGAAGCAGGACGTGCTTCTATTTATCGATAACATCTTCCGCTTTACTCAGGCGGGTTCTGAAGTTTCAACACTTCTTGGTCGTATGCCATCAGCTGTGGGTTACCAGCCAACACTTGCTGACGAAATGGGCCAGCTACAGGAGCGCATTACTTCAACACGTGGTCACTCAATTACATCAATGCAGGCGATTTATGTTCCTGCCGATGACATTACTGACCCAGCTCCACACACAACATTCGCTCACTTAGATGCGACAACAGTTCTATCTCGTCCGATTTCAGAGCTTGGAATCTACCCTGCGGTGGATCCACTGGATTCAACTTCACGTATTTTGGATCCACGTTACATCGGCGAAAAGCACTTCAAGGTTGCTAACCGCGTTAAGCAGATCTTGCAGCGCTACAAGGATCTTCAGGACATCATCGCGATTCTTGGTATCGATGAACTTTCTGAAGAAGACCGTATCTTGGTTGGTCGCGCACGTCGTATTCAGCGCTTCCTTTCACAGAACACATTCGTTGCGAAGGTCTTCACCGGTATCGATGGTTCATTCGTTCCGTTGTCAGAAACAATTGAAGCGTTCGAAGCGCTTGCAGATGGTAAGTATGACCACGTTCCAGAGCAGGCATTCTTTATGTGCGGCGGTCTCGCTGACGTAGAGGCTAAGGCTGCAGAGTTAGCTAAGGCTTAAAGGGGCATAACCTATATGTTAAACGTCGAACTAGTATCGCCAGAGAAGAAGGTTTTTTCAGGAGAGGCTGTATCTGTATCAGCTCGCACTCTTGAAGGTGATTTGGGAATTCTTACCGATCACGCACCTCTTCTTGGCGTACTAGTTGACGGAAAAGTAGTAATCAAGGGCACCGATGGTTCAACCAATGAATTTAATGTTTCAGGCGGCTTCTTGAGCGTTTCAAATAACCGCGTATCAATTCTCGCGGAATCTTCTAACTAGTCAACCATTGTTTCGCCCTATTAAATAGGGTTTGATTCCATCATGGGTGGATGGTGGTTTCCAAGTCGAAAAAACGACAGTGACTTTACAATTGCAAATGCTCCACGTGACAATCGCTCATACATTGGATTCTTTAAAACCAGGAAATATCTCATTGCTGCACATTTAAATAGAAAGAAATACGCCGAGTTTCTTGCATTGATTAAGAATCCAAACTTGAGATGCATTGACTGCGATTTGAAGTACAACATGAATCTCACTCAGGAATGCCCGCTCTGCCATTCCGATAGAGCTCATCCACTCGTTTACGAGGATCAATCACTAAGTTTCCGAACATGGCTCTATTGGGCCATTTCAATGGCTATATGTTTCTGGTTTGCTTTATGGTTCTTACCGAACCACTAAACTCGTTTTACATCTGCGCCGAGTGCGCATAATTGTTCTGCAAAATTCGGGAATCCACGATCAATGTGGAATGCATCTTCAACAATAGTTTCGCCATCGGCAACCAAACCAGCTAGAACCAATCCAACACCAGCTCGAATATCTGTAGCTACAACAGGTGCACCAGAGAGCTGCGGAATGCCAGTAATGGCCGCATGATGGCCGTCGACAGTGATTTTGGCTCCTAATCGGCCCAATTCGTTAACAAACATAAAGCGACCTTGGAAAACATTCTCTGTGACAATGGCATCGCCATCTGCAATTGCATTCATTGCCACAACCATTGGTTGTAGATCTGTTGGAAATCCAGGGTAGGGAAGCGTTGCTACATCAATTGCTTTTGGACGATGATCCATATGAACACGGATGCCATCTTCGATTGTTGTAACCACTGCGCCAGCGCTAGCTAACTTTTCTAGCGGAATCTCTAAATCATCTGCACGTGCACCTTTGATGGTGATGTCACCTTGAGTGATTGCAGCTGCAAATGCCCAAGTGCCCGTGATGATGCGATCTGGAAGAGTGGCATGTGTTGCAGGGTTTAACTTTTTAATACCTTCGATAGTAATGGTGGTGCTACCAAGGCCAGAAATCTTTGCGCCCATTTCAATCAGGAAGTTTCCGATATCAACGATATCTGGTTCGCGCGCTGCGTTTTCAATAACGGTTGTGCCGCAAGCTAAAACTGCAGCCATCATGATGTTTTCGGTTGCACCAACAGATGGGAAATCTAATTCAACATTTGCACCAGCTAAACCATTTGGTGCTTCGGTAACGATGTATCCATGTTCGATATGAACCTTGGCACCAAGCGCTTCAAGACCTTTGATGTGAATATCAAGTGGGCGAGGACCAATTGCATCTCCACCAGGGAGTGCAACATCTGCAGCTCCTACGCGAACTGTAAGTGGGCCAAGAACGTTAATTGATGCGCGAATCTTGCGGACTAACTCATAATCTGCGCGATGCTCTGGATTTTCTGGAACATCGATTTCTACTTTTCCTTGAGTGCGATTTACTTTGCAGCCAAGACGTTCCAATAATTCAATCATGATCTCAACGTCCAAAATATCTGGAACGTTGGTAATGGTGTTCTTGCCAGGGGCTAAAAGAGTGGCCGCCATAAGCTTTAAAACGGAGTTTTTAGCGCCTGGTACGTGGACTTCGCCCTTGAGGTGTGCACCACCTACGATACGAAAACGCTCACTCATAATGGTCTTATCTTACTTGTTTTAATAGGCTTAACTCATGGTTCATTTAACGCGCATTTATACAAAAACTGGTGATGACGGCAGCACAGCGTTAGGCGACATGAGCCGCACCTCAAAGAACGATCCACGACTTGAGGCATATGCAACCGTTGATGAAGCTAACTCTTCTATTGGCGTTGTGCTTGCGATGAGCCCAGTTGCTGATGAAGTTCGTAAGTTATTGGTTCGCGTGCAGAATGATTTATTTGATGTCGGCGCAGATCTTTGTACTCCGATTATTGATAACCCTGGGTACGAACAGCTTCGCGTTTTGGAAAGCCAGATTACATTTTTAGAAGAACAGATTGATAAGTACAACGGAGAACTTGCAGAGCTTCGTTCATTTGTTCTTCCTTCAGGTACTCCAACAGCTGCGCTATTACATGTAGCACGTACAGTTACACGTCGTGCAGAGCGCCGCACTTGGGGAGCGATTCACGCTTTCGGAACAGGTGTTAATCCACTGACTGCAAAGTATTTAAATCGTTTATCAGATTTACTTTTCGTGCTTGCTCGCCATGCTAATAAGGAAAAGGGCGATGAACTTTGGGTACCAGGAGCTAATCGTTAACTTGCCTTAAGGTAAGTATTACTTGGCACCTTTAAATCTGTAGGAATTGGTTCGCGGTGACATGCGATTTTGATTCCGGAAACAACAAATCCGTTCTTAATTGCCTCTTCGCTAACCATAATAAATGGAACAATTTGCTTTGGTTTAGATGGGCCAAAGAGCGAAGTTAAATTTCCATACTTAATAATTGTGGAATCTGTATCAGAAGTTGGGCCAGTAACCTCAGCGTTAAATTCCCACCAGGAACAACCTGCCAAGGATGCAGCCAAAATCGCGCCACAGGTAAGGGTTTCGCACGATGCGAGATCTTTAGTTAACTTGGAATTAGATGAAGCTAAACCAATTAACTCTTTACTTGTGGGAACCTTTGCATAAATATCGCCATTTTGAATATAGCCCTTTGGCGGCCAAGCTGCTGCAGGAGAAGGAACGACTTTCACTTTCTTACGCTTCTTTGGCTTGTAAACCACAACTTTCTTTTTAGTTGGAGTTGCTGAAGCTTTCGCAGTGGTCTTAGCAGTTGGTTTGGCCGTTACTTTTGTTGTGGTTTTTGCAGTTGGTTTTGTGGTTGCTTTGGCAGTTACTTTAGGGGTTGCCTTGCTTGTTGCCTTTGCGGTTGGTTTTGCAGTTGCCTTTGTAGTGACCTTTTTAGTTGGAGTCGGAGAAGGTTTCTTGGTCGCAGCGTTAGCGGTCCCGCTTAATAGCGAGATCGCGACCAGTGCAACTAATAATTTCTTAATCTCGATCCCATCTAAATGTCTTGATAGCTAGCGCTACACCTAATACCAACCAGAGCACGTTGATTAATATTCCACGCCCAGTTTCCCAGCTCTTAGCCACCTCTTGCGCGGCAAATGAATCAGGTAAGAATACTTCACGCATACCTTGAGTCAGCCATTTGAGTGGAAATACCGCTGCGACTTGCTGCATCCAGTGAGGTAGCTGAGTAAATATAAAGAATACGCCGCTAAAGAACTGAAGCACGATGACAACGGGTGATACCACCGCAGATGCGCCACGTCCAGATTTTGGAATCGCAGAGAATGCAATACCTAGCGCTGTTGAATTTGCACTGCCAACAACTAGTAGAAGAATGAATAACCACCATTTTTCAGATGTCGCTGGAAGTTTTAAACCGAAGAATGCAACGCCGCCTGCAACTAATAGAACTGTCTGCGCAATCATTGATGCCAAAACCAAGATTGATTTACCTATGAAATATGAGGCGATAGGCATTGGAGTTCCGCGCAAACGCTTTAGTCCACCTGCATCACGTTCCATTGGAATCATGATTGCTAACTGCTGAAAACCACTATTAACCATGCCTGATGCGATCATTCCCGCAACAAAATATTGGCTGAATTTAACGCCAGGTGCGATGGTGTCTTTAAATACAGATCCAAAGATCACCATAAGAATTAGTGGGAAGAAGATAGTAAAGACAACTGATTCTCTTTGGCGAGTGAATTGCTTTATTTCTAGAGCGCCACGGTGCAAACCTAATTTGATGGTATTCATTACTCACCAATCATTCTTAAGTAGATATCTTCAAGAGATGGGCGGATAACCTGAAGTTCTGGAACTTCGCCGTTATATTTTGCAGAAAGTTCCTTAACAAATTCGGTTGGTTGGTGCGATTCGCTTTCGCCGTCGCGCCACTTAACTATTGCTAATGCGTTCTGGCGATTGCCTAACGTTGCTGGAGTGGCGACTTCAACAATCTTGCCGTGATTAATTACAGCTACGCGATCAGCTAAAGCTTCCGCCTCATCTAAATAATGTGTGGTTAGCAAAATTGTGGTGCCTGCATGCTGCAACGAACGGATCAAATCCCAGAATTGGCGACGCGCTTCAGGATCAAAACCAGTGGTTGGCTCGTCCAAGAAGAGCAGTTCGGGATTTCCAATAATTCCAAGCGCCACATCAAGGCGTCTACGTTGGCCACCAGATAAATTACGAATTAAAGAGCTTCGCTTCTCATCGAGACCAACAGATGTAATAACTTCATCTGCGCTACGAGGATTCTGGTAATACTTTGCAAAATGTTCGACGGTTTCAGCAACGCTTAAGTCACCGGCATCTTGGCTATTTTGATGAACAATTCCTAAACGATTTCGCCAGGCGCTATCACCGTTATTTGGGTCGACGCCCAAAACAGAGACGCTACCTGAAGAGCGTTTACGGAATCCTTCGAGAATTTCAACGGTGGTGGTTTTACCCGCTCCATTTGGTCCAAGAAGTGCGAAGATTTCACCTTGGCTAATCGATAGATCAACGCCGGCAACGGCATTTAGCTCGCCATATTGCTTAGTTAATCCGTGAACAGTGACGACTGACATGGCTTCACGATGCCATATCTCTTACTTAAATGCGAAAATAGCGCTGTGAGTCCGCGCAGAAATTACCCTAAGAACCGCCGTCCAAAGGCAGAGGAGCGCGACCCTTCAACTTCAAATCAAGTAGTCGAAGAACATAATGATGGAATCTATGTAGTCCGCCAATTAACTGGTTCTAGTTCAAATAAACCTTATAGATGCCCAGGTTGCGATCAGATGATTCCGATGGCGACTCCGCATATTGTGGCGTGGATTGAAGGCGATGAAGATTCTCGTCGCCATTGGCATAAAGCATGTTGGAATAATCGAAATAATCGTCGACCTAATACTCAGCGCACTCGCAATGCACCTAGATATTAACTAAACCACTTACTTAATTTTCCAATTAACCTTTCTTGCGCTTGAGTGCGCTTAAAAGAAGTAGCACGTAATGGAATTTCAAATCTTGGTTGAACGAATGTCCGGGCATAGGTAAATTCAAATAGACCTTCAGGGCCATGGATTCTTCCGTAGCCACTTTGCTTTGCACCGCCAAATGGAACAGATGGGATAGCTGCAAATGTAAATGCAGTGTTTATGCCAACCATTCCACATTCCAAACGCTTAGCAATCGCATAACCATTGCGCTTTGAAAATACCGATGCGCCAAGGCCATATTCGGATGCATTTGAAAGTTCGATTGCTTCTGTCATTGAGGTGACAGTATTTATCGCGATAGTTGGGCCAAATGTTTCATCTGTCATCGCGCTGACATTTTCAGGAACTTCGGCCATTACCACCGGATTTACAATTCGGTCATTAACAGAATAAATATCGCCAAATAACATCTTAGCGCCAGCATTAGTTGCATCTTCAATATGTTTCTTGATGATCTCAAGTTGCTTGGGCATTGTTGCTGGTCCATAACTATCGCCAGGCTTGAGGCTACGCACGATTTCTAATACTTCGCTCTTAAATTTCTCTGCAACTATTTCGTGTACATAAACTCGTTCGGCACCGATGCACGATTGTCCGGCGTTAGCCATCGCAGACCAGACGGTGTATTCCGCGGCTAATTTAAGGTTTGCATCTTTATCTACCAAAACTGGATCTTTACCACCGCATTCAAGAAGAACCGGCACCATATTCTTGGCACAATTTTCGGCAACCAACTTTGCGGTGCGGGTAGAACCGGTAAATGCCAATTTATTAATAGGAGATTCACATAAGAATTTTCCAGTTTCACCTAAACCTGTAATTGTCTTAAATACATTTGGAATTGCAGATACTTTGGTAAAGCTCTCTTCTAAAAGTGCGCCAACGCCAGGAGTGAATTCGCTTGGCTTAAATATCACGGTATTTCCCGCTGCTAACGCGTAAGCAATCGAACCCATAGGGGTAAATAGCGGATAGTTCCAAGGTCCAATTACGCCGACAACTCCAAATGGAATTCGGTGAACCTCTGCTTGCATGTTAAACATCAGCAGCCCTGGCTTACGTCTATGTTCTTTTAAATAGAATCCTGCATTCTTGGCAGCCCAAGATAGATGTGCAATTGCAATTGAAACTTCCAATCGTGCATCACCAATTGGTTTGCCGGTTTCTAAAGAAATTAGCTTGGCGAAATCCTCAGATCTTGCCGCGATTTCACGCTTCCAACTAAGCAGGACCAGCTTTCGCTTGCCATAGCCAAGGAGCTTCCACTTATCAAAACTCTCTCTCGCTAATTTAACAGCGCCGCCTACCGCTTCCTTTGTGAAAATCTCATGGGTTGCGATGACTTCGCCATTTCGCGGGTCTTGTGAATCAAAGTGGGCCATGAACAAATGGTAACGAGCATTAGAATTTACGCTATGCCTCAAACGCTACGGCCAAGCACGATTCTCCCTTCAAACCGCTCTCTGCATAAAGTTAGAACGGTTGACGGGATTGAATTGGTAGTTGAAGTCGCAGCGCCGTTAAGCCCTTCCAAAGGTGCGCTATTAATGTGCCATCCAAATCCAACTGGTGGCGGAATGATGGATTCACACGTATACAAGAAGGCCGCAAATCGATTACCAGCTTTAGCGGATCTAACTATTGTTCGATTTAATACCCGCGGTACCAGTAGCGAACAGGGAACTAGTACCGGTACATATGATCAGACGAAATTAGAACAACACGATGTTGAGGCCATGATTCATTTCTGTTTAGATGAATTGAATTTGGAGAATCTCTGGGTAGTTGGTTGGTCTTTTGGTACTGAGATCACTTTAAAGTACGCAAAAGATTCAAGAATCAAAGGAATCATTCTTCTCAGCCCACCGCTTATGTATACAACCGAGGATGAACTTAAATATTGGGCTGCAGATCAACGTCCGGTAATTGCGTTAGTACCGGAGCATGATGAATATCTATCGCCTAGTGCAGCACGTGAAAAATTCGCGGTGATCCCTCAGATTGAAATCATTGAAGGCGTAAACATGAAACATCTTTGGCTTGGCGAACCTTCCGTGCAATTTGTGCACGATGAGATCGTGAAGCGCGTTAACCCAGCAAAATTCCCTTTACCTACTGAGGTTTAAGCCTGATCTGCCTTTGGGTAGACGACCTCTTCAAGGATCAACAAGATTGATGCAGCGATTGGGACCGCCAGGATTCCACCGACAAGGCCAAGTAGAGATGCACCGATTAGCGCGCTAACAATTGTTACCAAGCCAGGGATAGATAGCGTCTTATGCATAATTTTCGGCATTAATAGATAGTTTTCAATCTGTTGGTAGACCAGGTAGGCAATCAAAATAGCAACGCCTGCGGTTACAGATTGAGTAAAACCAACAATTGTCAGAATTGATGAACCAATAAAGTGGCCAACTAGCGGAATCATTCCGCAGATAAATACCAACATTCCTAGCGCGATTGGCGAAGGTAGACCAAAGAGTGCGCAGAAAATCGCCATCACTATGCCGGCAATGAATGCCACGGAAATCTGACTGCCAACGAATGCACCGATGCGAGAGACGATTCCATCAGTTAAAGCTGAGATTCGTGGGCGTCGAGATGCAGGAGCTAAACGAATTGCATATTCAATTACGGTTGGAAGTGAGATTGTGAAGTACATAGTCAAAACCAAGATTGTTAGCGCGGTGAAGATTCCGGAGATAAAAGTTTTTCCAACACCCACAATTCCACCAAAAGCAGAGACTAGAAGAGTTCCGTTGCTACTTATAGATTTAACTTTTTCGGTTAGTGAATCAATTAAACCGTAATGTGTATTGATGTCATTTATAAAAGAGTTGCTCTTTAGACTTTCTAGCAGAGCGGGAGCATTTTCAATCAAACTGGTTGCTTGGCGAACAACTGGAGGAATAATCAAAACTGCGAGTATTGCAACGAACGCTAATACCAATCCGAGAATTGCAGCTACTGATGAGCCGCGACTTAAACCGCGACGGCGGAAAAATTCAACAGCAGGGTTAAGTCCCATCGCTAAGAAGATCGAGATTAAAAGCAGAACAAAGATTTGGCTTGCGGCAGCCAACGATCTAAGTAAGACAAATGCGGTAAGCGCTCCGCAAGTTGCCAGAAATCCAAAATAGAAAGGCGATGTCTTTTCGATTGGAGCACCAGGAGTACCGAAATTCTCGGGTGATTTAGGTGATTTAACCGAAGTTTTACGTAAGCGCTTAGTTGTAGCCATGTCTTAATTGTAGTTATGCGATGTATTTACGAGAGAATAACGCCATGTCACTGCGTATCACGGGGCTCGGCGAGGAGATTGGCGCAGTTATTGGCCTGCCTTGGGAGAATCCGCTTGAGGAGTGGCCAGAAGATCCAGTTCTTGCAGAGAAGCGCGGTATTTCACGCCACATTGTGCGTCTGGTCCGTTCTGATGAAGAAGATGCCAACTCTGAGATTTATGCAGTTAAAGAGACCGTTATCGAATTCGCAAGACGTGAATACAAGGCGCTAAATGAATTAAAGCGATTGGGTGCTCCTAGCGTTGAGCCAGTTGCGGTTATTGAAGGCCGTACAGATGCAAATGGCGAAGAGTTACCTTGTGCAATTGCTACAAGATTCTTGCCATATTCACTTCCGTATCGCGTGGTACTTTCACAATCAGTATCTGAACATGACATCAATAATATGGCTAATGCACTTGCATATCTTTTAGTGCAGCTACATCTTCTAGGTTTTTGGTGGGGAGATTGTTCGCTTTCAAATACCCTTTTCCGTCGTGATGCCGAGAGTTTTGCAGCATATCTAGTAGATGCTGAAACGGGAGAGTTCCAAAATAAATTATCCGATGGTCAGCGTGAACATGATTTAGAGATTGCATTCTTTAACGTTGCGGCAGAGTTGGAAGATCTACAACTTTCTGGAGTTCTATATGAAGGAATGGATCCAATCCGCGCAAGTGAAGCGGTGCAACGCCGTTATCGCCGACTTTGGTCTGCACTGAAAGATCCACAGAAGCTAGATCCTAAAGATCGCCATGCGGTTGAACGTGCGATGCGTCAATTACACGATTTAGGTTTCGCTGTTGAAGAGGTTCAAGTTTCACTTGATAACGAGACACATATGCTCTCTTTCCAGCCTCGTTTAGTTGCAGCTGGTTATCACGCAGCAAAGATAAAGAATCGTTTTGGATTAGATGCCCAAGAACTTCAAGCAAAGAGAATACTCGCCTCATTCGATCGTTGGTATGCACGTCAACCAGAGAAGACATCTAAAGATGAAATGGCTAAAGAGTGGATGGATACCGTCTTCTTGCCAGTGCTTGAGATGATTCCGGAAGATTTACGTGGCCGAGTTGAGAAGGCGCAGATGTTCCATGAAATCCTTGAAAACCGTTGGTATATGACGGAAAAAGCAGGATATGACGTTGGTTTAGAGGCAGCAGCTAAGGCTTATATTGATGAGATCTTGCCGCTACGTATGGACTCAGGTGTCGAGCCAGGAGATGAATCCGAATGAAGCAACCTAATTTTGGCGCGGCATTTGATTTAAGCACACTCAAGAAACCTGCAGCCGGTGCAGTTAACTCTGAACCTACTCCAGGTGTTGAAGCAACTGTCGAAACTCTGCCAAATGAATTGATGCCGCTTTCAAATACAAAGCCAGTAATTGTTCTCTGTTGGTCTGAACGTTTTCCAGAATCTATCGACACTTTAAAGTTGATGGGTAAGTTAAATAAAGATGACCAAGAGTCATGGCAGTTAGCAACAGTTGAAATTGAGAAGCAACCTCAAGTTGCTCAAGCGCTGCAAACACATGTAGTTCCTTATGCGATTGCAATTGTAAAAGAACAAGTCATGCCGCTCTTTGAAAATCCATACCCAGAAGATCAACTCCGTTTGGTAATCGATAAGGTCTTATCTATTGCAGCAGAGCAGGGAATTGGCGATGCTCCGATTGAAAGAACCGAACCTGAAGAGGACGAGGCTATGGCTTCACTTCAAGCAGGAGATTTAGAAGGTGCTATCGCTGCATATGAAAAATTAGTTGCTCGCAAACCTGGGGATGCCATGGCGAAGAATGCGCTTGCGCAGATGCAACTCCTGAAACGAACTCACGGTGCGGATACTAAGAGCGTTTATGACGCAGCTGCTGCGGATCCATTAGATGTAACAAAACAGATCGCATGTGCTGACTTAGAAGTTGCCAACGGCAAGCTAGAAGAAGCATTTGCAAGGTTATTAAATTGTGTTCGGTCCCTTGCAGATGAAGAGAAGAAGCTTGCTAAAGAACATCTAATCTCACTCTTTGGTTTAGTTGATCCAACTGATCCCCGTTTAATCCAAGCTCGCAAAGATTTGGCGAGTGCGTTATTTTGATAAATCGTGATGTTGCTTTAACTAAAACTCTCTTCTTCTTATTCGGAGTGGGGATTATGGCTTGGGTGCCAAGATTCCCTGAATTAAAGGCGAATTTAGCTGTAAATAATGGACTTTTTGGCTCCATGTTAAGTGTGGGCGCTTTTGGTTCTCTAATTGCGCTTTTAACAATTGGCCATTTAGTTGACCATTTTGGCGGAAAGAAAATGTTGCTAGTTGGCGCTACGGTTTTAAGCGCCGCATTCATCGGAATAGTTAATGTAACTAATCACGAAGCTTTTATTCTGATAAATATGCTCCTTGGATTTTCAATTTCAACTATGCATATTGCAAATAATGCCGTTGCATTTCATGATCAGGATCGCGGCGGTAAGAATTTGGTGGTTTCTGCCTCTGGTTATTGGAGCGCTGGCGCACTTACAACCACATTGTTATCAATGTTCTTAATCGGCAAAGTAGAGTTGAAAACGCACATAACAATTTTGCAGTTAATAGTTTGGGCGCTAACTATCGCAGTTATTTATATGCGAGCGGAATCCTTAATGCCAGCAAATCGCCATGACCGAGTCACAAAATCAATTCTTAAAGATTTGAAGAAGTTTAATTTCGACTGGGTGGTTAATTTCGGACTAATCTTTGGAATCTTTTTAGAATTCACCATTGGAGATTGGTCAACAATCTTTGCCAAAGAGGATGGCGGCATCTCAGCCTCCTTGGCGCCACTTCCATTTATGAGTTTCACAATCTTTATGATTATTGGCCGCGTCTCAATCAATCCGCTACGTAGGCGCTACAAGATTGGTTCACTGGTTCGATTCGGTGGCATTCTGGCCGGAACATCATTCCTTATTGGCATCTGGACAGTTGATCAATTTGGCCTTATTGGTCTGATGATTTCATTTGGTTTAGCCGGACTTGGCTCTTCTTATATTGGGCCTTCATTTTTAAACATCGCTAATACTCGTATTAATTTGCCTGCAAGTATTGTGATTGGCCAGATTAGCGCTGTAAATGTGATGCTCTCATGGCTCTTAAAACAGTTGGTTGCGTTTTTGGCACAATTCGCCAGCTTGCAGGTAGCGCTAACAATCCCTGCGTTGATGGCTATTGCAGTGGGCTTATTTACTAAGGTTTTTAAGCCAATTCCAGCCAAATAGTTGCCATTGGCGGAATGCGCACAA
>CAZMDJ010000025.1:0-14888 GCA_964565165.1 uncultured Actinomycetes bacterium | reverse complement strand
GCTTCGTTATATGCACCTTGGCGCATCTTGAAGAAAACTTTAATAATCGAGACCATTACAATTAAATTTAAGATCGCAATTAACATCAAGAAAGCACCAGAGACCGTTAAACCAATTAATCCGGTGTAATGATGTAAAGAGGATTCTTCATCTTTAAGTTGCGCACCAACAGCGACGATTCCGAAATTTAAAATGATTGCAAGACCTGCCACAACAGATGAATGCCCAAGTGAGAAGAAGAAACCAACACCTAATGGTCGCTGTCCATCCGCCATCAACTTACGAGTGGTGTTATCAATTGCAGAGATATGGTCAGCATCAAATGCATGGCGCATTCCAAGTGTGTAAGCCAGGGCAGCGGTTCCCCAACCAAAGACCGAACCATCAGCTAACTGGTAGTTGTCAGAGGTCGCAGCCCACATTAGAAGGGCGGCCGAGATATGTAGAAAGGCGATAAAGCCAAACATCGCCCATAAGCGGCGCTTCTCATCACGGGTGAGCGTGATGTGCCCCTTGATCGGCTCTTTAACTATCTGGTTCATGCAACCTCTTCGTATTTGCAAATCATTTGCAACAAGGGGAATTTTACGTGCCGTTTCATTGTTTTGTCCATATGGAGCGCGATCTGAGGGCTATTGTTCAACGCAATTCCCAATAATCTCGAGGAGGGTCGAAATGTCTGAAGAAGATAATGACGAAATCATCACCGAAGAGATGCTCTGGGAGCGCATTCCAGAAACAAATGGTTTGGAACGCGCAAATACTTATTACGAATTAAGCGCTCGCATTTATGCACGCGGTCAATATGACGAAGCTTTAGCGCTCGCCGAAAGTGCACGCGATATTTACTCTGAACTTGGCAGCAATAGCGCCGGCGAAGAGTTGGCACAGGCTTATTCAGCAATTGGTTATAACTTAAATCAATTAAAGCGAATCGATGAAGCAGCAAGTGCGATGTCACAAGCTGTTGATCTGCTTCGTAAACATAAATCACCAATCGCGCTAGAACTCGCCTGCACACTTGGCGAATGGTGGTACTCATCTAAGAAGTACCAAGAAGTTGTCGACACCATGAATCAATGTGCACAAGAACATTTAGTTGATGGCAATGAGATGGGCGCAGCATCTGATTTACATTTAATCGGTTGCGCATACCGTGAACTAGGACAGTTCGATGCTGCTATATCTGCATTCGAAGAAGCTCGCGGACTCTGGAAAAAACATAAAGAAGTTATCCATGTTGCTCGTTGTGATCAGAAGATTTCATCATGCTACAACCGTTTAGGTGATGGCGAGAAAGCGTTAGATTGTGCACGTTTAGCGCTAGATGTTTTCGAAACAGCGCATGATCACCGCCGCCAAATCATTACGCTATTTGAATATTCAAAAGCGCTTGATTTGCTTGAAGATTATGAAGAAGCGTTGGCAACGCTAGATCAGGTATTAACAACCGCATCTGATGAAGAGCCACGCGACTTTGAATTTATTGTTGATATCGAAAGCCAGATTGCTTCAATTTTACGAAAAGTAAATCGCGAAGAAGAAGCTATTGAAATCGAACGACGTTTAAGTAGCGTCAGGGCGATATTGGCTGATGAAGAGAGCTCCGACCAGAGCTCCGATTCCAGCGATAATTAAAGCTATTTCGTAGCTTCCACCGCTCCAGATAGCGCCACCCCAAATACCTGCTGCCAATACAGCGAAATTCATGCGCGCCTGGAAAGAACCTTGGGCATATCCACGGTTCTCTGGGCTGCTTAAGCGGCCAATCCATGCTTTGCCAACGCCATCTGTAAGAGCAGGGAAGAAGCCATATAGAGCGATCGCAATCAGCGCGACAACATGGTTATCAGTTAGCCCAAGCGTTATGTACGCCGCTGCAAAGAAAGTTAAACCAATTAAGTAGACGCTTTTAGGATGTAAATGATCTGCAATTTTGCCTGCAGGGTATGCAGCTAACGTTGCAACAAACATGTACAACATATAACCAACTACGACACCGCTTGTTGAGAAACCGATTTGATGTAATCGAAGCAGTAGCAACGCATCAGGAATATTGGTAACTTGAATTGCAACCAGAATCCAGATGGTCTTCTTTAGCTTTGGAGAAAGCTGAGCTTTTTGAAAAGTTACTTTACTTTCGTGAGCTTTGATATCTTTAATGAAGAATGTCAGTAGTGCGCTAATTGCAGCCGGAATTAAAGCCCACTTGGCAACAGCTCTAACATCATCATTAAAAAGCGCCAAAAGAATTAACGCAAGTGCTGGCCCAATAACTGCGCCAAAGTTATCGCCAGCGCGATGGAAACCAAAAGCTTTTCCTAAATCTTTATCTTCAACACCATCATGAATTAGCGCATCGCGAGGTGCGCTACGCATACCTTTACCGATTCGATCAATAACGCGACCGGCAAAGATTCCTGACCAGGATAGAGAGAAGACAGTAAATATTTTTCCTAACCCTGTTAATGAATAACCGCCGACCACAAAAGGTTTACGACCAAAGCGGTCACTCAATTTTCCTGAATAAAGTTTGGTGAACCCTGCTGCAAATTCTGCGGCGCCTTCAATTACGCCAAGGGCTAGTGGCGCTGCGCCAACTGCTCCTGCAATCAAGATAGGCAGAAGCGGGTAAATCAATTCACTAGCGGCATCTTGGGCTAAAGAAACAAAGGTTATGACGATTAGATTCCGAGATAACCATTTGCGCACCGAACCAGATTACAAGCGATTACAATTATTAATATGTTGCAGTACTTAAAAGATAAAGAAGAGATCACTATTTCAATGGTCTGTTTAGGCAATATCTGCCGTTCTCCAATGGCTGCTGCAATTCTCTATAACCGTAAAGGTGAAATCTCGGCCCCAAAAATCAATGTAGATAGCTCAGGTACTGGGGCATGGCACGTGGGCGATGGACCCAACCCACATTCAAAGCAGACCTGGGAGAAGCACGGCCTTAAGTACGACCACACTGCAAAGAAATTCTCTAAGAATGATTTTCACTCATCAGATTTAATTTTGGTGATGGATGCATCCAATTTTGCAAATGTGATGGCGCTTGCGAACGAAGATGTTTCGCATAAAGTTTTCTATCTTCGCCAATTTGATCCTGCTTTACGCAATATTGATAGAGATTCAGAAGAGTATGAAAAGTTAGAGGTGCCGGACCCATATTCATTGGCAATCGGCCACTTTGAGGCCGTTTACGAAATGATTGATAAAGCTATTTCAGGTTTACTAAAAGAGTTATCGCGGTAAGTGCTGAAGCGCCCAGTGATACATTGCAATTGCACCTGCTGCTGAAGCATTCATAGATCTTGTAGAACCGTACTGTGCAATTTCATAAAGAACTTCGCAGGCCGCAATGCCTTCATCAGACATACCTGCGCCCTCTTGGCCAAAGAGAAGAACACACTTCTCAGGAAGTTGCGCACCTTCTAGCTTCTTTGAACCATCAACGTTATCGATTCCGATAATAGGTACATTATTTTCTCTGCACCAAGTTGCAAAGTCAGCAACGGTTGGATGGTGAATCACAGTTAAGTAGCGATCTGTAACCATCGCGCCGCGCTTATTCCAATCGCGTTTTCCAACAATATGAACCGCGCTAACATTAAATGCATTTGCAGTTCTAACAATCGAACCGATATTTAAATCATGCTGCCAATTTTCAATAGCAATCTGAAGTCCGTGGCGTTTGGTATTTAAATCCTGAACAATTGCTGGGACGGTCCAATAACGGTAATGATCTAAAACATTTCTGCGATCACCATTTGCAAGAAGCTCTGGGTCATATTGGTCACCGGTAGGCCATGGCTCTGGGTGAGGTCCAACTCCAACGACCGGATAGAACTCTCCTGGTCCGATATCTGCAGGTGTATTGGGCATAATGAGCACTCTAACTTCTCTCAAGGAGGCTTCACAAATGGAGTTGGCAAAGACAATTTTCCTACTGATTCACGTAGCTAGCGTGCTCGGCCTATTGGTTCTGCTTCTTACTCAGACTTCAAAGTCAGAGAAGGTTCTATCTAAGGGCTTTATGCATGCAGCGCTAACAGCACTTGTGGCTGGTTTTGCATTGGTCGGAATCAACTCTGCTCTTGAAGATGACGTTAACCATCTAAAAGTTGGCGTTAAGTTCCTTGTTCTTATCACCATCATGATCCTTGGTTACCAGAACCAAAATAAGCCAAAGATTTCTAACGGTGTTTGGGCAACAATGCTTGGCTTAACAGTTCTAAATATTTTCATCGCTGTATCTATTTAATGCATTTTAAGTTCTTTGCATCAATTGCAGTAGCAGCCTTGTTGGTGGTTCCTACCGCCAACTCAGCTGCTTTCTTGCGAATGGAACAGATTCCAACAGTATTTGCTGAACTGACAAATGCAAAGACTCTGGCAAATCCTGCAATGGTGTTGGTTGATATCAACTCAGGGCAGACTGTTTATAGCCGAGATGCAAATGGACTTCGTAAACCTGCTTCAACTCTTAAACTATTGAGCGCATTTTCAATTCTTGAATATCTACCGCCAGAGACTCGATTTACTACAAATGTCTATAAGACAGATATCGATAACACCTTTCAGATAGTGGGAGACTTTGATCCATCAATTACCCCAAGCCTGAAATTAGCTAAGAATTTAAAATTTGTATGGAGCGATAATTTAGTAAATCAAATCCGTAAAGTTGCTAAAAGCAGAAGCTTGAAGATTCGATATTACGGTCTTACCTATCGCACTAAAGCGAATATGAATAGTTACTTCAATAGAGTTGGTTATCGAATCAATTGGGTAGGCATTAAAGAATCAGAAGCCGCCGAACACATTACCGAACCAGTAGTTTCAGCGATTTCACCTGAGCTCTCAAAGATATTGAATTACACCTTGTTATGGAGCGATAACTGGGTAGCTGATTACATGGCTAAAACCGCTTCCGCTCAGGCTGGATACGGCTATAGCGCTGATGGAATCGATCTAGTTTTCAGCGATGTACTTAATAAATATGAAGTAAAAAGTCCATTAGTAAAAGCTAAAGATGGCAGCGGCCTTTCACATGAAGATCGCACCTCTGCAAATACTTTGGTTCAAGTTTTATTAAAGATGTATGGCAATCCAAAGTTTGATAGCGCGATAAAAGGTTTACCAGTTGGCGGTATCTCAGGAACATTGCAGAACCGTTTTATTAAAACAGCGCCACAAACAGTTGGATTAGTTCGTGCAAAGACTGGATCATTAAACGGTGTTGTGGCGCTTGCTGGATATATTGAATCAGGCGAACATCAATACGCTTTTGCAATTTTGGCCGATAGATTGCAACGAGGCTATTACGCTGAATCTGCAGCGCGTGCAACGATAGATAAAATTCTTGGAAAGATTGCAGCACCAATGATTATCGTCGCTCAAACTATTCCGACACCAGAAGCAGAGAAGGCGCCGGAAGTTAATCCGACGCCATCACCTGAAAGTGCTGCTGCTTAAAATTTAATTCTTAATGCCCGCCCTCTTCGTGATGGCGTTCGCGGCTTTCATGTTCATCGTCATCGTCATCATGGTCATCATCATCATCATCATCTCCACCGAAGAAACCATGATCATCGTCATCTTCGCGTTCACCTTCTCCACTTGGCATTGGTACGCCAACTCCAGGCTTGCCAATCGGAGCAGCTGCAGGATTTGCAACTCCAACCCCTGTAGGTGAGTTATTGGTAATTAGACGTGGTGCAACGCCATTGGTATCTGCAGTATTTGCAGTTATTGAGTTAGATGAGGTCGAAAGTGTGGTGTTGAAAGCTGGAGCATCGTCTTCCTCTGCTTCGCCAGTTGCGCCGAAAACTACTGCGCCAACAATCAATAGCGGCGTTGTGATAGCGGCAACTTTAAATAGATGCTTCTTCGGCTTAGGCGCAAACTCCGCAGGCTTTTGATCGCCTTCGGTGATTTTGAACCATTCTGGTATCTCGGTCATGAGTAGAAAAATAGAGATGCGCACTGGGAAAACACTGGGAAGAGCGCTCATATTTGCTTAGTAATCTAGTGCCGTGCGCGCATATATCGATTTGATGAAACTTCGAGTAGTCGAACTTTTAATCATCACTACGGTACCCGCGCTCTTTTTAGCCGCTAAAGGCTGGCCACCGCTGATGCCAACGATTGCATCTTTAGTTGGCGGAACTCTCGCCGCAGGCGCTGCTAATGCATTTAACATGGTGATTGAAGCCGACATCGACAAATTAATGTCACGTACCAAGCATCGTCCGATTGCTGCAGGAATTCTTACCAAGAAACAGGCATCACGTTTCGCATCGTTCCTAATGATTGCTAGCTTAATTATTTTTTGGGTATTTACAACTCCACTTGCAACTCTTTTAACTTCCTTAGCAATTCTCTTTTATGTTTCGATTTATACAGTTGCGCTAAAACCAAATACAAATCAGAACATTGTCTGGGGCGGAATCGCAGGATGTTTGCCAGTATTTATTGGTTGGGCCGCGGTAACTAATTCTCTATCTTGGACAGCTTTCTGGTTCTTTATGGTGGTCTTCTTCTGGACCCCACCGCATTTCTGGGCGATCGCAATTAAGTACCACGATGATTATGCAGCGGCAAATATTCCGATGTTGCCGGTAGTTGCTTCACGTAAGCGCGTCTACTTTGAAATGTGGTTCCACACCATCGCAATGATTATCTCTTCAGTACTAACTATCTTTGCGGCTGGTTTACCAAACTGGTCTTATTACTTAACTGCAGTATTGGCAGTGGTATTTGCAGAGCAAGTTTATAAATTACGTAAGGGCGAATCAGAGTATGAAAAAGTTGCAGGAAGAATTTTTCACTTCTCGATTCTTTATTTAACGCTCTTTTCAGTACTGCTTGTTGTTGGTCAACTACTTATTTAAGAGCTTGCTGAATATCTTTAATTAGATCGGTTGAGTGCTCAAGACCGATAGATAAACGCAAAGTACTCTCAGTAATACCCATCTCTGCTTGAACTTCTGGTGCCAAACGGCGGTGGGTTGTCGAAGCCGGATGGGTAATAAGTGACTTGGAATCGCCCAAATTATTAGAGATATCAATGATTCGAAGCGCATTCATAAATTTAAATGCCGCGTTCTTGTCGCCGTTAAATTCGATTCCGATTGTGGTGCCACCGGCGCCGTTCATCTGCTTCATCTCTAATTCATGTTGCGGATGAGATTTCAAACCAGGGTAGCGAACGTTTTTGATCTTCGGATTCTTCTCAAGCGCTTCGGCAACTGCCTGTGCGTTTGCATTCATACGTTCGACGCGCATAAACATGGTTTCGAGTGACTTAACCATTACCCATGCATTAAATGGAGATAACGCAGGGCCAGTGTGACGAATAAATGGTTGGAATTGTTCGAGGATGTACTTCTCAGTACCGAGAACTGCTCCGCCTAATACGCGACCTTGGCCATCAATATGTTTAGTAGTTGAGTACATAACAACATCTGCACCGAGTTCGATTGGCTTCTGGTAAACCGGAGATGCCATAACGTTATCGACGATAACTGTTGCGCCAACTTTATGTGCAATCTCTGAAACCATTTTGATATCGACAATATCCATCAATGGATTGCTTGGGGTTTCAATAAAGACTGCCTTAGTTGGCTTTGAAAGCGCCTTCTCCCAAGCTGCACGATCATTTCCTTGAACTAGTTCAGTTGTTACGCCCCATTTAGGAAGAAACTCTGTTAACACAACGTGACATGAAGAGAACATTGATGCACTTGCAACAACGCGATCGCCTTGGCCAACTAAACAAGCAACTGCGGCAAACATTGCGGACATTCCGCTACCTGTTGCGATACAACGCTCTGCACCTTCAAGAGTTGCTAAACGATTTTCAAACATTGCAATGGTTGGGTTTGCAAAGCGACCGTATAAGTAATGGTCTAGCTCATCTTTAAATGCGGTCTCTGCCTCTTCTGCAGTTGAATAGGTAAAACCACTTGTCAGGTAGAGAGCTTCTGAAGTCTCACCGAAACCTGAACGAGCAAGGCCTGCGCGAACCGATTCAGTCTGAGCATTTAGCTCCCAATCAGGTTCGGGGCGATCATTAATTGGCTGATAACCCCAAGGTCGTTTACTCATTGGGAAATTCTAAGGCACTTTGTGGGAAGGTTCTTCTATGAATATTCCCGCTATTGCAGTTAGCAATCTGAGCAAGCGGTACGGCGATGTGGTTGCCGTTGATGACGCTTCATTTGAAGTTCCGCTCGGAACTATTTGTGGATTTGTTGGACCAAATGGATCTGGCAAGACCACCACTATTCGAATGCTCTTAGGTCTTATCAAACCATCAACCGGTACTGGTTCAATTATTGGAAATTCAATTGCACATCCAGAGAAGTACTTAAAAGAGGTTGGCGCAATGATTGAAGGCCCAGCTTTCTATCCTGCGCTATCGGGCCTAGAAAATTTGAAAGTACTCGCAAAGCTCGGCGGCATTCCTATGGATCGTTGCGAAGAGTTAATTGAATTAGTTGGCCTTGCAGGTCGTGGAAAAGATAAATACAAGACTTATTCATTAGGAATGAAACAGCGCCTCGGTATTGCAGCTGCCTTATTACCTAATCCCAAGTTATTAATTCTTGATGAACCTACTAATGGTCTTGATCCATCAGGAATCCAAGAGGTACGTGATTTACTAGAGAAATTAGCTAGCGAAGGCGTAACAGTTTTCGTCTCTTCCCACTTGTTATCAGAGCTTGAGATGATTTCAAAGTACCTAGTGATGCTACGTAAAGGCGAAGTAGTTTTCGCAGGTCCAATGCAAGATTTATTACATCGAAATAAACCAACCATCATTGCAAAACCATCTTCGCTTAATTCGCTAAATTATTTAGCTGAGTTAATTAATAAAACAGGCCATGAAGCAATTGTTGAAGCTGACCATGTTCGAGTAGATGCAGACGAATCATTTGCAGTACGGATTAACAAAATAGCATTCGAAGGTGGAATCGTTTTAGCGCAATTGACCCCTGTCCGACCTTCACTAGAAGAAACCTTCTTTGAATTAACAGAGGATGCGAAATGAGAATTTTCTTAGCTGAGTGGCGCAAACTTCGCCGCCCAACTTTCTTCTTCGGAACCATGGGATCGGTGGTATTTGTTACTGGTTTAGTGACTTCACTCCTATTCCTTTTGATTGATGCAGAGACTGGCAATGCAGATCGCGGCAATCGAATTACCCGTGAAATGCTCCAGTTAGCTGATGGATTTACTATCGGTTTTAATAGCGCAAATGGCCTTTTAGGTTTAGTTGCGCTCTCAGTATTTGCAGCACAAACCGCGCAGGAATATACCTACGGCACTTTACGTAATTTATTAGTAAGACAACCACGACGAATCAGGTTGTTAATCGGTAAGTATCTATCAATGGCTTCTTTTGCATTGTTAAGCGTTTTAATTAGCGCAGCAACTGCAACTGGTTTAGCTCTTGCCCTTTCAGGTCGCGCAAAAGTTTCAACTGATGCTTGGTTTACAAGTGATGGCAAGATTGCAATGGCGCATGCAATCGGCAACGTTCTGATTTCAACAATTGGTTACGGAACTATCGGAATGATTCTCGGACTTATCTTCCGTTCCCCAATTAGCTCAATCTCAATTGGCACCGCTTACATGTTGGTTGTTGAAAGTATCGTCACAATTGCATGGAAGCCAACTTCCAATTGGATGCCAGGAACACTGCTCTCTGTTGTTGCAACAGGTGGATCTCCAATCGGTGCAGAGAACGTCCCTACATATTCACAAGCTCTTCTAAGGGTTGCGCTCTATCTAATAGGTGCAAGCGCGATTACTGCGACGCTATTTAAGCGTCGTGACGTAGCAAACTAAGCGGAAATCCCAGACTCTTTGGGGTCTGGGATTTATCCTTTATACCTCTTCCCTGGGGGTTTATTAATGCGCAAGAAAACGATCGCAGTCTTTGCTGCGATTTCTTTATTTACAGGTGTTACTTCGCCAGTTGTTGCAGCGACCAAGAAACCAACCGTAGAAGAGATTGCCGCTGCTAAAAAAGCTGAAGCTGCTAAAAAAGCAGCAGCAGATGCGCAGGCAAAGCATTTAAATAAAGCGAAAGATTCGCTACGTACCCTTACCGCTAAAGCAAATGCAGCGCAGGCTCTATATAACGCTGCGCAAGCAGAGCTACGTCGAGCGACAGAGATTTCAAATGCTGCTACCGCTCATGCAATCGCTGCATCAAAAGCGGTAGATGAAGCGCATCGCAAAATTGGAAAATTAGCAGCTAACGCATACATCATGGGTGGCAGCTTCTCTGATATTCAACCTCTGCTAAGTACAGATGGTCCGCAAGAATTAATTGATCAACTTTCAATCCTCGGAAAGATTGGCGCATCTAATAGCCAAGCGCTTAAGCAATTTAAGGCAGCAGAGATTGTTGCAAAAGCTGCAAAGGTCGCGGCTGAAAAGGCGCGCGCTGCACAAGTTGTAGCAACCGAAAAGGTTGCGGCAGCCAAGAAGGTTGCAGATGATGCACGCGCTGCACAGGCTAAGGAAGTTTCGAAGTTACAAGCAGTTCAAAATAAATTGATGGCTGATTTATTAGCGGCTCGCAAAGTACGTACTACTTTGGAAGAGCAGCGTCAGTTGGCGTTACTTGAAGAGAACAATTCAAATATCGCTTCAACTATTATTGATCAGAAGAAAATTTGGCCAGATCGAGGATTTAAAGGTCGCTCCACAATTCGCACCACTGCCGCTCAGCGTGCGATGGCTGTGGAATATGCAATGAAACAAGTACTGGCTAAGAAGCCATATGTATGGGGTGCTCAAGGACCTAATGCCTTTGATTGCTCAGGTTTAGTTTATGCAGCATATAAATATGCAGGTTTAGGTTGGCCAAATTGGGATCGCTTAAATGCCGCGCTTTATTCAGTTTCGACGTATCACGTCCCACTTTCGCAGATGCAACCTGGTGATTTGTTGTTCTATTCATACAACGGATCAATTGCTGCGATTCACCACATGTCAATTTATGCAGGCAATAACATGGTTTGGGAGGCTCGCAATAAGCGCGTAGACCTTGTTAAATCAAATATGTATTCAATGCCTGGCTTAATGCCTTTCGCGGGTCGCGTTTAATGAGTTCGCTCGTTGCACTTCGAAGTGCAGTACGGGCAAAGTTAGAGAAGTACTCTGCCGGTGATTTAATTATTGTGGCAGTCTCTGGAGGCGCTGACTCTTTAGCGCTAGCCGAGGCGACAAAGTTAGAGAGCGATAAATTAGCGCTACAAGTTATTGGTTTAACTATTGATCATCAATTACAAAAAGATTCTTCTACTCAAGCCGAGAAGGTTGTAAAGCAGCTTTCATTCCCATGTTTAATTGAGAAAGTTAAAGTTGAAATTACAGATGGCTTAGAAGCTTCAGCGCGACGTGCACGCTACGAAGCTTTCGAAAGAATTGCAAAAGAGAGGAGCGCTGTTGCAATCTTTCTTGGCCACACAAAAGACGATCAAGCCGAAACAGTTTTATTAGGTCTTGCTCGCGGTAGCGGAGCTCGATCTTTATCGGGAATGGCTAGTGAAAATGGTTTATACGTGCGACCGTTTCTAGAAATTACTCGCGAACAAACTGTTGCCGCCTGCAAAGAGTTAAAACTTCAACCATGGAATGATCCACATAATGATGATCCAAATTTCTTACGAGTTCGAGTTCGTAAAAATGTATTGCCAATTATGGAATCAGAACTTGGCCCTGGAATTAAAGATGCGCTAACTAGAAGTGCGCAGCTACTTCGCGATGATGCAGATGCGCTCGATGCACTGGCTGAAGAGTTCTGGGCGAAAGATAAATCTCTTGAAATTGAACCACTCTCTAAATTGGCAAAAGCGGTCCGAACCCGTGTCATTCGATTGGCACTCTTTGAAAGTGGCGTAACTCAACTATCTGCCGAGCAGGTGGGGTGGGTTGAGGCGTTGATTTCCAATTGGAAGGGGCAGGGGGAGGTCAGCCTCCCTGCGGGTGTGAAGGTTTCGCGAATTTCGGGCAGACTAACGCTCTCGTAGTAACCGACCGAAGGGATGAGCGTGGAGCACGCACACGTCGCCAGCGATATCGAACGCGTAATCGCAACCAAAGAACAGATCGAAACCCGAATCAAAGAACTTGCTAAGCAAGTTGCGGAAGATTATCAGGGTAAGAATTTGTTATTAGTTGGTGTGCTCAAAGGTGCAATCATGGTCATGGCTGACCTAACTCGTGCGATGGAGAGCCATGTTGAAATGGATTGGATGGCGGTCTCTTCATACGGTTCCGGAACAAAATCAAGTGGCGTTGTTCGCATCCTTAAAGATTTAGATCGCGACATTACAAATCGCGACGTATTAATTGTCGAAGATATCGTTGATACCGGTTTAACACTTCACTGGTTGAAATCAAACCTCGAATCACGTGGTGCAAAGAGCGTAGAGATTCTGACCATGCTTCGTAAGCCAGAGGCGGCAAAGGTCGAAGTTAATGTTAAGTATGTTGGTTTTGATATCCCAACAGATTTCGTAATTGGTTACGGCCTTGATTACGATGAAAAGTATCGCAATTTAGATTTCATTGGCGTTCTAGCAAAGCATGTTTATTCATGAGCGAACGAAAGAAGAAGATGACCGAAAAGAAGCCGGTTCGTAAACCAAAACCTAATATGCCCGTTCAAGGCAGTGGCCTGCGCAAATTTACTCGCGGTCCATTGTTCTGGATTGTTCTAGGAATTTTGGCAGTTACCTTCTTTGGCCAGATCTCATCTGCATCAAACCGTTACACCGATGTAAATACTTCACAGATTCTTGATGCAATCAGCAAGGGCGAAGTTTCGACTGCAACCGTTGTTGATAAAGATCAAGTAATCAAGGCAGTTCTTAAGGATGGCGTCACAATCAAAGGCGCAACCAAGGTTCAAGCAAAGTATGTAATCCGCCAAGAACCTACGATTATTGATGTTTTAACAAGTAATCCACCTGCAAAGGGTTGGAATGTTGTTGTTCCATCACAATCATTATTAGTTTCATTCTTATTCTCGGTCGCACCATTCTTAATCATTGCGCTGCTCTTCTTCTGGATGATGAGCAATGCAAATGGCGGCGGAAAAGCGATGCAATTCGGTAAATCTCGCGCTAAATTGCAAGATGACGAAGCGCCAAAGACCACCTTTGCTGATGTCGCAGGTGCAGATGAAGCGGTGCAAGAACTCGAAGAGATTCGTGATTTCTTATCTGCGCCAGCTAAGTACAAAGAACTTGGCGCAAAGATTCCAAAGGGTGTACTTCTTTACGGTCCTCCAGGAACCGGTAAGACTCTTCTTGCACGTGCAGTAGCCGGAGAAGCGAAAGTTCCTTTCTATTCAATCTCTGGTTCTGACTTCGTTGAAATGTTTGTTGGCGTTGGTGCCGCTCGTGTTCGCGATCTATTTAATCGCGCTAAAGAGAATTCACCTGCAATTGTTTTCGTAGATGAAATTGATGCAGTTGGTCGTCAACGTGGCGCAGGTCTTGGCGGCGGTCACGATGAACGCGAACAGACTCTGAACCAGTTACTTGTTGAGATGGATGGCTTCGACGATCAGACTCAAGTTATTTTGATTGCGGCAACCAACCGTCCTGATGTTCTAGATCCAGCGCTACTTCGACCAGGTCGTTTTGATCGTCAGATTCCAGTTGAGCGCCCAGATCTAAAGGGTCGCGAAGCAATTCTTAAAGTGCATGCAAAGAACAAGCCACTTATTGAAGGTTTAGATTTACTTGCAATTGCCCGTCGCACTCCAGGTTTTACCGGTGCAGATTTAGCAAACGTACTTAATGAAGCAGCGCTATTAACTGCTCGCAATAACGAGAAGTTAATTACTATGGCTGCAATCGATGAATCAATCGATCGCGTAATGGCAGGTCCTCAGAAGAAGACTCGCGTTATGAGCGATGAAGAGCGTCGAGTGACTGCGTATCACGAAGGTGGCCACGCGCTTGTTGCGCATGCGCTTCCGCATACAGATCCAGTTCATAAGATCACCATCATGCCTCGTGGTCGCGCACTTGGTTACACAATGGTGCTTCCAGATGAAGATAAGTATTCAGTTACCCGTAATCAATTACTTGATCAGTTGGCGTACACGCTAGGTGGCCGCGCTGCAGAAGAGTTGATTTTCCACGATCCATCAACTGGTGCAAGTAATGACATCGAAAAGGCGACAGCGCTTGCTCGTGAAATGGTTACTCAGTACGGAATGACCGAAACTATTGGCGCGGTAAAACTTGGCACCAACTCTTCAGAGCCATTCTTAGGTCGCGATCTTTCTCATCAGCGTGATTACTCAGAGAACTTAGCTGCAGTAGTTGATTCAGAGATTCGTAAACTTATTGATAATGCGCATCAAGAAGCTTTCGATATTCTCGAAGTTAACCGCACAATTCTTGATGAACTTGTAGTTGTACTTCTTGAGAAGGAGACAATTCTTAAGGAAGAGATCGAAGAGATCTTTAAGAATGTACGTGCAGTAAAGCCTCGTCCAGCATGAAATGGTTATAGTACACGTAAGCCTAATAGCCAACATCCAGTTCCGATTCCTGCACATGTAGAGAAGAGCACACCAGAGGAGAAGCCAAAGAAGCGCGCTACCCGCAAGAAGGCTGAATAACGTGAGTAATAACGTGGAATCAGTATCAATGGGTCCAGAAGGCGGACGCGCAAAGCATCCTTACGATGCAAAGCGCGCTGAAGCCGCGGTTCGTGAACTTCTACTTGCGCTCGGTGAAGATCCAGATCGCGAAGGTCTACAAGATACGCCAGCTCGTGTAGCTCGCGCAAATGCAGAGAATATTGCTGGTCTATAACAATCACATCGCGATGTACTCACT
>CAZMDJ010000024.1:1254-16023 GCA_964565165.1 uncultured Actinomycetes bacterium | reverse complement strand
CAACAAAGAATTGTTCGAACTTTGGCATAACGCTAATCGCGGTCATACCTAAAGTCTTTGCGTCAGTTGGAACATCACGCCAACCTAAAATTACTAAATTCTCTTCTGCGGCTAACTTTTCAATTTCGCTACGAACATTTGCACCTTGTTCGATAAATGCAAGACCAGCTGCATATGCGCCAGCTTCTGGTAATTTGAAATCTACAGTTGCACGGAAAAATTCATCAGGGATACGAATTAAAATTCCTGCGCCATCACCAGTATCAGGATCGGCGCCAGTTGCACCACGGTGTTCCATGTTCTCAAGTGCGCGTAGCGCTTTCTGAACAATCTCATGTTGTGCTTCGCGCTTTAGGGTGGCAACCATTGCAACGCCGCATGCATCATGCTCGTTAGCAGGATCGTAAAGACCTTGTGCTGCTGGATAGTTGTTAGATAGCAAGGCTCGCCTCCCTATAAATCGCGGGACGACCTTGGCCCTATTTAGTGCGAAAGATTAGCAACAAGGGGGCTAAAAGCGGTAAAGAATTTTGCCTTACCTCTCAGTAAGTGGCGCTCTTCCCTCTTAAATTCCCACACTGTGAGCAAATGCTCCAATAGCACCGGTAATCACCATGCCGATGATGCCTCCGATAACCACGCGAGCTGTTGCTTTAAATAGATCGGTGCCAGCGGTCTTTGCACTGACAAATCCAGCGATGGTCAAGCCAACGATCGTAACTGCGGTGATTCGAATTGAATTACTGCTTATATATGGAAAATAGAAACCTAAGAATGGAATCAAGCCACCAAGAGTGAAACTAACTGCAGATGCAATAGATGCTTGAACTGGGCGCGCCATCGTATGTTCGAACTGGCCAAGTTCATCTCGCAAGTGAGTCTCTAAGGCATCGTGAGCATGCATCTGCTCTGCCACTTGTTTTGCTAAATCTTCTGAAAGTCCACGTTCCATGTAAATCTGAACTAACTCTAGGAATTCGCCTTCTGGATTTGTGGCGTGTTGATCTGCTTCTAGCTGTCGATCTGATTCTTCAATATCTACTTGAGAACGAACTGAGACATATTCGCCAACTGCCATAGATAGCGCACCTGCTGCAATTCCGGCAAGACCAGTTGTGAGAATTACTGAATCGCTCTGCATCGCAGCTGAGACACCAACCATCAAGGATGCTGTGGAGACTAAGCCATCGTTAACACCGAGAACCGCTGCACGTAACCAGCCGGCGCGATGAGCTCTATGTTCCTGATTACGACGCATCGTTTCATTTAGAGGCATAAAGAAATTTTACCTGCGGACTTTAATAAATTTGGCCAACGCCGTGCTGCCTAGCGCCAAACTAACCCATTGATTTAAGCGTAACCCTGCGAAAGTGTGAGCCTCGTCAATTCGAATACCTTCTATAAAGAATCGGTAAGTGCAGTAACCAGCTATATATAAATAGAAGAGACTGCCTACTCGGAATTTTCCACTTAATTTAATCAACAAGAAAGCAAGGGCAAAGTTACAGAGCGCCTCATATAGAAATGTCGGATGATAGGTCGCGCCATCGCTTAGTTGTAGCGCCCAAGGTAATTCTGTGGGACTGCCATAAAGTTCGCCGTTAAACCAGTTTCCAAAACGTCCGATTCCTTGTGCGATTAATAGCGCCGGCGCAATTGCATCCATCAAATATGTAAATGGAAGTGGATCTTTATATTTCCAGATTGCAACTAGCGCACCGCCAGCAATGGCTCCCCAAATTCCCAATCCACCTTGCCAAATTTTGAAGATATCCAGGTAGTTTCCATTTGCCCCAAAGAAAAATTCTGGTGAAGTTAAAACGTGATAGAGACGCGCACCAATTACACCTGCAGGAATTACCAAAATTGCTAAATCACTAACTGTTTCAACTCCGCCACCGCTTGCAACGAAGCGTTTATTAGTTAGCCATACTGCGATAAGTGCGCCAAGGATTATGCAGAGCGCATAGGCGTGAATAGTTAGCGGACCAACAGAAATTTGCGAGACTGTTGGCGTAGGAATAAAACGAGCGATCAATTACTTCTTAAATACAAGCTTTGCGAAAGTATTTGCATCGAAGTAATTCGCGCTGGTGCGCTCAATTTCCTTACCATTGATTAAAACAGTTGGAGTTGAGTTGATCTTCTTCTTTGCACCATCAGTTGCGACGTTAGTTACCCAATCCTGATACTTTGCACCAGATACACATTCTGCAAAGCTCTTTGAAGTTAATTTCAAATTCGCGCCTAAGCCAATAAGAGTGGTCGCATCCCACTTGCCTGAATTTTCAGTACCTTGATTTGCATATAGCGCTTCATGGTACTGAAGGAACTTTCCTTCATCAGCCGAACATGCAGCTGCATTTGCCATATATGCAGATTCCGCGCCGATAAACGAAAGTGTATGGAAGACAACTGTTGCCTTCTTCTCATCAATCCACTGACGAATCTGCTTATTGTTTACCGCTTCAAAGTTCTTGCAGACCGGGCATTGGAAATCTTCCCAAATATCAATCTTAGGTACGCCAGCTAAACCTTTATTGAAGACGATTCCGTATCCTTCAGATTTTTCAACTGAAGATGGCGTTGCAGCGTTCTCTTTAGCTTTATTGCTTGTGAACCCGACTACGCCGCCAACCACGACAACCAATGCAATCATTCCGATTACTAGATTACGTGTGACGTTATCTTTCTTCTTTGGTGCTGACATTTTTATCCTCTATTTATTCCGGCTTTTAGATCTTGCGCAAGTTTAGCAACTGCCAATAGTCCTGATGCAAAATCAGGTGCATTTTGAACTGCATTTATGAAAGCGCTTCCCACAATTACACCGTCTGCATATTTAGCGACCCCTGCAGCTTGTTCGGGGGTTGATACGCCAAGACCAACAGAGATCGGAAGGGGCGTGAATTTCCGTGCTCGTTCAACTAAAACTTCTGCAGCGCTTGATACTTGAGCACGCGCTCCAGTTACGCCCATCAAAGAAGCGGCATATACGAAGCCGCCGCAATTGGTAACAACTTTTTCTAGTCGAACATCATTGCTACTTGGCGCAATTACGAAGATTGGATTGATTTCATGTTTCTTACATGCGGCAAGCCATGGGCCAGCCTCTTCGATAGTTAAATCTGGGGTGATTGTTCCGCTGCCACCTGCAGCTGCCATATCGGATGCAAACTTTTCTACACCGTACTTCTCAATTGGGTTCCAGTAACTCATGATTACTGAAGGCGCCAAAGTTGCGGCATATTTCAAAGTTTCCATTACATCTTTTGCATTTGTTCCGTTTGCCAAAGATTGATCTGCTGCTGCTTGAATAGTTGGTCCATCCATAACTGGGTCGCTATATGGAAAGCCAACTTCAATTGCATCTACTCCACCATCAACCATTGCCTTAATGATTTGCTTTGCGCCATCAATGGTAGGAAAACCAGCTGGAACGTAACCAATTAATTTGGCGCCAGGGGTTTCGAATAATTTATCTAGCGCGGTCATTCGAGAGGAATCCCAAAATATTGTGCTGCAGAATGCACATCTTTATCACCGCGGCCAGAGAGATTAATTAAGAGCGTCGCATCTGGACCAAGTTCTTTACCGATCTTCATCGCGCCAGCAAGTGCATGTGCGCTTTCGATTGCAGGAATGATTCCTTCGGTCTTAGAGAGAATTGAGAAAGCTTCCATCGCTTCAGCATCGGTAATCGAACGATATTCAGCGCGACCGGTGTCATTAAGAATTGCATGCTCTGGTCCAACGCCTGGGTAATCTAAACCTGCGCTAATCGAATGTGATTCAACTGTTTGACCGCTATCGTCTTGTAAAACATAGGTGCGTGTACCGTGCAGAACGCCAACACTTCCGCCGGTAATAGTTGATGCATGGCGACCAGTTTCGATTCCGTCACCGCCTGCTTCTAAGCCAATTAAACGAACACCTTCGTCAGAGATAAAGCGATGGAAGATTCCGATTGCATTTGATCCACCACCAACGCAGGCAAGCACCGCATCAGGAAGTTTTCCGGTTAAATCTAAAACTTGCTGGCGCGCTTCTTCTCCGATGATCTTATGGAAATCACGAACCATCTCTGGGAACGGATGCGGTCCTGCAACGGTGCCTAATAAATAATGTGTTGTATCAACATTGGTTACCCAATCGCGCATCGCTTCGTTAATTGCATCTTTTAAAGTCTTTGAACCAGTTGTTACAGGAATTACTTCTGCCCCAAGTAACTTCATACGTGCAACATTTAGCGCTTGGCGCTTTGTATCTTCTTCGCCCATATAAACCACGCACTCAAGTCCAAGTAGCGCAGCAGCAGTTGCTGATGCCACGCCATGTTGTCCAGCGCCAGTTTCAGCGATGATGCGCGGCTTACCCATTCGCTTAGTCAAAAGTGCTTGACCAAGAACGTTATTAATTTTATGAGAACCAGTGTGGTTTAAATCTTCACGCTTTAAAAGAATTTTTGCGCCACCGCAATGCTCTGCAAATCGTTTTGCTTCAGTAAGAATTGAAGGGCGACCTGTGTAAGTTGCATGTAGGTATGCAAGTTCGCCTTGAAATTCTGGATCAACCTTTGCAGCTTCAAATGCTGCTGTTAACTCATCAAGAGCTGGGATGAGAGCTTCAGGCACAAAGCGTCCACCGTATTGGCCAAAATGTCCGTCAAAGCTCATGCGCGCAATCCTACTGGCGACCCAATAGCGCTGCCATGCTTTTAATTGTATCTCCCGCATTAACAAGTGCTTCGCCAACCAAAATCACATTTGCGCCGGCCTCTTGCGCAAATATGACATCGGCGCGAGTTGAGATACCTGATTCAGCAACTTTGATTACGTTATTTGGAATTCGTGGAATTAAATCTTTAAATGCAGGTGGGTCAACTTCAAGGGTCTTCAAATTTCGTGAATTGACTCCGACAATCTCAGGATTGATCTCCATCGCTGATTCGAGCTCATCGTGGGTGTGTACTTCGATTAATGATTTCATTCCAAGTTCGGTTGCAAGTGCGTAGTAATCAGAAAGTTGTGATTTTGATAAGCCAGCAACAATTAAAAGAACTAGATCAGCGCCATGTGCGCGAGCTTCATAAAATTGATATTCATCAACCATAAAATCTTTACGAAGCATCGGCAATGAAATCTCTTTACGGACCGCATCGAAATCTTCTAAAGATCCATTAAAGCGACGGCGCTCTGTGAGCACGCTTACCGCCGCTGCCCCAGCTTCTTGGTATGCCGCAGCCAACTTCGCTGGTTCAGGAATATCTGCAAGCTCGCCTTTACTTGGCGATTTACGTTTTACTTCAGCGATTACCGACATCGAACCAAATGGAAAATTTGGCGCGATAGGTGCTGGTGCCTGTTCAAGTAATTCGTGCAACTTTGATAAAGGTAATCGTCGAGCTGCTAAATCTTCACGGACGCCTTCAATGATTGAATCTAAAACGCTCATTCGGTTGGATCGATTCCGCGATCTAGTTTCTGCCAATCGCTAGTTGCATGTGGAGTACGTTCGTATCTAGAAATTTTCTTACGTTTCTTGCCCAAGAAGAGAATAAAGGCAAGCGCTACCGCAGTGGTTCCTGCGAAAGTTAGGATCTCGTTCAATTAGCAATCCTTAAATTATTAGCAGCATTTATTGCACCTAGTACTGCAGCAGCTTTATTAATGCACTCTTGATTCTCTGCAGCAGCATCTGAATCTGCAACTACACCTGCACCCGCTTGTACATAAGCAACACCGTCGCGAATAACTGCAGTACGAATTGCGATACAGGTATCGATATTTCCACGGAAATCTAAATAGCCAAGCGCTCCACCATAAATGCCGCGGCGATTGGGTTCGAGTTCTTCGATAATCGCCATCGCTCGTGGTTTTGGTGCACCTGAAAGCGTTCCGGCAGGAAATGTTGAGAAGAGCGCTTCAATCGGCGCCTTATCTTCCGCAAGTTTTCCAGTAACTGTCGAGACAATATGCATTACATGTGAGAAGCGTTCGATATTCATGAACGCAACTACTTCAACGCTTCCCGGTTGGCAGACTCGACCTAAATCGTTACGACCTAAATCGACGAGCATTAAATGCTCAGCGCGCTCTTTAGGATCTGCAAGAAGCTCCTGCGCCAACTTCTCATCTACTTCCGGAGAGTTTGAGCGTTTACGAGTACCTGCAATTGGGTGAACCATTACATTGCCATCAGTTACTTTTACCAACGCTTCCGGGCTAGATCCGACTACATCTAAGCCATCTTCAAATCGAAGATAGAACATATACG
This sequence comes from uncultured Actinomycetes bacterium, assembly GCA_964565165.1. Classification (GTDB taxonomy): domain Bacteria; phylum Actinomycetota; class Actinomycetes; order Nanopelagicales; family Nanopelagicaceae; genus ZLKRG08. The sequence goes on along the minus strand of CAZMDJ010000024.1, from coordinate 9,747 downwards.
GGCTTGGATTATGTAAACGAAGCATGCGATAAACATCAATTGAATCCGCTTTACACTCTGCTGCGAATCGTTGCGAGATCACAACCTGGAACGCTTCTCCAGCTTTAATCTCTTCTTTAACTGCAGCAACTTTATTTAGGAACTCTACATCTGAGATATTGCGTTTATATTCCGGCGCGCTCTTTTCATCTACAAAAGCTAAATGTCCAGGTAAAGCTGCCTGCAAATCACTTTGCATGCGATCAAGACGCTTAACTGCTAATTCATAAACTTCATCAACGCGCTCATCGCTACCATCCCAATTGATGACATTTGCAATCAAAGTGATGGTTCCCTCTGCGTGATCCATTACCGCTAGATCTGAAGTCAACATAAATTGCAACTCTGGAATATTTAAATCATCTTTTGCAATTGTCGGCATTTTCTCTAGTCGTCGAACACTGTCGTAACCCATGTATCCAACTAAGCCACCGGTAAGAGTTGGCATGCCAACCATCTGCGGTGAACGTAAATGTGCTGCTGCCATACGAAGCGCAGTTAAAGGATCAACATCGGTAGGCGCTCCTGCTGGCATCGTGCCGCGCCAGAAAACTTTGCCATCTTTCTCGGTAAGAGTTGCTTCGGATTGCACTCCGATAAATGAATATCGAGACCAGACTCCACCATGCTCTGCTGATTCAAGTAGAAAAGTATTTGGCTTTAGCTTTGCTAACTTACGGTAAACACCAATTGGGGTTTCGCCATCTGCCAGAAGTTTGCGAGTTACGGGGATTACGTTGTAACGCTTAGCGTATTCGCGGAATTCATTTAATTGCATTATGAAAGCAACTCTTCTCGCCGGTATGGCATGCCGCACCTGTTTGATTTACCTTCATTAAAACTGCATCGCCATCGCAATCAAATTTAATATCGACTACCTCTTGGAAATGGCCAGAAGTTTCGCCTTTGATCCAGAGTGAATTACGTGAGCGACTAAAATATGTAGCGCGCTTGGTTTCTAGCGTTTTGGTGAGCGCTTCTTGATTCATCCAAGCAATCATTAGAACTTCGTTGCTTGTTGCATCCTGCGCAATCGCAGCGATTAAGCCCTTCGAGAGAGCCTCTTGAATCTGCTGCGGGATTTCCATGGCCTTAGTTTGCCTTATCCCAAATGGCTCTCACGGACGTTATATCCGCGGCCGCTTAGATACTTCTTAACATCCGAGATTCTGAAGGTTCCGAAATGGAAGACGCTGGCTGCCAGTAGCGCATCTGCACCTGAATCAAGCGCTGTTGCAAAGTCTTCTAACTTCCCTGCTCCGCCTGATGCAATTAATGGAACAGGACAGATAGGTCTAACCTCATCGAGCATCTGTAAGTCATAACCTGCACGTGTTCCATCTGCATCCATTGAATTAAGGAGAATTTCTCCGACACCCAGATCGCATGATTTCTTAATCCACTCAAGCGCATCAATCCCAGCACTCTCGCGACCACCATGTGTTGTAACTTCATAACCATTAGCTGCGCGACGAGCATCAACTGATAAAACTAAAACTTGAGAACCAAATCGAGTTGCGATTTCAGAAATTAATTCTGGTCGTTTAATTGCCGCGGTGTTGATACTTACTTTATCTGCACCAGAGCGAAGTAAGCGATCAACATCTTCAACGCTACGAATTCCGCCACCGACTGTTAGCGGAATAAATACCTCTTCTGCAGTCTTGCGTACAACTTCAATGGTTGTATCGCGACCACCGCTACTTGCAGAGATATCTAAAAAGGTAAGTTCGTCCGCACCTTCATTGTTATATGTCTTAGCCAATTCAACTGGATCACCAGCATCTACCAAATTAACAAAGTTCACGCCTTTAACAACGCGGCCATCGGTCACGTCTAAGCAAGGAATGATGCGGATTGAAAGTGACATTAATTTGCGACCTTTAACGCCTCTTCTAAAGTAAACGCGCCTGCATAAAGCGCCTTACCCATAATTGCACCTTCTACACCGATCTCAACTAATGATTTAAGCGCTTCAATATCTGCAAGTGATGAGATACCTCCAGATGCGACAACTGGAGCTTTGGTTACATCGCAGACGCTACGAAGTAAATCTAAGTTCGGTCCCTTTAAAGTTCCGTCCTTAGTTACATCTGTAACTACATAGCGAGCACAACCATCACGATCTAAGCGCTCGAGAGTTTCGAAAATATCTCCGCCCTCTTTGGTCCAACCACGTGCAGCTAATGTGCGACCACGAACATCTAAACCAACTGCAATACGATCGCCAAACTCTGCAATTACCTTTGCAGTCCAATCTGGATTCTCTAGCGCTGCAGTACCAAGATTTACTCGACGGCAACCAGTTGCAAGTGCACGTCGTAGCGATTCATCATCACGTATTCCGCCAGATAGTTCCACATCGATATCAAGTTTGCCGACTACTTCAGCTAATAACTCTGCATTGCTCCCGATTCCGAAAGCTGCATCTAGATCAACCAAGTGAATCCATTCCGCTCCTGCGCGCTGGAAATCTAACGCTGCTTCAAGTGGTGAGCCGTAATTAGATTCGCTACCTAATTCGCCTTGTACCAAGCGAACTGCTTGTCCGCCCTTAACATCAACTGCTGGCAATAGTTCTAATTTCATAAGCTCTCCACCCAATTACTGATTAACTTTAAACCTGCCGCCCCACTCTTTTCTGGATGGAACTGTGTTGCACAAACTGCGCCATCTTCTATTGCAGAGATAAATTCTCCGAAGTAATCAGTAACTGCATAATTACTTGCATTTGAATTCTTAACTGCATATGAGTGCACAAAGTAGAAAGATTCTTTTTCTACGCCTTTGAATAACTTTGAATTACCTTCAATACGAACCGTGTTCCAACCCATATGTGGCAATACCGGTGCCACCATCTTCTCTACTGTGCCAGTTAGCGCACCTACTCCATCAAAAGAACCGTGTTCGACGCCGCGATCAAAGAGAATCTGCATACCAACGCAGATTCCTAAAGTTGGTTTACCTGCAGCTTTGCGCGCATTGATAACTTGATCTCCGTTAACAGATTTCAAACCAGCCATACATGCGCCAAACGCACCAACGCCCGGAACCACGAGTGCATCTGCATTAGCAGCCTGTTCTGGATCGGAAGTTAAGAAAACCTTACGCCCAGTTCTTTCAAATGCGCGTAGCGCCGATCTTAAATTTCCTGACCCGTAGTCAAGAATTGCGATCAAAGCGTTCCCTTTGTAGATGGAATACCTGCAACGCCATCTAATTTGATTGCATCGCGAAGTGCGCGAGCTACCGCTTTAAATTGTGATTCAAAAACGTGGTGTGCGTTGCGACCTTCTAGAACGCGGATATGAATTGCAATGCGCGCCTCTGCAACGATTGATTCCCAAATGTGCTTACCCAAAGTGGTATCGAATGTTCCGATAAGTTCGACAATCTCTGGTTGGCGATAAACAAGATATGGGCGACCTGAGAGATCAATTGCAACCTGTGTTAGCGATTCATCGATTGGAACTAACGCATCACCGAAGCGACGGATGCCCGCCTTGTCGCCCAACGCTTCGCGAAGTGCTTGGCCAAATGCAAGAGAGGTATCTTCAACAGTGTGGTGTGAATCTACTTCGATATCGCCCTTGGTCTGAATAGTTAGATCAATACCTGAATGCTTACCAAGCTGGCTCATCATGTGATCGAAGAATGGAACTCCGGTTTCAACAGAGACATTTCCTGAACCATCCAAGTTGATCTCAACTAAAACTGATGATTCTTTTGTTTTACGTTCGACACGAGCGGTTCTCATAGCGCGCCTTTCAGAGCCTTAATAAATGCTTGGTTCTCGGCATCATTGCCAATCGTTACTCGTAAATAACCAGCTAATCCTACATCGCGTATAAGTACGCCCTCAGCTAATAATTTCTGCCAAAGTTCGTTTGAGCTCTGCTTAAAGCCAGTAAAGAGAATGAAATTGGCATCTGATGGAATTACCTTCAAGCCTAAAGCAACGAGTTCTTTGGCAAGCGCATCTCGATCAGATGAAAGTTTTGCGACCTCTGCCAGGAGTTCATCCTGGAAATCTAAAGCCACCTCTGCTGCAGCTTGTGTCAGTGCAGATAGGTGGTACGGAAGTCGAACTAGTTGGAGCGCGTCGACAACTAATTTGTTAGCAGCTAAATAACCTAAACGAACACCAGCGAAAGCAAATGCTTTCGACATAGTGCGACTTACCAAAATATTTGGATACTTCTCAATCAGAGTGATAGCAGATGGTTGCTTAGAGAACTCCGCATACGCTTCATCGACAATCAACAAACCGTTAATAGCCGCAGTTGCTTTTGCTAACTCTTCAATTTCCCCAATGGTTACCGCTGCCCCAGTTGGATTATTTGGAGTGGTGATAAAGGTAAGCGATGGTGATTCAGATGCAATCTGCTTAAGTGCAGTTGGTAAATCTAAAGTGAAATCATCTTTACGTGCGCCATCTACCCATTGCACATTTGCAACTTTTCCAATAAGTGGGTGCATCGAATATGAAGGTACAAAGCCAAGCGCCTTGCTACTACCAAATGCCAAGAAGATAGATTGCAGAATTTCGTTACTGCCATTGGCTGCCCAGATATTCTCGACAGATAATGAGATGCCGCTCTGCTTCTTTAAATAATCCGCTAAACCTTGACGTAACTTAATTGCGTCGCGATCTGGATAACGATTTAAAGTAGTCGCTACCTCACCAACTCGTTTAGCAATCGCTGCTGCTAATTCCTTAGAAGGTCCGTAAGGATTTTCGTTTGTATTTAAGCGCGCAGAGGCCGGAACTTGTGGCGCGCCATAAGGTGTAAGTGGGCGAAGTTGTTCGCGTAAAGGTAACCAAGCTGGCCAATTACTCATGCTCGTACCTTGCTGTAATTGCTTCACCGTGTGCCGGTAGATCCTCTGCATTAGCAAGCGTTACTACAGTTTTTGAAATGCCATCGAAAGCTGCTTTGCTGTACTCAACAAAGTGAATTCCGCGTAAGAATGATTGCACCGACAAACCTGATGAATGACATGCACAACCACCAGTAGGTAGCACGTGATTAGAGCCTGCTGCGTAATCTCCTAATGAAACAGGCGCATAACGCCCGATAAACACGCGCCAGCATTACGAATCTGCGCTGCATCTAACTTGGAATTTCGAGTTTGAATCTCTAAGTGTTCTGCTGCGTATGCATTAACAACATCTAGACCTTGTTGAACGTTATCTACTAGAACAATTGCAGATTGTTGGCTAGAGAGTGCGGTAGCAATTCGTTCTGAGTGTTTGGTTTTAGCAACTCTGGTCTTTAGTTCTGCCTCTACCGCATCGGCTAATTTCAATGAGTCGGTAACTAATACAGATGCCGCGATTACATCGTGTTCAGCTTGACTAATTAAATCTGTAGCTACATCCGCTGCGATTGCACTTTCATCTGCAAGTACTGCAATCTCAGTAGGACCAGCTTCTGAATCAATTCCAATTACGCCGCGAAGTGCGCGCTTTGCCGCTGCTACATAAATATTGCCAGGGCCGGTAACCATATCTGCCTTTTCGCAGACGCCTTCCATGCCATATGCAAATAACGCAACAGCTTGTGCGCCACCGATTGCATAAACTTCATCGATGCCAAGTAGTTCGCAAGTTGCAAGGATTGTTGCATTTGGCCAACCGTTGTTATCAACTTGTGGTGGCGACGCCACTGCAATTGAAGGAACTTCTGCAATTTGCGCCGGGATCACATTCATCAAAACACTAGATGGATAGACTGCGCGACCACCTGGTACATATAAACCGACGCGATCAACTGGAATCCATTTTTCGGTAACAGTTGCGCCAGGTTCGACCTCTGAAATCTTTGTCTGACGAACTTGATCTTGGTGCACTTTACGGATACGTTGCGCGGCAATTTCTAAAGATTCGCGAATTGCTGGCTCAAGATTATTTAACGCATTTACCAACTGTTGCTTTGGCACACGGATTGCTTGTGGCGCTACCCCATCGAACTTCTGGCCAAGCGCGATTAAATCGGATTCTTTGCCAGTGCGGACAGTTTCCAAAATTGGTTCGATCGCTGCCATCGCTGCCACCACATCTAATTTGGCGCGCGGGATAACGCGGTTTACCTCCGCTTTGGAGAGGTTTTTACCTCGTAGATCTAGCCGGCGAATCACCAGCGAATTCTACTTTACGCAGTCAGGTCCGAGAATCGCCTTTAAATCTGCATTGAGGCTTGGTGAAGATGTAACTTGAAAACCTAATTTATGTGTTGTGGTCTTACCTTGATCGCTGACAACAAGCTGAACTTCACGCTTACCTGGGTGCATTCGAAGAGTCTCTTTGATTCGTTCGATAACTGGCTGCGTCAATTGATTCGATTTTGCACTAAGAGTGAACGGGCCAACAGGACCGCTAGATAAATCGATTGCAGTCATTTCCATTGCAGTGAAACGAATCTGATCTTCACGCCAATCAACGCGACCACGAATCTTTACTACGCGATCTTCTACTAAGCCCATTGCATATTGGTTATATGTATTTGCAAAGAACATTGCATCTAACGAACCTTCGAGATCTTCGATAGTCACAATCGCCCAAGATGCACCTTGGCGAGAAACTTTACGTTGCACTCCGGTAATTAGACCTGCGATGGTCACCATGCGATCGGTGCCATTCTCTTCGTCAGCTAATTCGGAGATGCTGATATCAGAATTCGAACGGAGTACGCCTTCAACGCCAAGTAGCGGATGATCAGATACGTATAGACCCAGCATTTCGCGTTCGTGATTAAGAAGCGTTGCTTTATCCCACTCTTCAGTTGGAATATCTAATTCAACGGTTGCAATGCCAGTTTCGGTGGCGCTACCGAATAGATCAAATTGGCCAATTGCCTCTGCGCGCTTTGACTCTGCAACAGAATCAATTGCCATCAGGTGAACTGCCATCAAACCTTTTCGTGATGCATTTAGAGAATCGAATGCACCGCCCTTAATTAAAGATTCAATAGTTTTTTTGTTACATACTGATCCGTCGACCTTTGCAAGGAAATCACCAAATGATTGGTAGCGACCTTTGGCATCGCGGGCTTGTTTAATTAAATTAACCACGCCTTCTCCGACATTTCGAATCGCAGCAAGTCCGAAACGAATATCAGCGCCACGAGGTGTGTATTCGACATTTGATTCGTTGACATCAGGCGGAAGAACTTTGATACCCATACGTCGACATTCAGATAGATATAGCGCTGACTTATCTTTATCGTCGCGAACTGATGTTAAAAGCGCCGCCATATATTCGGTTGGGTAATTAGCTTTTAAGTACGCGGTCCAATATGAAACTAAACCATAACCTGCAGAGTGCGCTCGGTTAAAGGCGTAATCAGAGAATGGAATCAGCGTTTCCCAAAGGCGATCGATTGCAGCATCTTTAAAGCCATTGGCTTTCATACCTTCAGAGAATGGGATGTATTCCTTATCCAGAATCTCTTTATTCTTCTTACCCATCGCCTTACGTAAAAGATCCGCACGTCCTAGTGAGAAGCCCGCAACTTTCTGAGCGATCGCCATAACTTGTTCTTGATAAACAATAAGACCAAAGGTGTCATCCAAAATCTCGGCAAGCGGTTCTGCTAAATCAGGATGGATAGGTTCGACCGGCTTACGTTTATTTTTACGATCGGCATAGTTATTATGCGCATTTTCACCCATTGGACCTGGGCGATACAAAGCGATAACCGCAGAGATATCACCGAAGTGATCTGGCGCCATCGATTTAAGTAGCGAACGCATTGGTCCACCATCAAGCTGGAAAACACCAAGAGTTTCACCGCGAGATAAGAGATCGTAAGTTTTCTTATCATCAAGCGTTAACTCTTCAAGCACTACATCAATACCTTGGTTGGCTTTGATATTAATAAGTGCATCATCTAATACAGATAGGTTACGTAGACCAAGGAAATCCATCTTTAGTAGACCAGTTGCTTCGCAAGCTCCCATATCGAATTGGGTAATAATCGCGCCATCATTTTCGCGGCGGTGAATTGGAATTACATCAAGAAGCGGTTCGCGAGAGAGAATCACGCCAGCTGCGTGTACACCCCACTGACGCTTAAGTCCTTCAAGGCCGCGAGCCGTATCAACAACTTTCTTTGAATCCGGATCTGATTCATAGAGATTTCTAAATTCTGAAGCTTCGCCGTGGCGCGGATCTTTTGGATCAAATACACCCGCAAGCGAAATATCTTTACCCATAATTGCAGGAGGCAGAGCTTTTGTTAACTTCTCTCCGATCGCATATGGATAACCAAGTACGCGAGTCGAATCTTTAATTGATTGCTTAGATTTAATAGTTCCGTATGTGATGATCTGCGCAACGCGATCTTCGCCATATTTTTCAGTTGCATATTTGATCATTTCGCCGCGACGACGTTCGTCGAAATCTAGATCGATATCAGTCATAGAGATACGTTCTGGATTTAAGAAGCGCTC
>CAZMDJ010000024.1:0-1244 GCA_964565165.1 uncultured Actinomycetes bacterium | reverse complement strand
AGCGCTCAAAAAGTAAGCCATGTTCAATTGGATCAAGACCGGTTATTCCAAGAGCGTATGCAACTAATGAACCAGCTGCAGAACCACGACCAGGGCCAACTCGAATTCCGGTGCGCTTTGCATGTCCAACTAAGTCCGCGACAACTAAGAAGTAACCAGGGAAACCCATCTTCTTCATGACATCTAATTCGAAACGTAGACGTTCTTTGTAATTATCTGGAACTTTACCGTTAAAGATTTTTGAGAGCCCAGCTTCAGATTCTTTAACCAACCATGAATCTTCGCTCTCGCCAGATGGAACTGGGAATTGTGGAAGTAGATTCTCGGCTTCGCGAAGTTTTACATCAACGCGCTCTGCAATTAGCAAGGTGTTATCGCAAGATTCTGGGTGCTCTTTAAATAGTTCGCGCATCTCTGCCGCGCTCTTTAAATAGAACTGATCTCCATCAAACTTAAAACGCTTAGGGTCGGCAATGGTCGAACCTGATTGCACGCAGAGAAGTACCTCATGAGCCTGCGCATCTTCTTTATATGTGTAGTGAAGATCTATATTTTCAACAAAACAAATAATTAAATATTTAGAGAGCTTGAGTAGATCTGCCTTAACGCGATTTTCGACTTCTATATCGTGGTGCATGATTTGGACGAAGAAATTATCTTTACTGAAAATTTGTCGGTATTCTTATGCCGCATTAAGCGCCTCTTTGTAATTGCCAAGGCGCAGACGGGTTGCTACCTCTCCACCGACGCAACCGGTGGTTCCGATAATTCCCTTGGCGTACTTATTTAATAGTTCGCGATCGATACGTGGCTTGTAATAGAAACCTTCAAGAGATGAGAGCGAAGCCAACCGATATAGGTTTGCAAGCCCTTCATTATTTTCTGCAAGCAGAGTCATGTGCGTGTACGCGCCACCGCCAGAGACATCATCTTCTCCGCCTTCGGCCCATTGGACACGGCGCTTATCGAAACGAGTTTCGGGAGCGACATAGGCTTCGAGACCGATGATCGGCTTTACGCCAGCCTTCTTCGCTTGCTTATAAAAATCAAATGCGCCAAAGAGATTGCCATGATCTGTCATCGCAATCGCAGGCATACCTTGCGCCGCTACATCTTTAACTAAATCAGAGACGCGAGCTGCTCCAACGAGCATTGAATATTCAGTGTGAACATGGAGATGGGCAAAAGATATTACGTTCACGGGCTGGAGATTAGTCTTAAGGCAGAACGGCGTCGCTTAGTCG
>CAZMDJ010000023.1:4998-16209 GCA_964565165.1 uncultured Actinomycetes bacterium | reverse complement strand
CGCTGCCATTTAAAATTGAATGCAGTTCGGATAAATCGCCACCGATTTTAGTCGTTAAACATTTAACGCCGATAGATTGATATTCACTAACAAAATCTGGGGCAGGAGCTAAATCTGTTTTAGTAATAACCAGAATCGGATCAATGCCTTCGGTAAATGCGCTAACTAAAAATCGATCGATAAGTCCGCGACGGGGTTCTGGATTAGCAGCAGCTACGACAATCACCATCTGATCAATATTGGCTGCAATATTTCTTTCAAATTGCGCGGCATCATCAACAGTTCTAACTAAAACTGATGTGCGCTCTTCGATTCCCACAATTCTGGCAAGTGAACCTTCTGAACCTGTTGTATCGCCAACGATTCGAACATGATCGCCGACCACAACTGACTTAGGTCCCATTTCACGCGCTTTCATTGCGGTGACAATGGTTCCATCATCAAGTACACAAGTTGTGCGTCCGCGATCAACCGTAATTACAAATGCGGTAATTGCATCGCTATGCGATGGGCGATCTTTCGTGCGTGGTTTGGTGCGTCGACTTGGTCGAATCTTTACATCTGATTCGTCGTAATCGCGTCTTGTCATGTATTAAAGAATTCCCTACTTAAGTAGAGAGCCCCAAAGTCCTGGGAAATCGGTAATTGTTTTACGAGTAGTTGCAATGTTCTCTACTTCGATACCTTCAACAACTAGGCCAATGGTTGCGCCCGATGTAGCTAATCGATGATCTTCATAAGTATGGAAAACGCCTGCATGAAGTGGCTTAGGATTGATGCGAAGCGCTGTTGGCTCTTCAACTACATCTCCGCCAAGACCATTAATTTCAGCGCGTAACGCTGCTAATCGATCGGTTTCGTGAAGACGTAGATGGCCAATTCCCTGCAGATAAGAAGGTGAATCTGCCAGCGCGCATAACGCTGCAATCGCCGGAGTTAGTTCACCGACATCATGTAAATCAATTTCGATTCCGTGGATTGCTCCACCTGTGACTTTCAAACCATTCGATACAAATTCAACTTTTGCACCCATCTTTGAAAAGATATCGCGCAGCTGATCACCAGGTTGAGTAGTTTGCTTTGGCCAATCAGCGATTGTTACGGATCCACCACAGACCAATGCGATAGACATAAATGGTGCAGCGTTTGATAAATCAGGTTCAATTACTAAATCTTGCTCCTTTAATTTACCTGGTTCAACGCGCCAAGTATTTGCGCTCTTATCTACAGTCACAGTTGCACCAAAATCACGGAGCATCTGAACTGTCATTTCAATGTGAGGCATTGAAGGCAGCGCGCCGCCAACATGCTTTGCTGTAATTCCAAGTTCAGTGCTTGGCGCAATTAAAAGTAGCGCAGATAAGAATTGCGAAGATGCGCTGGCATCGATTTCAATTTCGCCGCCGCGAATCTTCCCGCCCTGCATAGTTAACGGAAGTGCATAACGACCACCGTGGTTAATCGAAATTCCAAGTTCTTCAAGCGCTTTAATTACTGGTCCCAATGGACGTTCATGCGAACGAGGATCTCCATCAAATGAAATTTCGCCATCTGCTAACGCTGCAAGTGGTGGCAAGAAACGCATAACGGTGCCGGCATTACCGACATCAATCTTTGCTGGTCCCTTTAAAGATCCACCTGTTACATTGAAAACTAAATCGCCATTTTCTGTAGTTTCAGTGATTGTTAAACCAAGTGCTTTTAAACCACCGACCATTAACTCTGAATCGCGAGAAACCAGCGGACGACGTAGCTTTGAAGTGCCCTCTGCTTGAGCCGCCAAAATCAGCGCACGATTTGTTACAGATTTTGATCCAGGAATTACCACGCGAACATCGACTGGTTTTTTGCCGCGAAAAGGCGCAGGCCAGTTGTTTATCGCTGAATTCATATGGCTAATTCTAACCTGCGCTTTGAATACGCCATTCCAAATTATTGCGCTTAAGATTCGCATTATGTGTGGCCGTTATGCGCAGACGCAAGAGATGCGCGATTTAGTTGAAGAATTTGCAGTCACTGGCAAGTTCCCTGAAAACGCGCTGCCTTCTAGTTGGAATATCGCACCGACAAATGAGATTTACATTGTGCGAAATGATTCCGAAAATCACCGCGAACTAGCTACTGCATCGTGGGGGATGATCGGCCCTTGGCTAACTGATGAAGCAGAGGCGCGTTCATCGCAATCTCGCGCAATCAATGCACGTTCTGAATCTATTCACGAGAAACCAACATTCCGCGATTCATTTAAATCTCGTCGTTGTTTGATTCCGGCTGATGGTTATTACGAATGGGCTACCGAACTTGGTCGTTACAAAACCAAGCAACCTTTTTATATTTCAAGCGACGAAGGTAAATCTCTTCCAATCGCTGGTATTTGGAATACCTGGCGATCACCTTCTGGAAAATTAATCCAGAGCGCATCAATCATTACTCGCGAAGCAGTTGGCGAATTAGCAACCATTCACCATCGCATGCCGGTGATGATGCCACGCGAACGCTGGTCTGCATGGTTAGATAACAAAAATACCAACCCACGCGAATTGCAAAACTTAATGTCCAACGAACATCCCGCTGCGCACTTGCATCCAGTTCCTGTTCGCGATGAAGTGAATAAAGTCGCAAATGATGGAGCTCATTTAGTGATTCCCATTTCCATTACCGAACCTGAAACTTTGTTCTGAGGCGCAAGCAATTCTGTAGAAAAAAGTGAATTAAGGAAAAGCTCTGAAGAGTTGGCTGCGATTAATTCCGCTACGGAAGCTGTCCACGGAAAAGGCCTGACTCACCCAGACCTTTCCGTCGCACTTAACTTTCCTTCAGAGCTTTTCCTTAGTCCACTTCCTTACGCAGAATTAATCACTTTTAGGCGTATTTAATTGCGGGAATAGTTGAACAGGTAATCGGGTTCTTATAGGCAATGGTCACCGAAAAGGGCAATAAGCTCGCACGTTCACGCAAAAAGGTTGCAAAGAGCGTGCTCGAAGCCCTGCCTGTAGTCTTGGGCCAAATGGCATCCAAGGAACTGGTTAAAGAGTCCCCGTCGGATCGCAATGCGCGATTCGAGCGCGATGCCATGCAATTTGCTGATCAACTTTATGCAGCAGCGATGCGCTACACAAAGAACCCTGAAGATGCCAAAGATTTAGTGCAGGACACTTACTTAAAGGCATTTGCTTCGTTTCACCAATTCGAAGAAGGCACCAATTTAAGAGCGTGGCTCTATCGCGTATTACAAACAACTTTTATTAATAACTATCGCAAGGCGCAGCGCCAGCCACAATTAACTGCAGATGCAGAAGTTGAAGATTGGCAGTTACATAAAGCAGCTTCGCATACACCTGATCAAGGAAAGTCTGCAGAGGTTTCTGCACTTGAGGCGCTACCTGATTCAGATATCAAACGCGCTCTACAAGAAATTCCAGAAGAGTTCCGCATGGCTGTTTATCTCGCTGACGTTGAAGGTTTCTCTTACAAGGAAATCGCTGGAATCGTTGGCGTTCCTGCGGGCACTGTGATGTCACGTCTTCACCGTGGCCGTAAGCAGCTTCGCGAAAAATTAACCGACTATGCCCGTGAAAACGGATATGTGAAGGGCGGTGAGTGATGACTAATTCAAATAACGGTTTAGAAATGCCATGTGATCAGGTCAAGCACGCACTTCTGCTCTTGGTCGACGGTCCAGAATTCTTCGAAGTAAATAACATCGATCCAGTATCTGTCGATCGCCACCTTGATCGTTGCGCTCCTTGCAAGCTCGAAGTCGAAGCCGAAAAGATGGTCCATGAACTTATGCGTTCGCTTCTGAAGCGATCTTGCAACGAAAAGGCTCCAGAATCACTCATTGATTCAATTCATCAGCAACTTCAAGCTGCGATGTTCCAACAATCAGCACCGCAAATCATTACGGAATTTCGAATGAGCCAAGTCTCAATTGAAATCGATGAATTTGGCCAAGTAACACAACGCGAAATTCATATTGAATCAACGCAAGAATTCCACGATCTAGACGAAAACTAAGTTATAAATGGGGCGTGAGCACTGCCCAAATTAATGAAATGCCTGAAGGCTTCATTGGCGCGCTCGGATTCTCATCAATGGTGGTTCGCCCAGGCGATACCGCTGCTGCAAATGGCATCGGTGATTTAACTGTAGTTAATAATTCAGTTTTAGTTTCGTTAATGGAATCAGCTGCAATCGCCGCAATCAACGAATTCTTCGAAACCGGAATCTCAACAATCGCCACCGGCATGAATTTAAATTTCGTAACTAGCGCAGCAATCGGCGCAGAACTTCAAGCAAGTGCGCAATGCATTGCACAGAACGGTTACGATGTTGATTTCAATGTGGAAATTTACGAAGGTGAACGTCTAGTTGCACAAGCAACTCAGCGCCGACAGATTGTGGATCGCGTAACTTTCTTAGCGCGCACCGCAGCACAATCGCTTTTTGAAGCTAAGTAACCCTTATAAATCGCATAAATTTTCCGCGACACCAGATAAAAAGCAAAAAACTCCTCAAAGAAAGTGATTCGAGAAAAGCTCTGAAGGAAAGTTAAGTGCGACCTTAAAGTTCGGGTGAGTCAGGCCTTTTCGAGAATCAGCTTTCGAAGAGGAGTTTCTAAATGCTTTTTACTTCTTGGTTGCCCAGAAAATTTCTGCGATTTCGTCAATCTTTGCGATCAACTTATCTGCAACTGCAACATCCTGAGTTCCCTTTGTACCAGCAGCGCCTGCAAGCTTTGTAGCTTCGTTAAATAGCGCATGTAGCTGTGGGTATGCTTCAAAGTGATTTGGCTTGAAGTAATCTGTCCAAAGAACCCATAGGTGTTCCTTAACCTGGTGAGAACGATCTTCCTTGATTGCGATTGCGCGTGACTTGAAGTCTGCATCGCTTGAAGCTGCGTACTTCTCCATGCAAGCCTTTACAGAAAGTGCTTCGATACGAGCCTGTGCTGGGTCATAAACGCCGCAAGGTAGATCGCAATGTGCTTTTACAATCTTCATTTTTCTCTCCTGTATTTGTTTTGTAGGCCATTCGAACTTTTATCTAAAAAGCTTAAGTAGGCTTAGGTGCATAAGGCTACTCGAATAGATAGCAGGGGCAAAAATGCGCATCTTTGGCTTCGAAATCGTCCTGGTTTCAGGCGCTTCGATGGCACCTGCCTTCAATAAAGGCGACCGCATTCTGATTAAGTATCGAAGCTCTGACTTGCAGCCGATTCATGTCGGAGAAGTTGTAATGATCGAACGCGAAGGCGAGCTGATGTTAAAGCGCGTTACACGTTATGAAATCGGCGGCCATACAGGAGTTGGAATGGTTTCGGTCGAAGGCGATAACAAAGCGGAATCAATTGATTCGCGCCATTGGGGAGCTGTACCAAGTAGATTTGTAAAAGCGAAAGTTATTCGCAAGTTAAAGTAAAACTAAATTAACGTGTAAATGCTTCCTGCATCAGAGCTTTTTGCTCATCTTCATGCAGGTGATGATTTCCAGTTGCAGGAGAAGCAGTTGCGCGACGTGAAACGCGACGAAGTGTGCGACCGCCAAATCCTGGACCACCAAATTGTTCTGAGGTACGTAGCGCGATAAATGACCATGGACCTTGGTTAGCGGGTTCATCTTGTACCCATAGCAAGTTAGCGTTTGGATGCTTCGCAGCGATCGCAGCCATCTCTTGTGCAGGTAGTGGATATAGCAGTTCAACGCGAACAATTGCAGTTGAAGTTTCTTGCAACTTCTCACGCTCTGCAATTAAATCGTAGTAAACGCGACCTGAGCAGAAGATAACGCGAGATGCATTAACTACTGATGGATCATCAATAACTTTCTGGAACTCGCCATTTGTGAAATCCTCAATCTTTGAAGTTGCTGCCTTCAAACGAAGTAACGACTTAGGTGAGAAGTAAACCATTGGACGCTTTGCAGGGTTCTTAATGTGCCAACGCATCAAGTGGAAGAACTGAGCCGGAGTTGTTGGTTGAACAACTGTCATGTTCTGCTCTGCGCAAAGTTGTAAGTAGCGTTCAATACGAGCTGAAGAGTGGTCTGGGCCTTGGCCTTCGTAACCATGTGGAAGTGCGAGAACTACCGATGACCGCTCGCCCCACTTCTGCAGCGCTGAAGATACAAATTCATCGATGATGGTCTGCGCACCGTTAGCGAAATCGCCGAACTGGCCCTCCCAAATCACTAGCGCTTCTGGGCGAATTGTTGAGTATCCATACTCAAAGCCCATCGCAGCATATTCAGAAAGCAGTGAATCAACTACGAAGAATTGAGATTCGTAATTTGTAAGCGCACGAAGTGGAGTCCATTCGTTGCCATTTTCTTTATCAATTACGACTGCATGTCGATGGCTAAATGTTCCACGACGTGCATCTTGTCCTGCGATGCGAACTGGATGTCCATCGATTAATAAAGAACCGTAAGTAAGGATCTCTCCCATACCCCAATCGATGGTTCCATCTTTGATCATCTCAACACGTTTTTGTAGCTGTGGAAGCAACTTCTGGTGAACTGTAAAGCCTTCTGGAATTGCAACTTGAGTAGCTGCAATCTTAGAAATTACATCGGCGCTAACTGCAGTGCGATTATCTTGTGGCTCAGCAGTTGTTGGAATCTGCCAATTTGGTGATTCTGGTTCAACGTTATGAACTGCAGAGTAAATCGCCTCAAGTTCAGCTTGGAATTCCTTAGAAATCTGATCGTTCTCTTCAGCAGTGATATCGCCACGACCAACAAGGGCTTCAGCATACAGAGTACGTGTGGTGCGCTTTGCATCAATCAACTTATACATCTGTGGCTGTGTGAAGCTTGGTTCGTCACCTTCGTTATGTCCACGACGGCGGTAGCAAACCAAATCAATGACAACGTCTTTCTTAAATGCCTGGCGATATTCAAATGCCCAACGAGCGACGCGAACACATGCTTCAGGATCATCACCATTTACATGGAAGACCGGTGCATTAATCATCTTTGCAATATCTGTTGAATAACGAGCAGTGCGTGATGCATGTGGCGAAGTTGTGAAACCAACTTGATTATTAACAACGATATGAACTGTTCCACCGGTGCGATAGCCACTTAATTGGCCCATCTGCAAGGTCTCCATATTTACACCTTGGCCAGCAAATGATGCATCGCCATGAAGCAGAATCGGCATAACGCTGTATGCATTCTTCACATTTAGCTTGTCCTGCTTTGCGCGAACAATGCCTTCTAATACTGGGTTTACCGCTTCAAGGTGCGAAGGGTTGGCCGCTAAATAAATCTTGGTAGTTGCACCATTTGCTGCCGTGAATACACCTTCAGTGCCTAAGTGGTACTTAACATCGCCAGAACCTTGAACCTGGTTCTCTTGGTAATGTCCCTCGAATTCCTGGAAGATCTGGCCGTGCGGTTTACCTGCGATATTTGCCAGAACATTTAAACGTCCGCGGTGTGGCATACCGATACATACTTCATCAAGTTTGCGATCTGCAGCAGAACCAATTAGCGCATCAAGTAGCGGAATAACCGCTTCGCCACCTTCAAGAGAGAAGCGCTTCTGTCCAACGAACTTAGTTTGTAAGAATGTTTCAAAAGCTTCCGCGCTATTTAACTTGCGCAATACATGAAGCTGTTCTTCTTTCGGAAGCTTTGGCGCGCCAACTTCAACCATCTGTTGAATCCATTCGCGCTCAACTGGATTATCGATGTACATGTATTCGATTCCAACAGTGCGGCAATATGAATTACGCAAAATCCCGAGAATCTCACGGAGCTTCATAAATGGCTTGCCACCGAAACCGCCGGTAGGGAAGGTGCGATCCAAATCCCATAATGAAAGTCCGTGCGATCCAACATCTAGATCTGGATGCGAACGCATTACGAATTCAAGTGGATCAACATCAGCCATTAAGTGGCCACTAACGCGATACGCGTTGATTAATTCAAGAACTCGCTCTGACTTTGCAACTGTATCTTCTTCAACGGCTACATCCTTTGACCAACGAATTGGTACATATGGAATACGTAGCGCGCTAAATACTTCATCATAGAAAGAATCAGAAAGTAGAAGTTCATGAATGCGCTTTAAGAAATCTCCTGAAGTTGCACCCTGAATAATGCGGTGATCGTATGTAGATGTAAGCGTGACAACTTTGCTAATACCTAGTTTTGTAAGGGTTTCTTCGCTTGAACCTTGGAACTCTGCTGGGTAATCCATTGCGCCAACGCCAAGAATCAAACCTTGTCCTTGCACTAAACGTGGCACAGAATGAACAGTTCCGATAGTTCCTGGGTTTGTAAGCGAAACAGTTGTGCCCGCGAAATCTTCAACAGTTAGCGCACCGTTACGAGCCTTCTTAACAGTTGCTTCATATGAAGCCCAGAACTGTCCGAAGTCCATCGCTTCGCAACCCTTAATTGATGGAACAAGAAGTTGGCGTGAACCATCTTCCTTAGCCAAGTCGATCGCGATACCTAAATTGATATGTTCTGGATGGCCAACTGCAGGCTTCTCATCCAATGAAGTAAAGAATGCATTCATCTCTGGCATCTGCTTGATCGCTTCGATCATCGCAAATGCAATTAGATGTGTAAATGAAACTTTGCCACCGCGCGTGCGCTTCAAGTGATTATTAATCACGATGCGGTTATCAATTAATAATTTTGCCGGAACTGCGCGAACACTTGTTGCAGTTGGAACAGTTAGCGAAGCTTCCATTGATTGCACAACGCGACCTGCAACTCCACGAAGCGGTTCAATGCGTGCAGAACTTGGCGCTGCAACTACAGGCGCAGGCTTTACCTGCATATCTGCTGGAGTTGGTTCTGGCTTATTACGATTATTTAAAACTGGTTGCACTGCAGGAGTTGGCGCAGGTGCTTGTGTTGACGTTGCAACCGACTGCACATTGACGTTCGAAACTTGCTGCGGAACCCCTGCCACGTTATTAACTGTCTGTGGCGCGGACACAACTGGTTGTGCTGGTGCAGGCGTAGCTGCTTTAGGTGTTGGAGGAACTCCACCATTCGGTGCAGTTGGGAGTGCGTTACCTACAGGAGCACTAGAAGAATTTGTATTTGTTGAATTAGCAGAACCGCTCACCATATTGTTCTTGCGGAAGTACTCAACCCAAGCAGGATCAACTGAATTAGGATCTTTTTGATACGCCTCGAACATCTCGTCTACGAGCCATTCGTTGGCTCCGAGATCGCCGTTGGTCACGGGGTAGATATTACTTAAATACTTAGTAGGTTAGAAATCTAGGCTTGAAAATAGATGGTAATTAGGCCACTTATGAGCAAAGTATTTGCTGAAGGTTCGCATTATTCACCCAGAATTCAAGAATTGAGTGAATAAATGTGGGCTGAGTTACTTATCTTCCGGAATCACGGAAACCGCTGCTGCAACCGTTCCGCCAGCAATTAAGAATGTCGCGATTCCAAGAAGAAGTAAACCTTCGCTAAACATGTAAGTAGATACGCCAAGGAAAATTAGATTAAGTAGAACAGACGGTGAACGTTGCGCACTCTTATTCTTATAGAAAGCCCAAGAGAGCAGAAAGAGCACAGCTGCACCTACAGATGCATAAATGATTTCTCCAATTAAAGCATGTCGATCATCAACATTATCTGCGATGAAATTCTGCACGATCAGATAGATATCTAGGGATAACACCACAAGACCTTCAACGAAAAGTAGGGCAGCCGCGATAGTCGAACGCCATGCTCGGGATTGAAGATTAATCATGGAAAGAATTCTACCCATCAAAGAGCCTAAGACATTCGATTGCTATCACGATTCACTCACACACCACTATGCAGCACCCGTTTTCTACGATGCGCTAAAACGTGAGATCTCCTTTGCAAAGCGAGAAGGCAATACGGTAGGAGTCGTTAAATTTCAATTATTCGATAGCGCAACAGAAGATCAACTTCTCTTCTTCGCAAATGAATTAGAACTTGCAATCCGCCAACATGACTTAATATCAAGAATCGCTGCGAAAGAGTTTGCTGTTTTACTTCGATTCGATAGCGATATCACTTCAGCATGCGAAGCGCTGGTTGCAAGAATTAAGAATGTTGAGAAGCGGGGATTCCTATATGCATGGGTAATTACCGATGGAACTAAAGGACTAGAAGAAGTACTAGTCGAGCTTGATAATCCACAGATTCTCAAATCTTCCAAGACGTTATAAACAGGGTTCGCTTAATGTCCTGCACATGTCGTCAGTGAGCAGTGATATTGATATTTCCGTTACTTATGGACCTCTCTTCCCTTTCATAAGTGATCCCAATATTGAAGAGATCTGGATTAATACGCCTGAGCGAGTATTCGTTGCACGTAATGGACGAAGCGAATTAACCAACCTTCTGCTCACTGCCGATGACGTTAGAAATATTGTTGAACGCGCATTGATGTGGAGCGGACGTCGTTTAGATCTCTCACAACCATTCGTAGATGCGCGACTTCCAGACGGATCTCGTTTACATGTCGCAATTCCAGAAATTACCGCTGAACATTGGGCGGTAAATATTCGCAAACACTTAATGCGACACTTGGAACTAAATGATTTAGCTCAAATCGGTGTAATGACCCAAGAAGTAAGTGATTACTTACAGAACGAAGTTGAATCCGGCAGCAATATTTTGGTTAGTGGTGGAACACAAGCCGGTAAAACAACGATGTTAAATGCGTTGGTCTCAGCGATACCTACAAATGAACGCGTCATTACAGTGGAAGAAGTATTTGAATTAAAGCCGATTTTGCCCGATGTGATTGCGATGCAAACACGTGGTGTAAATATTCAAGGCGATGGCGATATTCCACTTCGACGATTAATCAAAGAATCTCTCCGTATGCGTCCTTCAAGAATTGTTGTTGGCGAAGTTCGCGAAGCAGAAGCTCTTGATCTGTTAATTGCTTTGAATTCTGGTCTACCAGGAATGGGCACTATCCATGCCAACTCTGCGCGTGATGCAGTTATGAAGTTACAGACCTTGCCGTTATTAGCTGGTGAGAACATCTCAATGAAATTCGTAGCGCCAACAGTCGCAACCGCAATTGATCTAATCGTTCACGTCAGCTTATTTCGCGACGGAAAGCGTCGTTTAACAGAAGTCTCAAGAATTACCGGTCGGGTAGAGAACGAAAGAGTTGAAGTAGAGAGCATCTACAAATGGAATGGAAGAGAATATGAAAAAGGCTTTGGTTTCCAGAAGTAA
>CAZMDJ010000023.1:3294-4898 GCA_964565165.1 uncultured Actinomycetes bacterium | reverse complement strand
AGCGATGGCACCATCACAGCCCTTATCGCTGCGCTATCTTTTCTAGTTTCAAGCGCGATGACAGCTTCAATCTTCATTGGAATTGCTTTCGCTACGTTATCCGGCGTAGCAGCACGTTCCTTCTTGAAGCAACGCAAAGATAATAGACAAGCTCAATTGACGCTGATCTGGCCAGAAGTTATCGATCATCTAGTTGCTGGACTTTATTCAGGTCTTTCAATTTCTGAAGCGCTATCTGAACTTGCTAATCGCGGACCAGAAATTACACGTGAAGATTTCGCTAACTTCAATCGCGAATTACGCGCTGGCGAAGAGTTTCCAATCGCGATTAACAATCTACGAAACAAATTCGCTCATCACGGCAGCGATCAGATATTCGAAGCGTTAATGCTCTCTAGAACTTTGGGCGGCGGCGAACTACTAAATACCTTGCGAACTTTAGGTTCCTTTCAACGCGAGGATTTAGTTCTAAATAAAGAGATTGCGATCAAACACGGATGGATTAAGAACTCCGCGCATATCTCTGCCGCCGCCCCTTGGGTTTTGCTTCTAATGATTGGAACTCAATCCGGAACCGCACAGTCGTTTGCAAGCTCCACCGGAGTAGCAATTTTGGCTGCTGGAGTGGGAATGACACTCCTTGCTTATCTATGGATGGCGAAGATTTCAAAGTTACCTGTTGCGCCGAGAGTTTTTAGGGGTTGATTCAATGTTCTGGATACAAATTCTGATTCCAACTTCTTTGGCAATTACCGGGCTTGTACTTCTATTTTCAGATAACCGAAATCAAAGTCTCTTTGTTTCAAAGCATTCAGTGCAGCGTAAATACGATCAAACCAAAATGCAGCTTGTTGAAATTACAGAGCGCCAAGAAGATAAGACAGAGATTAAAGGTCGCTTGGCAGAGATCGGGCAATTTGATCAGAGCGCATATGGTGAATTTCGTTATCGCCAATTGATGGCCTCTGCAGGAGCAGGGCTAATTCCATTTCTTGCGCTTTTCTTAATGATGTTAAACCTCTTACAGGCAATCAGCATGAGTGTTTTTATGGGAATCGGAGCATATCTTCTTTATGACCGCCACTTAAGTACATTGGTTAAGAATCGTCGCGATCAAATCGAAGCGGAATTTCCAGCGATTATTGAAATGCTGACTTTGGCAATCGCAGCTGGAGAAACCCCAATAGGTTCATTCGCACGTATTGCAGATAGATCAGATGCCTATCTTGCTAAAGAGTTTTCAAAGGTGGTTCTACAAGTACGTGAAGGTCGTCCATTTCACGAATCGCTTGATGAGATGAGTCGATCACTTAAATCACCATCAATTCGACGCTTCATAGATGCACTTGTAATGGCGCTGGTTCGCGGCGCCCCGATTGTCGATGTGCTTCATCGCCACGTAGCAGAGGCACGTATCAATCAACGAAATTTGGTAATGGATAAAGCTGGGAAGGCGGAGACATCAATGATGGTTCCAATTGTCTTTTTGATACTTCCAATCTCAGTGTTATTTGCGCTCTGGCCATCCATTAACCAATTGAGTTTCTTCGCTAGTTAGACAGAGGTGACTAATTAGCGAAGAAACTCCGCGCAAAACTAAATAA
>CAZMDJ010000023.1:0-3194 GCA_964565165.1 uncultured Actinomycetes bacterium | reverse complement strand
AGGGAAAGAAGGAAAGAAAGTGAACAGAGCAAGAGCAGAAGTGCTATTTGAGGAGCCATTCGATTTCGATGGCTACAAGTTTGCAGTTGGTGCAACCGAGCCAGATACATATGGATTTGAGCGCCATGAAGGGTTTGATACCTATGGATATGAAACATATGCGACTCGAGAAGAGGCTTTAGCCGCCTCAATGGCTGCGCATCCTGCAGGAAAACATGGTTTCGTAGATAAAGCACAGGTAATTGCAATTCGCAGCGGAATTGAAGTTCGTAATCGCATTGAAACTCTCATTAAGGATGAACGCGGAGATGTTCCTGGATGGGTATTGGTTGTTTTGATGACAACCGGTTTAGTGACAGCAATCTGGGCGATTGCAAAGCCAAACTTAACTAACATTTTAAATAACTCACTCAATTCGATGAATAGCGTTAAGTAACAAGTAAATGTTGTGGTGAAAATGAAAAAACTGGTCAAATATCTACATTCCGAAGATGGCAATGTCGAGAGTGCGTTGGTAATCGTGCCACTTATTGCGCTCTTCTTAGGCACGTTGCAGTTAATTGCAACGGTCAACTACCGGAATGTAGATATGACTGCCACACAGAATAAAGCGAGTTATCAAGCAGTTTGGAACCAAGTTAATCCAAGTGACCAAGAGATCAAACTTGCATCAGGAAGCGCTTTCGAAAAGCTTCGCTTAATAGTCGTAAAAGCAGAACGTGAAGTACCGCAAATCTTTCCAGGCATAAGTCGCTTATTAGGCGGTAAGAAAATTCGCACTACAGGCACCGCAGTAATTGAAGAACCTGAAGATTGTTGGGGCGGTTATGCGCTCTGCTAAGTTAATTAAAACACTTAAAAGCGAAGAGGGCAGCGCATCGGTCGAATTCGTACTTTTGGCGATCCCGCTATTTCTTCCAATACTTCTCTTTCTAAATCACTTCGCAACTCTGAGTAATTCAGAGTTAGTGGCAAGAACTTTGGTACGTGAATCACTCCGTGCATATGTAACTTCACCAGATAATAATGTGGCCGCTGATCGTGCCTTCCAAGTATTAAGAGTTGGTGGTCAGGCAGAAGGTTTGTCACCATCAGAGATAGATTCATTAGATCTAACTTTTCAATGCTCTGCTACTCCTTGTATTTCGCCAAATGCCAGAATTCGCGCCACCTTAAAGATGCAACTACCGAATAGTGGTCGCACGGTTACCTCACAAGCGGAAGAGTTCATTTCTCCATGGCAGTGGAACGGCGAAGGTCATGGATTCCAGCCAAGTATTTCAATTGAACCAGGTCTACTTGTAGACATGGTGGTTGGAGCAGCAATTGATTTACTTCCGCCACCGTTTAATTACCCTGCGAAATTTATAGCCGCGAACTTGTAGTTGAACATCATGAAAATCAAGAGATCTAAAGAATTAGATAAGAGCAAAGATATCAAAACGAATCTAATGATTAACTTACTTAGCAAGATCATGAGTTTGCATAAATCAGAAGAAGGATCGCTGTCGCTTCTAATCATTGGCCTCTTTATTGCAGCGCTATCGGCGCTAATGATTGTTACTGATATAGCCGTAGTGGCAAACGCCAAGAGATCTTTGGACCAAGCGACAGAAGCTGCGGCTATGCGTGCAGTACAGAATTTAGATGAAGCTTCTTATTACAACACTGGAAAACATACCCTCTTAACCAGTGCTTATATGCTTCTTGGCAATTCAGATTACGTCGATAATCGAATTCCAATTGATTGTAATAAAGGTTGGTTAGAGATAAATGATGAAATGGAATCTTGGATTCATACGACTAGCAATATGAAGACTTTACAGATTAAAGATTATGAAATTACTGGCTTTGATTGCGTTTATGACGTTGTGCATTTAGAGACTAAAGCGAATGTGAAGCTGCCTTTTCCGGCGCCATTTACTGATTTAGATCGCACCACAATTAAGTCTTCGATAACCACATTGACCGAGAAAGATAAAGGACTTTGGGTATTTGGATGGCGTCTGCATTAATTCGTGAATTTCAAAGGCCTAACTGACCTCATATTTCTCATATCGATTTTCAATTGATTTGGTCGAATAAGTAGCCAATCGTGCGCATATTAAAGTTAAAGGGTTTATTCGTTAGTTGATACCCTTAGCCATTATGGTTAAAGAAACCGGCAAGAAAGTCATCGCCCAGAATAAAAAAGGGCGCCATGACTATTTTGTCGACGAAACTTTCGAGTGTGGCATTGTTTTGCAGGGCACCGAAGTTAAATCTCTACGCGAAGGCCGCGCCTCATTAACTGATGGCTTTGCAATGATTTTGGATGGCGAAGTCTGGCTTCATGGAATGCACATTCCGGAATATAAAGAAGGTTCGTGGACCAACCACACTCCACGTCGTGATCGAAAGCTTTTAATGCACCGCGGTGAAATCAATAAGTTAGCGGGCAAGTTAAAGCAGGGTGGAAATACTTTAGTTCCGCTTTCAATTTACTTTAAAGATGGCAAAGTTAAAGTCGAATTAGCATTAGCTCACGGCAAGAAGGGTCATGACAAACGTCAGTCACTTCTTGAGAAACAATCAGAGCGCGAAACTCAGCGAGCTATTTCAAGACGTAGTTCTGGAAAGAACGACTGGTAGTACTTTCTAAATCGCTTCTGTCTTATGGTTGAAAGATTGCAATTTCTGGATCGTTGACCACAATTGTTCCGGCAATCAAATCGTGAAGAGTGCGTCTATCTTTTCTGAAGATAAATAAGTTATCTACGATAATGGGAATTCCGAAAGTAAAGAATGACAATATAGCTAAGAGCAGTTTCGCACCTACTTCACGTAACAACATTCGTCCCCAAGTGGCACTCTGGCCGGTTTTATAGACGATTACTTTCTGTCCAATCACCTTATGTCCCGGTGTTGTGCCTTCTTTCCAAGTAAACATTGACCAAATTAACCAGCCGATGAACAAGGTAAGACCAATAAGAAAGCCTTCAATTAGATGCGCAATCAATCGATAACCGCGGGAAGAGAGCGGGAAATCAAACGACTTAACTAGAGAGTTGGATTCGCTCGGAGCCTTATTTCCATTCCCAAAGTCATTAATTTCGGAGTGCGAATTGATCGGATTATTCCGATTCTTTTTGTTTTTCGATTTATCTTCAATATCTATAAACATTTTCAAATCCTTCAAATAGGACAGATCCTGT
>CAZMDJ010000022.1:0-16712 GCA_964565165.1 uncultured Actinomycetes bacterium | reverse complement strand
GTAATGATGGGTTCTCCACTTGCAAAAGCATCAGAAGCTCCTGGACTTGGTTGGCACTGGGGTTCAGAAGCGCATCACCAGGAACTTCCACGCGGCGAACGCGTTTCAGTTGGAACAGTTGGTTCGCTTGAAGAGATTCTGGTTGGACCTTCACATTCATCTGATGGCTCAATGAACATGATGGGTGCGTTACGTCGTGCGATGGCTACCTGCGGTTACTCAAATCTTAAAGAATTCCAGCGCGTTGAGGTTTTGATTACTCGTGCCTAATGGAGTTTTAGTAGTTGATTTTGGAGCGCAGTACGCACAGTTAATTGCGCGCCGAGTCCGCGAAGCAAGCGTTTACTCTGAGATTGTTCCTTCACATATTTCAGTTGCAGATGTAAAAGCGAAAAATCCGCAAGCGATTATTCTCTCTGGTGGACCATCATCTGTTTATGCCGAGAATGCGCCAACTTTCGATGGCGAAATTCTTAAATTAGGTATTCCAGTTTTTGGTATCTGCTACGGATTCCAAGCAATGGCAGCAGCGCTTGATGGAGTAGTAACAAAGACTGGCAAATCTGAATTCGGTCGCACTCAATTAGAGGCGAATGATTCAAAGCTTTTCAAGGGCGTTCCACTTAAGCAATTAGTTTGGATGTCGCATGGCGATGCGGTTACTCAAGCGCCGGCGGGTTTCGCAATCTCTGCAACTACTTCTGATACCCCAGTTGCAGCATTTGAAAATGAGAGCGGCCAATTAGCAGGAGTGCAGTTCCACCCAGAAGTTTTACATTCAGAACACGGCCAGACCATTTTGCATAATTGGTTAATCAATATTGCTAAGTGCGAACCAGCATGGACTACTCAAAATATTGCAGAAGCAGAGATCGCTAAAGCAAAAGAAGTTATTGGCGAAAAGCGCGTTATCTGCGGTCTATCTGGCGGTGTTGATTCAGCAGTTGCAGCTGCAATTATTCAACGCGCAGTTGGCCATCAATTAACATGCGTATTCGTAGATCACGGCCTATTACGTAGCGGTGAAGCAGAGCAGGTTGAACGTGAATTTGTTGCGGCAACTGGCGTTGATCTTGTTGTTGTAGATGCAAAGAAGCAATTCTTGGATGCGTTAGCTGGAGTAAAAGATCCAGAAGAGAAGCGCAAGATTATTGGCCGCGAATTTATCCGCTCATTTGAGAAAGCTGCTCGCGATATCGCATCAGGCGGAGAAGTTGAATTCTTAGTGCAGGGAACTTTGTATCCAGATGTTGTTGAATCTGGCGGCGGAACCGGCACTGCAAATATTAAATCGCACCATAATGTTGGCGGATTACCTGATGATTTGAAGTTCAAACTTGTAGAACCACTGCGCACATTATTCAAAGATGAAGTTCGTCAGGTTGGTCTGCAATTAGGTTTGCCTGAAGAGATTGTTTGGCGTCAACCATTCCCAGGTCCTGGCCTTGGAGTTCGCATCATCGGAGAAGTTACTGCTGATCGTTTAGATGTACTTCGCCAAGCAGATGCAATTGCACGTGAAGAGTTAAAGGCAGCTGGCCAAGATCGTTCGATCTGGCAATGCCCAGTAGTTTTATTGGCAGATGTTCGAAGCGTCGGCGTACAAGGTGATGGACGTACTTATGGCCACCCAATTGTGCTCCGCCCAGTATCTAGTGAAGATGCGATGACTGCGGATTGGTCGAGATTGCCATATGAACTTCTTGAGAAGATTTCTACACGAATCACGAATGAAGTTCGTGAAGTCAATCGTGTAGTTTTAGACATTACAAGTAAGCCACCTGGAACGATTGAATGGGAATAATGAAAAAGTTAGCTATCTTCTTTGTATCTGCTTTAGCAATTACAACCGTTGCCGTAGTTGCAACACCTGCACAAGCTGCAGTTAAGTGCGCACAGGCAACAGCGAAAGCTCACACACCTGGAAAGGTTGCGCAGCCAACAAAGGCAGCAAACCCACTTCCAAAGAAATTCACATTCAGCACTAACTGCGGAGTAGTTGAAGTTACTTTGAATCCAAAGGCACCGATCACAATTACTTCATTAGCAGCGTTAATCAAGGGCAAGTACTTCAACAATTCACTCTGCCATCGTTTAACAACACAAGGTCTATATGTACTTCAGTGTGGAGATCCAACTCTTACAGGTGCAGGTTCACCAACCGGTTGGAAGGGTTACAAAGATGAGAATCTTCCAAAGAATGTAACTAATAACTATCCAGCTGGAACAGTTGCGATGGCAAACTCAGGACCAAGCACAAACGGTTCTCAAGTCTTCTTTGTTTATGAAGACACCTCACTTGGTGCGAACTACACAATCTGGGGCAAGATCACTAAGGGCTTAGATATCGTGAAATATGTAGCTAAGCAGGGCGCAATCTCCAAGGATTCAAGCGGCCAATTGGTTTACTCAGGCGACGGGTTTACCGCACAGCCTGTACAGATTATCTCCGCAAAAGTTTCTTAATATGATGAAGAGCATGACCAGTCCTGCTTTGCAATCTTTTATCTGAACTACTTACAGAATATTCGCGTTGAACTATGGTTGAACTGTTAGTCGGGTCAACCATAGGAGTAACAAATGCGAGGTTTGTTAGATAAATTCAAAGCTCTAAAAACATGGCAGAAAATTGTTGTTGTATTTTTGTTTTTAGCTGTCTTTGGCGCTGCCACAGGTTCTGGAAGCGATAGTTCTTCAAGTAGCGAATCATCTAGTTCGAATGAAAAGGTTCAGGAATCTAAGAAAGATACTTTGCCAGGTCTTGGTGAAACAGTTTCTGACGGCAAATTCTCTTTTGCAGTATGGAAAGTAAAGTGTGGCCAGACTTCCGTGGGTTCTGGTTTCATGGTCGAGAAAGCAAGCGGACAATTCTGCATCATCGATATTTCAGTGAAGAACACTGGCGATGAAGCACAAACTCTGTTCTCTTCGAATCAAAAAGTAATCGATGACCAGGGCAGAGAATTTCAAACTGCCGATACCGCAATGATGGCAATGGATCAAACAGATTTGTGGTTAAAAGAAATTAACCCAGGCCTACAAATTAATGGGCAACTTGTGTTTGATATGCCGTTAGATGCAAAACCAGTAAAAATCGAACTGCACGATAGCGCGTTTAGTGGCGGAGCTTTAGTCGATTTAACTAAAAAGGCTAAGTAAAATATGACACAGAGCCAACCAGATATAGATTACGTTCGAACTTTTATCAAGAATTCAGCCGCGATATTAGTTTGGGGACTGGTTGGCTCTATTGTCTTACTTATCTTAAGCCAATCGGCTTTTTCATGGATTTGTGTATCTGCATTCCTTGGTTATGTTGCCTATAGGAGTTTTACAGTTACAAAATGGCGCAAAGATCCAGAATTATTACCTTTGGTTGAACAAGCAAGGTTGGAATTCAAGGAAATTAGGCAAAAAGCTAGAGCATCAAAATCACTACTAGTGAATTACGAAACAGGGTTAGAGTCATTCAATTTAAAAGGCTCATATTCAATTTCTACATATGAAGACGGATTGCATTTTAAGAGAACTTTCGGAAAAGATAATTTTGTAATTCCTTGGAGAGACTTAACGGAAGTGGAAGCGGGAAGCGAAGCAGATTTACGTTCCCGAGTCACAGTAAGCAGACTACTTCTGACTGGGATATTTGCATTTGGACTGAAAAAGGAACGAAAAAAAGGGTTCTATATTTCTGTGGCCACAAATAACTCAATTGGTCTTTTTAGTTTGAATACATCAGGGTCTAATAATCGTGCCAACGAGAAGAAAGCTCGCATTTTCGCGGCTACATGTAATGCGAAAATTCGAGAATTAAATGGAGACGAAGTTACAAGAATCGAATCTCAAAATTCGAGCTCAGTTGGTGAAATTGAAAAATTAGGCGAACTTCTCGGAAAAGGGCTACTTAGCGAAGAAGAATTTACAAAAGCAAAAAAGAAAATTCTTGGAATCTAATTCAAAAGTTTCTTAATTAACTTACGAGCCCAGCTCACCTCAATAATTTTGTGGTGGGCTGGTTCGTCTGGAGTTAAAACATCGGTAATAGCAGGGGATGACTCATCCAACGATGCGGCAATTACATCTAAATTTGAAACAATTGATACTAATTTAACCAAGACCTCTTTATCGATCACATTGGTCTGTTTAATCAGCGCATCACGTAATACTGAAGCAGATTCGCGTAAATCGTTAGCAATCTCTTCTAGATCTACTGCCTCTGCTTTATCTGCAACTGCGTAACTTGCAGTAGATAGCGCTAAAGCTAATTCGCGACGAACTCGTTCTGGTACTCCGCCATCGATAGATAAATCAAACAAAGTGCGAGAGATTGAACGTACTTGCACGATGATATGTTCAGTAGAAACTGATTTCAAATAAAGTATCTCTGCTTCTTCAGAATTATCGTTTGGCAACCATCTGGAAGATCTTTTAGCTTCAAGCGCTTGGCCACGAAGATTTGGGATCGTTTCAATTAAATTTCTACCGCGTGCCAACCAACGACCAGCAATGGTGGTATCGAAAGTAGAAGCCACGCCTTCAGCCATATCTGAAAGTAACTTTGCCGAACGCTTTGTATAACTTCCGATAAGTTCAAGCGTTCTACCGGTTGGAGTCTTTGGATGTGCAAAGAATGAGAAGAAGACCGCAATAATCGCACCAATAAAAGTTGCACCTAAACGAGTTAGGGCAGTGTTCTCACTAATACCTGGGCCAATAACAATAAGTGCTGTTACCGGAACATTTACCGATGCAACTTCACCTAACCGCATTGCACGAGCAACAAATGAGCACATCACGATGGTGGTAAAGATTGCGATATTGCCGAAATCAAAGATGCTAACTGCCATCAGCGCTACAGATGCGCCAATAGCGGTGCCAACAATCTGGCCAAAACCTTCTCGGAATGACTTATAGGTGGAGATACGAATACTTAACGCGCATGAAATCGCAGCGACCAAGCCACCTTTATTTATAAGTAAATTGCCGAAATGCCAAGCAACTGCAGAGGCAAAACCTGCGATTAATACCTGTCGAATCCAGTAGCGACGCAGCTTAATTGCATCGACTAATTCGCCGTACCAATCGCGCTTCATTTTATTAATCAGTATTAACGATCTTAAATGCTTCAGCTAAACGACCAACAGGTAATCCGCCAACGCCGGCATTACGTTCGCCCCATTCGCGAACCATGCGTTCAAGTTCGGTGTTATGTGCAGTCTGCGATACGTGCGCATTTAAAGCTGCCATCTTCTTATCGAAGGTATCGGTGATATCAACCCAGAAATCAGGGGTGTGGTGTGCGTAAACCCAAACTTCTTTTACGCGCCAAGGTTCGAGACCTTCTTCGTTCTTTAGATCCATAAATGCAAAAGGATTACGCGCATCTGGATAGACCGCTTGGATTGCAGCTTCGCCGGCTGCAAGGTGATCAGGATGGCTTGCGCCGATTCGATCCCAGTTACGTTCAGGGCTTTGAATCAACATTCGATCTGGCTTGTGAATTCGAATCTGTCTAACAATATCTTTACGTAAACCAATGGTTGGTTCGAGATGTCCATCGCGATAATTTAAATAGATGACATCTTTTACTCCGAGAGCGCGAGCGGCATCACGTTGTTCGCGTTGGCGAGTAGCGGCCATCTCTTCTTGAGGAACGCCAGATTCTTCTCCGCCTTGATCACCATTGGTGCAGCAGACGTAGGTAATTTCAATTCCTTTAGCTGCAAGTTTCGCAACTGTTCCGCCTACGCCGAAATCGGCATCATCTGGGTGCGCATTAACTACAAGTATGCGCGAAATCTCTTTATCGTCACGTGGTTCCACTCGCATAGTCTCCCACGACTTATAGAATCCGCTTCTTATGTCAGATGACCCGCTAATCCAAGGATTAAATCCTCAGCAAGCCGCAGCAGTGGCTCATAGCGGAACACCTCTATTGGTAGTAGCTGGCGCTGGATCGGGAAAGACTCGCGTTCTGACGCGTCGAATCGCATATTTGATGGCGCGCAGAAATGTTCGCCCATTCGAAATTCTTGCAATTACCTTCACCAACAAAGCTGCTGGTGAGATGAAAGAACGCGTTGCCGAATTAGTTGGGCCAATCGCTAAATCGATGTGGGTCTCAACTTTCCACTCTGCATGTGTTCGCATTTTGCGCGTAGAAGCTCATCATTTGGGTTATTCCAATAACTTCACAATTTACGATAGCGCTGATTCACAACGCTTAATCGCGCTAGTTTGTAAAGATCTCAACTTGGATCCAAAACGTTATCCACCGCGTCAATTTGCTTCAACAATCTCTAACGCCAAGAACGAACTACTTGGGCCTGCTGATTACTTAAATTCAACTAACAATCAATTCGAACAGATCTGCGCCGATGTCTATGCGCTCTACCAAAAGCGTTTAGGCCAAGCCAATGCGATGGATTTCGATGATTTGATTATGAAGACTGTCGAAGTAGTCCAGAAATTCCCTGAAGTTAAAGAGCGTCTGCGATCACGATTCCGCCACATCATGGTTGATGAATATCAAGATACCAACCATGCCCAATATATGTTGGTTAAAGAGCTGGTCGGCAGAGACGAAGAGGGCATCCCTGCTGCAGAGCTTTGTGTGGTGGGCGATGCAGATCAATCAATCTACGGTTTCCGCGGTGCAACTATTCGTAATATCTTGCAATTCGAAATGGATTATTTAGATGCCGAAACCATTTTGCTTGAGCAGAATTACCGTTCGACGCAAAATATTCTAAGCGCTGCTAATGCAGTTATCGAACAGAATAATGATCGTAAAGCTAAGAATCTCTGGTCCGAAGCCGGCGCCGGCGCATCATTAGTTGGCTATGTAGCTGAATCCGAACACGATGAAGCAGAATTTATTGCAGGCGAAATCAAGAAGCTATCGCAAGATCAGATTTCAAAGTATGGCGATACCGCAATTTTCTACCGAACCAATGCGCAATCTCGCGTATTTGAAGAAGTCTTTATGCGCTCGGGTCTTCCTTATAAAGTCGTTGGCGGAGTTCGATTCTATGAACGTCGCGAAATTAAAGACTTTCTTGCATACCTAAAGGTCCTCGGAAATCTTGAAGATGAAGTTTCACTACGTCGAATTATCAATGTACCTAAACGAGGTATCGGAGATCGCGCTATCGAATCAATCGAAAGTGTTGCCGCATCTCGCGGTTTATCTTTCTGGCAGGCGTTAAATACCGTTGCCAACAGCCCTGATTTAGGTGGTCGCGCTACAGCGTCGCTATCTAGCTTTGTTTCATTAATTTTGGCGCTACATGTATTAGTTGAAGCTGGTACCAAACCTTCAACGATTCTTGAGGCAACTCTTGAACAATCAGGTTTATTAGCCGAGCTTCGAAATAGTACTGACCCACAAGATGAATCACGCGTCGAGAACTTACAAGAACTTGTTGCTGTATCTATGGAATACGAAGAGAAGCCAATCGAGGATTTACCTGAAGATGCAGTTATCTCTTTAGGCGGATTCTTGGAACAAGTTGCACTCGTTGCAGATTCTGATGAAATCCCTGAAGGCGAAGATCACGGCGGCGTAATTACTTTGATGACGCTACACACCGCTAAAGGTCTGGAATTTCCAACCGTATTTTTAACTGGCATGGAAGATGGAATCTTCCCGCACAATCGAACACTCGGCGAACGCGATGAGTTAGAAGAAGAACGTCGACTTGCTTATGTCGGATTAACTCGCGCACGTGAACGTTTATATTTAACTCGCGCTGAATATCGAAGTGCTTGGGGAGCGCCTAATTACAATCCTGCTTCACGATTCTTAGATGAGATTCCAGATAATTTAATTGATTGGCGCCAACGCACATTTGCATCAAAACCAAAGTTTGTGCAATCAGCTCCACCACCACGTGCAACCGGAAAGAAAACAACGACAACAATTTCATTAGCTGTTGGTGATCGTGTGGCTCATGACACATTCGGTTTAGGCACTGTCGTGAAGATTGCTGGCGATGGTGACCGTACAGAAGCGACCATTAATTTCGGACAATTGGGAGAGAAGCGCTTACTGCTGCGCTATGCGCCGGTCGAGAAGCTCTAAATTCGCGACTAAGATTTAGCCGTGGATTTATTTGAATATCAAGCAAGAGATTTATTCGAAAAGCATGGCGTTCCAGTTTTAGCTGGCGCTGTTGCTACAACACCTGAAGAAGCGCACGCAGCAGCAGCCAAGATTGGCGGAAAAGTTGTTGTTAAGGCGCAGGTAAAGGTTGGCGGCCGCGGTAAAGCTGGCGGCGTAAAAGTTGCAGATAATGCAGATGATGCAAAAGAGAAGGCATCAGCAATCCTGGGCATGGATATCAAAGGCCACACAGTTCATCGCGTGATGATTGCGCAAGCAGCACCAATCGCTGAGGAATATTACGTTTCGATTTTATTAGATCGCTCTAACCGTCAATATCTATGTATGGCATCTGTTGCAGGTGGCATGGACATTGAAGAAGTTGCGCGAACTGCACCAGAGAAACTTGCAAAGGTTCCGGTATCTGCAGTTGCAGGTATTGATAGCGCAAAGGCTGCCGCAATTGTTAAGGAAGCAAACTTCCCGGCAGAGATCGCTGATCAGGTTGCAAAAGTTATTGAACTTCTATGGGGCGTCTTTACAAAAGAAGATGCAACCCTTGTTGAAGTTAATCCACTTGTTAAAACCGCAGATGGAAAGATCATTGCACTTGATGGCAAGGTAACCCTTGATGACAATGCAGAGTTCCGTCAGCCAGATCACGAAGCGCTAATCGATAAGTCAGCTGCAAATGCTCTTGAAGAAGCAGCAAAAGCAAAAGGACTCAATTACGTAAAGCTTGAAGGCGAAGTCGGAATTATCGGAAACGGTGCTGGCTTAGTTATGTCGACTCTCGACGTGGTTGCATATGCAGGCGAGAAATTCGGAAATGTTCGCCCAGCGAACTTCCTTGATATCGGAGGCGGCGCATCTGCAGAAGTTATGGCTGATGGTTTATCAATCATCCTTGGCGATAAAGATGTTAAGAGCGTATTCGTGAACGTATTCGGTGGAATCACTGCATGTGATGCAGTTGCAAACGGAATCGTTAAAGCTTTAGAGATGTTGGGATCAGCTGCAACAAAGCCAATCGTGGTTCGCCTCGATGGAAATAACGTTGCAGAAGGTCGCCGAATTCTTAATGAAGCAGCGCACCCATTGGTGCAGCAGTTAGACACCATGGATGGAGCAGCTGCTAAGGCTGCAGAGTTGGCGGCAAAGTAATCATGGCGATTTTTATTAATTCAGATAGCAAAGTAATCGTTCAGGGTATGACAGGTTCTGAAGGAACCAAGCACACCAAGCGCATGCTCAAGGCAGGCACCAAAGTTGTTGGTGGCGTTACTCCAGGTAAGGGTGGCCAATCTGTAGATATGGATGGCACAACTCTTCCAGTGTTTAACTCGGTTGCAGAGGCGATGGCAGCAACTGGTGCAAATGTTTCAGTTGTATTTGTACCTCCTAAGTTTGCAAAGGGCGCAGTTATCGATGCCATCGATGCGAAGATGCCTTTAGTTGTTGTGATTACCGAAGGAATTCCAGTTCATGACTCTGCATACTTCTACACATATGCATCAGAGAAGGGCACAACTCGTTTAGTCGGTCCAAACTGCCCAGGTGTAATCAGCCCAGGTCAATCAAATGTCGGAATCATTCCTGCAGATATCACTGGTCGCGGACCAATCGGTTTAGTTTCAAAGTCAGGTACTTTGACTTATCAATTGATGTACGAGCTACGTGACATTGGATTTACAACTGCAGTTGGTATCGGTGGAGACCCAGTCATCGGCACAACACATATTGATTGCTTAAAGGCATTCCAAGATGATCCTGAGACTGAAGCGATCGTAATGATTGGTGAAATCGGTGGAGATGCTGAAGAGCGCGCTGCTGCATTTATTAAAGAGTATGTAACAAAGCCAGTTGTTGGTTATGTTGCAGGATTTACCGCACCAGAAGGAAAGACCATGGGTCACGCTGGTGCGATTGTTTCTGGAAGCTCCGGAACAGCTCAAGCAAAGAAAGATGCGCTTGAAGCTGCTGGAGTTAAAGTTGGCAAAACGCCGTCAGAAACAGCAAATCTAATGCGCCAAGTAATGGGTCGCTAGGCTTCACCGCGTGCTCGTAACCGCGTTCACGCAAAGCATCCGCAGCGTCCTATTTACCTTAATTCCAGCTGGAATCATCACCTTTTTGGCATGGGCAATTGCAGGTAGCGCATACGCAAGCACCACTGATCCATTCCGCGGAGCAACGTGGATTTTCTTAGCAACTCATGCAGTTCCATTTCACTTACATATTCCACCGAGTGGCATCGAAGGTTGGTTTACCTATCTTCCGCTGGGTGCAATGGTGCTACCTGCGCTTGGAATTTCTGCCGGAGCAAAGAAGACTTTAGATAAAACAAATAGTGATGGTGCAGTTTGGACATATGCCGCCTTTTATACCTTGCTGGTATCACTGCTTGCATTCATTTCTTCTAATTTCGATGTTTATGTAACTTGGTATTGGGCGTTGATCTTCGCTACACCTTTTGTTCTTGCAGTAACTTACTTCTCGATAAATCAATTTAAATTTACTCATTCAATAATCTACTTATCAAAGATTTGGGGCATCCTTTTAGGTTTTGCCGCTTTAATGATTGGTCTTTCATTGCTTATGAATTTACGGACAGTTCACCAATTAACTACGGTGCTGCAGCCAGGTTTCATTGGCGGAATACTCTTACTGCTAATTAACTTTCTGTATTTACCAAATTTCATGATTGCAACGTTGGCTTACTTCTCAGGAGCAGGATTTGCGATTGGTCGCGATACTCTAATTGCGCCGCTAACTTTTGAACTTGGAAAAATCCCAGCGCTACCGATACTCGGATCTTTACCAACCGGACGTCACCCATTATTTTTAATTGGCTCAATTGTGGTAATTGGGATTGGTGCGCAGGTTGCGATTTGGACTCTAGATAGTGGGCGCATGGTGCTTCGCCAAACTATTGCGCTCTTTACCTTAAGTACATTTGTAATGGCTTACCTTGGTTCTGGTGCGCTGATTACTTATGAACTAGGAACAGTTGGCCCTTCACTTTGGAAATTCCCAATTATTCTCTCCGCCGAATTCCTATTGGGTGTTGGTTTGGTTCGACTGATTCCATTGATTGGCCGTAGATGAAGCTATTAATACTGGCTTCTGGCACTGGTTCTTTGGCGCAAGCTCTTATCGATGCAAAGTTCGATATCGCTGCAGTAGTTACAGATGTGCCAGGTGCGCAGGTTATTGATCGAGCAGCAAAGGCTGGAATTCCGACAAAGGTAATTCCATTTAGAAAGCCACGTAGCGATTGGGATGCAGAGTTAATCGAATATGTATCTTCAGTAAATCCAGATTTAGTGGTGAGCGTTGGTTTCATGCGAATCCTTAGCGCAGACTTTGTCAGTAGATTTAAAGTAATCAATTCACATCCTGCGCTACTGCCAAATTTCCCAGGTGCACATGCAATCCGCGATGCCTTAGCAGCAGGGGCAAAGGAAAGTGGCTGCACTGTTCACTGGGTAGATGCCGGAGTGGATACCGGACCGGTAATTGCTCAGGTCGCAGTGGCGATTGAACCAAATGATGATGAATCGTCATTACACGAACGTATTAAAATTGTGGAACGTAAATTAATTGTTGAGACCATTCAGAAGTTAGAGGAGCGTTAAATGAGCGATCGTAAAGCCATTCGCCGTGCACTGCTAAGTGTTTACGACAAGAGCCGTTTGGTTGAGATTGGTAAGGCGCTTCAAGATACTGGAGTTGAGATTCTCTCAACTGGCTCTACCTGTAAGACACTTCTAGATAATGGCGTAAAAGTTACCGAAGTATCTGAATACACCGGATTCCCAGAAATTATGGGTGGACGAGTAAAGACTTTACATCCTCGTATTCACTCGGGAATTTTGGCAGACCAAAATAATCCAGAGCATTTAGCAAAAATTGCAGAGTTAGATATTGCGCCATTTGATTTGGTGATTATTAATCTCTATCCATTTGCAGCGACCATCGCATCTGGCGCAGATTACGCAGAGTGCATCGAACAGATTGATATTGGCGGACCATCAATGCTCCGCGGCGCTGCTAAGAATCACGGTTCGGTTGCAGTGCTTTCTAATCCAAGCCAATATGACTTGTTATTAAACGCTTTAAAGAGCGGTGGTTTTACGCTGGCAGAACGTAAGCAATTGGCAATTGATGTATTCCGCACTACCGCCGAATACGACGCAACTATTGCGATGTGGATGGGCGATAACGATGGCTTCCACGACTGGATGGCGCATATCTGGAAGAAGAGCGCAGATCTTCGTTACGGCGAGAACCCACATCAGATGGGCGTTGTCTACTCTGCCGGAACTCCAGGAATTGTTAACGCTAAACAATTACATGGCAAAGAGATGAGTTTTAATAATTACACAGATGCAGATGCCGCGTTACGTGCAGCTTTTGATCATAAAGAACCAGCAGTTGCGATTATCAAACATGCCAACCCTTGTGGCATTGCAATCGGTAAAGATATTGCTACCGCATATAAGGCAGCGCACGAATGCGATCCGGTATCTGCATTCGGTGGAGTAGTAGCAGCCAATCGCACAGTAACTCTTGCAATGGCCGAACCACTCTCTGAAGTATTTACTGAAGTGATTGTGGCACCAGATTTCGAACCAGCAGCGCTTGAAATTTTAATGAAGAAGCCTAATATTCGAATTCTTACAACCGACCTTAAGAAGTTTGGTCCAGTTGATGCAAAGTATTTGACTGGTGGTTTGATTATGCAAACTACAGATTTAATTGATGCAGAAGGCGATAATCCAAAGAATTGGAAACAAGTTTCAGGCGCCCCTGTTAGCGCAGAAGTTTTAGCTGACCTGGAATTTGCATGGCGCTCTGTTCGTGCAGTTAAGAGCAATGCAATTTTGCTTGCTAAGAATGGTGCAGCTGTTGGCGTTGGAATGGGCCAGGTAAATCGTGTGGACTCAGCAAAGCTGGCAGTTGACCGCGCTGGAGATCGCGCAAAAGGTTCAGTTGCATCAAGCGATGCCTTCTTCCCATTTGCTGATGGACTTCAGATTTTGATCGATGGTGGTATCACTGCTGTCGTTTCACCAGGTGGATCTATGCGAGATGAAGAGGTAATTGCAGCGGCAAAATCAGCAAATATCGCGCTCTTCTTTACGGGAACTCGCCATTTCTTCCACTGATAATTAAGATCGCGCTTATGACAGCACAGATTCTTGATGGCAAGGCTTTCGCTAAGAAGATCAAAGAAGATCTCGCAAAGCAGGTAGTTGAACTAAAGGCAAAGGGCATTACACCTGGCCTTGGCACAATTCTTGTTGGAGATGATCCAGGATCACACCAGTATGTTGGTGGAAAGCATAAGGATTGCGCAGAAGTTGGCGTGAAATCAATTCGTATTGATCTTCCAGGAACTGCAACTCAAGCTGATGTGTTAGCCGCTGTAAAAGAGATGAACGAAAATCCAGAATGCACTGGATACATTGTTCAACTTCCACTTCCAAAGGGAATCGATACACAAGTAATTCTTGAAGCGATTGATCCGGCTAAAGATGCAGATGGATTACATCCAATGAACCTTGGTCGTTTGACTGCAGGTTTCGATGGAACACTTCCTTGTACACCGCGCGGCATCACAGAACTTTTACACCATTACAAAATTCCAGTTAAGGGCGCAGAGGTCACAATCGTTGGCCGTGGTTTAACTGTTGGACGCCCATTAAGTCTTCTACTTAATCGTCGCGAAGAGAACGCAACTGTTAACTTGGTACATACCGGTACCAAAGTAATTAAGGATCACACACTTACTGCAGACATTATTGTGGTTGCAGTTGGCGTAGGACATTTCTTAACTCCAGACATGGTCAAGCCAGGTGCAGTAGTTATTGACGTTGGCGTTTCACGTAACGAAAATGGAATCCAAGGCGACGTACATCCTGATGTTGCAAATGTTGCAGGTTGGATCTCGCCAAACCCTGGTGGAGTTGGCCCACTTACTCGCGCAATGCTCGTTAAGAACGTTGTTGATGCAGCTGCGGCTTCTGTTAAGTAAATGATTTCTCAGCGCCTAATTAACTTCGCTGCTGCAATTGGAGTTTTTCTAGGCGCAATCGGTTTCGTACGTACTGGCTCGATAATCGTTGGCGCTGCTATCGCGCTTACGGGGTCTCGCCAGGAGCGTCGAATTGAGCGTTATCTACCCTTTTTAATTGGAGTAGGGCTCGTTATCGTGGCTATTGTCCTTCCACACGGACGATAGAATTATCTTGACGTCAAGATAAAAACAAACGAGGAAGATATGCCAGGAAAAGTCACCGTTGTTGGTGCAGGTTTTTACGGCTCAACAACTGCCATGCGTTTAGCTGAGTACAACGTATTCGACACAGTTGTATTAACAGACATTATTGAAGGCAAACCAGAAGGTCTTG
Source organism: uncultured Actinomycetes bacterium (assembly GCA_964565165.1). Taxonomy (GTDB): domain Bacteria; phylum Actinomycetota; class Actinomycetes; order Nanopelagicales; family Nanopelagicaceae; genus ZLKRG08. The sequence goes on along the minus strand of CAZMDJ010000022.1, from coordinate 2,192 downwards.
CACTTGATATGAACCAATCGCGTTCTATCGAAGGTTTTGAAACAAAAATTATTGGCGCAACAACATCTCCTGATGGCGCAGGTTATGAAGCAACTGCAAATTCAGATGTAGTTGTAATTACTGCAGGTCTACCTCGCAAGCCAGGTATGAGCCGCATGGATTTGATCGGCGTTAATGCCGGAATCGTGCGCGGAGTTGCAGAGAACATTGCAAAGCATTCACCGAATGCAGTAATCATCGTGGTTTCAAATCCACTTGATGAAATGACTGCACTTACACAGATCGCAACTAAGTTCCCACATAATCGCGTAATGGGTCAAGCTGGAATGCTTGATACCGCTCGCTTTACCAACTTTGTTGCAGAGAAACTTGGCGTTCCTGTATCTAGCGTTGAAACTCTAACTCTTGGTTCACACGGCGAAACCATGGTTCCAGTTCCATCACGTTGCAAAGTAAATGGTGCACCACTTACCGACAAACTATCTGCAGAAGAGATCGAAGAACTAGTTGTTCGTACACGTAACGGTGGAGCAGAAGTAGTTGCACTTCTTAAGACCGGTTCTGCTTACTACGCACCATCTGCAGCAGCAGCGCGTATGGCTAAGGCAGTAATCACAGATTCTGGCGCAGTGATGCCAGTTTGCGCATGGGTTGATGGCGAATACGGAATCAAGGGCGTTTACCTTGGAGTTGAAGCAGAGATTGGCCGCACCGGCGTAAAGAAAGTTGTTGAAACAAAGCTAACCGATTCAGAACTAGCTTCACTTAACGAGGCAGCAGAAGCTGTTCGCGCTAAGCAAGCTGATGTAAAGGATATGTAATGAGCAAAATCAAAGTAACCGGAACAGTTGTCGAACTTGATGGCGATGAGATGACTCGCATCATGTGGCAGTTCATCAAAGACTCTTTGATTCTGCCTTATTTAGATGTAAATCTTGAATATTACGACTTGGGCATGGAACACCGCGATGCAACCGATGATCAGGTAACAATCGATGCAGCTAAGGCAATCCAGAAGCATGGCGTTGGTATCAAGTGCGCAACTATTACTCCTGACGAAGCTCGCGTTGAAGAGTTCGGTCTTAAGAAGATGTGGAAGTCTCCAAACGGAACTATCCGCAACATTCTTGGTGGCGTAATTTTCCGCGAACCAATCATCATTTCAAACGTGCCACGTCTTGTTCCACATTGGACTAAACCAATCGTTATCGGTCGTCACGCATTCGGTGATCAATACCGCGCAACAGATATCAAGGTTCCAGGCGCAGGTAAGTTAACTCTTACTTATGTTCCTGAAGGTGGCGGAGAGCCGCTAAACCTAGAGGTATTTGATTTCAAATCTTCTGGCGTAGCAATGGCGATGTACAACGTTGATGATTCAATTCGCGACTTTGCTCGTGCTTCACTTAACTACGGATTACTTCGTAAGTATCCGGTTTACCTATCAACCAAGAACACCATTCTTAAGGCGTACGACGGTCGTTTCAAAGATATCTTCCAAGAGATCTACGAAGCAGAGTTCAAGTCACAATTTGATGCACTTGGAATCTGGTACGAACACCGTCTCATTGATGACATGGTTGCAATGTCACTTCGCATGGAAGGTGGTTACGTCTGGGCATGTAAGAACTACGACGGCGACGTTCAATCAGACACTGTTGCTCAGGGTTACGGTTCATTAGGTTTGATGACATCAGTATTGATGACACCAGATGGAAAGATCTGCGAAGCAGAAGCGGCTCACGGAACTGTTACTCGTCACTACCGCGATCACCAAGCAGGTAAGAAGACTTCAACAAATCCAATCGCATCTATCTTTGCTTGGACACAGGGTCTTGCACACCGCGCAAAGCTTGATAACAATCCAGAGCTTGCAAAATTCTCTGCAACTCTAGAGCGTGTATGTATCGAAACTGTTGAGCAGGGCAAGATGACAAAAGATCTAGCTTTGTTAATCAGCAAAGATGCACCATGGCAGACAACTGAAGAGTTCTTAGCTTCAATTGATGAGAATCTAAAGAAAGCTATGGCGTAGCCTCCAAAGCTGACCTCGAAAAAGGCCGCAACAAAGACGCGAGCTTTTTCTCAGTCACTTTCTCAGCAATTTAAATAAAAAACCCTCCGATTACTCGGAGGGTTTATTACTAAAGTAAATTAGTTAAGACGTAGACCTGTCTGAGCATGGAATAGGT
>CAZMDJ010000021.1:0-16816 GCA_964565165.1 uncultured Actinomycetes bacterium | reverse complement strand
TCGAGCGGATCTACCGAAGGTATTGGATGCGGGAGCACTATATTTAACCGGTGCCTGTAAATCCCCCGGCTCTGCCTTCGAAGGTTCAAATCCTTCACCCGCCACGCTTCACGTGACGTGGATTCAGTTTAAAACACTGGATCTACGTCGCTCACTTTAGCCACTAGTTGCCGGTGGTTGCTAGTAGTAGTGGTACGAGAGTGGTATCAAATGGAAAAGTATTGTCGGTGCAATCTCATATATTGCCATCCGCGGTCCTGGACTTTCAGTAGATAGTTTGGAATACTGCGTCGAGGTAAGTGAGCGAGAGGACGGCAATGGGAACAGTCATTGATCTATTTGCGGGATGTGGTGGCCTCTCGCAGGGTCTAGAACTAGCAGGTTTTGAAACCGTTTTCGTGAATGAGTTGCACCCTGATGCAATGGAGACTTTTCTGCTCAATCATGAAGACTCGGACCTGAGAAACCCAAAGAACCACGCTTTTGATATTTTAAAACTCTCTCGCAAGCCCGCAGAACTTGAAGCACTAGTTCGCCGTTTGAACCGGGAGCACGGAAACATTGATCTGGTAGTTGGTGGACCTCCTTGTCAGGGATTTAGCGGAATCGGTCACCGCCGTTCTTTTGACATTACGAAAGAAGACATTCCAACCAACCATCTTTATCGAGAGATGGCAAAGGTAGTAAAGGCGGTAGCACCGAAAGCGTTCGTGTTCGAAAATGTACGTGGTCTTCTAACTGCGAGATGGACTCCGGATGGTGAAAAGGGAGAGATCTGGGCAGACGTGCGCAAGACCTTTGAAAAGATCGAGGTGAATGTTGGTCGATCAACCCATAAGTACAACATCGGATGGCAACTTGTTTATGCGAAAGAGTACGGCGTGCCACAGAATCGTCCCCGCATCATCATGGTCGGACTCCGCGATGACATTTCATTCAAGAGAAACCCAAAGCTTCCCGGGGATGGACTTCTGCCGGTCGGTAAAGGTGGCGCGCCAGATCCAATAGACCTGCTTTCCGACTTAGAGGATCCAAAGTGGAGTTCTGGCGGCGAGACTTTGTTCTACCCGAAGGCGGCGAGAACTGATATTCAAAAGGAACTTCGTCTCGATCCAAAGACGGGGCTAGTTCTTCCCAAAGGTGCACCACTCACAGAGCACCTTTATTCGAAGCATTCCGATCACGTCATTCTCAAGTTCCAGCACATGATTGCTTCCGGTGGTGAAATACCAGAAGAAATGCGGACGAAGAAGTTCGCCCAGAGGCTACTTCCGGAACACTGGGGTGAAGGTGGTCCTTCGATTACTGCGACATCACTTCCGGATGATTACGTTCACTATTCTCAGCCAAGAGTGCTCACTGTTCGTGAATGGGCACGTCTACAAACATTCCCTGATTCTTACCAGTTCTTTGGAAAGCGAACGACAGGTGGTCGTCGACGTGCCGGTGATCCAGATTCAGGGGACTGGACGAGAGATTTACCGAAGTACACCCAAATTGGAAATGCAGTTCCTGTGAAGTTGGCGGAAGCGCTTGGCAAGCACCTCAAGAAACTTATTGGTTAAACCAGAGCGACAGAAGATAACTCAGTGAAGAGTTGAGCGTGCCCAGAGTTAGACACTTTCCACTCCGGCCCACGTTCAGTGACTGAATTTCCAGTTTGTTTGATCATGTGATCAACTGTCATTTGACCGCCTGAAATCAAGATTGGAACTAAGTCAGTTCGAGGTGATGAAGTATGAATAGCCACCTTCGGTTTGAAGAACTCGATTCCATCGATGAACTTCGAATCTACAGTAACCCAGCAGGTCTCTGTATGTTTCTCAAGCAATCTTTCGTTTAATTTGCTCAGAGTCCAAACCAGAGCTACTGGATATTGTGGGTTGTTACTGGTTTCTTCAACGATCTGGCGGTTTACATCAACTTTGAGTGCCAAGCCCTGCGAGTTTGGTGTTATGCCAACCGTACAGTTCAATCTATTCAGTCCATTTCGGTGGTAGCCATACACACCAAGGAAATCTCTAATCGATGTAATTGGTGAAAGCGTCCAATCTGGGACCTGAGCAAATAAGTTCTTTCTCTGGGCCGGCCTTCGTCGGCCAAACTTGAGTTCGATTCCATGCCAATCTGGATTTCTGCTTGAGTTCATACGAATTCCAAGTGCGTGCTCAAGAGTGCGACCAACAGCAGAGTCACCGGATCCAACTGCTTTCAAGTAATCACCTTGTGCAATGACACACAACTTAGAAAGTAGATCCAGATATATGGAAGACTCAGTACTCCGACCATGAGGAATCACGTTCGAGAATAATTCGAGAATTTTCTTCCAGATTCGCTCTCGTTGATCGGCGCGCACCGACGTAAGGCTTAGATTTGCGACAACCAGTTTCCCGTCACTTGAAATAGCAAATCCCATGAAGTCGCCAACAACAGCAGACTCCTTCAACCCTCGAACCCAGAGACGAGGGTCTCCTTGCTTGGTGTTAGGTCGATAAAGTGAAGTCGAAGTATCTTGACGGAAAACTTCACCATTCGATGAGACGCCAATAAGAATCGTGGCCAGCATGACTTTATTCTCTGGGCCTTGACCTTGAGAATCAAAATCATGGAGCGAAGCATCCTTGAGTAGTTTGCGGAATGGGTCTATTGCATCCATGATGCTCTTCTTCAACATTGTGTCCGTAAGGGAAATGTAAGTTGCCTCTGAGAAATGATTCGTGAACGCAGACGTGTGGTCAAATAACTCCACACCGTTTTCGAGTATGGATTCATTGCGCCGACTTACATTTGCAACCACGAACTAATCCTACGGTTAAGGCACTTGATAAGCCGCTATCGAGGCGTCTGGATTCACTTCTGAGCCAATGCCGGCATTGCCATTTGAATGAAAGCCACACCGTTCTGATTCTCAATGATTTTAAGTGCTGGCGTGGAGGTCAAAGTATGGATGCACGCATGATGGACCGAAAGGACTAAGTCCTGAAGCTTTCGATCGTTCTCTAGATATTCAATTGAAAGCCCAAAAGCCTCACAACTCTTGGCTGAGTAGTGTCTTGCATGCGATTTTGTGACGTCGTGGCTAGCAAGTTCTGCAACTATTTCCTTGCCACGATTTAGCGGATCTGCATGACTCGATAGCATAGAGTCGGAAAGCCACTGAGCGACCATTTCATTTGCCCATTCGATGGCTTTCTCGCAATCACCAACGAGCGTGGGGTTATAGCGTGCAAGAATTGGTTGCCATACAGGAATGAGAGAAGGGTTATCCATAATCTCTTGTTTAGCCCGCTTAAACTCTTCCACCAGACCATGTGCTGAGATGCCGCCAAATTGTGGGTCGATTGGTCCCAGACTCGATTGATTACCCATCAAGATACTCTTTGTTGAGCAAGCGATCATTGTGCCTGCTGACATGGCAAGTTGAGGCACTACTGCTCGAACGTTGTTACCAAACATTTGTCTGAGGTAATCAACTAACGATTCTGTTGCGGCGATATCACCACCAGGTGTGTGAAGTATCAGATCCAAACCTTTGCTCTTATCGAGATTGTGAATAGTTGCCATGAAGCCGTTCTTATCTGAGTCATTGACCTCTGCTCCCTGCACACCAGGTTTCTGTAGCCAGCCGGAGTAGTAGAGAATTGTGTTTCTGCCAGTGTAATCACTCAAGTCTTTCAGATAGCGGCGACGTATCACATCGAATGATCCACCAAGTTCTTGTATCTCATTTGCCAAATCATTCCAACTAGGCACTTGGATTCTCCTCTGCTTTCATTAAGGTTATCGAATGCGTAGAAGTCACAGTCTCAATTCTGACTGCAGATTGATTTTCGATTACATCGCCAAAAGTGAAACGGAGTCGTTGTCGGTCTTCCTCACGGTCAATCCCCATAAGTTTGAACTGATCAATTGCTTCACGCTCTGACATGTGATTAGCGTGTCACACTCAGCGCTGGGTAGCAACGGAAAATCAAACCCTAGGCACATCCATTACCCACCAACGTGGACCTGGCACGGCAAAGTCATCGCCTCCCAGACCTGCACCTCCTGAAGAAATGAAGATCTGACCAGGACGTCGCACGGGATCACCGACTCCGAGACTTGCCAGCACCTTACAAGCGGCAGGTTCCACGATCCACAAGACTATGCTCGCAACCTGTAAGTTCTCAACTGCTGCTGACCACGCGTCGACTTTGGATCGCAATGGATCAGATGCCTGACGAGTGGCGTTCTGTACCTCCACGGCTACGACTGTCTCAGCAACCTCGTCGCGATCGTATGGCTTTCTTTTCCATGCTTGTTCGAACATCAGTACACCTTGATCTGTTACTGGACGGCGTTCGATGAGAAGCGCATCAGGAATCAAACCTCCTGTCAGCACTCCGACGTCACCCGTCTGATCAGCCTGTGTTTTCAGTCGAGCCCAGGCAAGCGCTTCGGTTCTTCGACTGAATGCCTGGCAAGAAGGTCCCCATGTAACCGATAACTCGATACCAAATGGCGAGAGCGTAGGCGTTAGCGGCTCAATCCACTTTGCCAATCGTGATGGACCGAGAGCGTGACCGAGAGAATCTGATGTCGGACGCACCTCAAACCCGCGCGATTTTCCAGATGCTTGGTGTCCAGAAGCCGTTAGCCAAACGACGGGAACGCCATCGACTTCTCCAAGCCGAGCGCGCACTTTTCGTCGCTTGTCAGTGTGTTGTTCCTCGTCGCAAAGCGAGGCGATAGTTTGAGATGAAACGCCGTAGCGCGAAATCAAATCTGCGATCGGCAACGCACCGCCGGCGTTTGCGAGGATGCGGATTGCTGCAACTTGCGCAGCTTCAGATCCGCTTCGCCCCGCTTCTGCCTGTCTTGCGATAGCAAGGAGGGTCTCCAAGTCCCTTGCGTCAGTCATTTCTTTGTCCTTTCGCTTTGTAGTTGATGAGATCGCTCAACGACGAGCAGGATCCAACTTCGCGTTGTTCCGCGAAGTTGGGGGCGAGGAGTGAGTGGGCTCGCGTGTGAAGTGACACGTTGTGTGAGCAGGATCCAAGTTCGCGTTGTTCCGCGTACTTGGGGGCAAAGACAACGCCAGTCACGCCGGCGGCGACCGAGCAAAGATTCATTGGTGACAACCAAATGAAACTATGTGCGAGGGAGTTGCCGTTGCCCCCGTCGCGTATAATCGAAACACCACAGTGTTTTGCGAGATGCGTACCCATCAACGATTTGGTGGGGAAGGAGGCAACGGCAACTCCCTCGCAGAGGAGGGAGCCGCCGGCTTGTGCTTGTGGCACCTGCTAGTTGCCTTTCTTCTTTGGATGTTTGACATTCAATATCGCGCGAAGAATCTCGATAAGAGAATTTCTTCCGATAGTTAAACGAAGAGTGGCATTTGCGTCTGCACGTTGATCATCGTTCAGAAGATCGATGAGATTAAGGACCTCCTCGAACTCATTGCGCATAGCGTGCAACGTCTTTCGAGTGTAGGGTGTGCCGATCATGTTGCGATAAAGAATCGCCATTTCATCAACAGTACGCTCTATTGCATCGGGTTCCGTGGCTTTTGGTGTTGTGACCTCTTGCCATTTATTCTGATTGTTATCGGACATTTCCTTCGACCTTTCTTAGGGGTACTCGGTTGAGTACCCCTAAGACTGTGCCTCTAGTCAAAACAACTGCATAGACTCACGAGTTGTGCTTCTGTTGTGTAACTATTGGGCTAGAAAGATTTCAACCTTTCGGTTCGACGTCTTGTTGTACTGGTTGAAGAAGTGGATGTACTTGCTTGAGCACACTCCGATGGAGTGACCAAGTCGCGCAGCAACTTCAGCAACGTTCAGACCTGCATAGATCAAGATCGATGCGTTGGTATGGCGTAGGTCGTACAACTTCGTGATGCCTGGGCGAATCTTCGCCCAGTGGTCTTCGAACACGGTAAGTGAGAGGCTCACGCCCGGTGTGTTCGATTCGAAGATGAGGTCACTCGACTTCATCCCTTTGGTGTACGCACGTAGGCGCTTCACGAGTTCCTTTGGAACGGGTACAACTCGCGTCGCTCCTACTGCGCGCCACTTCAACCCTTTGTCATCCTTAGACGCCCCAGAGTTCGAGTACATAGTTCCGCATGGAACAGATGCTCTAGAGAGGATGAGTTCATGTCCACCATGCCCATCTTTTACCAAGTCACCTTTGCGAAGTGCGAGAACTTCACTCGGTCTTAGTCCTGCCATCCAGAGAATGCACAGAAAGAGAGACATTCTTAGATCGCGGCGGGTACCGCCATCAAGGATGGAAACGATGGCTCTGCACTCTTCCTTGGTAAGAATGGATCGCTTATCGATCTGGGCATTCTGTCCAGGCACTTCGTACTTTGCCAGGTGGTTCACCTTCGCGTAGTTGCACTTGATCGCGTACTCGAAGACGGAAGAGCATGCAGTCTTTCTGCGGTGGTGCGTATCAGGTGCGACATTTCCCTTGCCGTTGAGAAGCTTTGTAATCGCAATCATCATCCGATTTGCGACACTGAAGTTCACTTGATCAAGGGGGAGGCTGTTCTTCTTCAACCATGAAGTGGCGGCAGCAACATCGACATCTGTCGATGCGTTCGCGTTGGGTATCAAGATGTGAAGGCGGGCTGCCTTCGACAACACCTCTCGACCAAACGGAGAGACAGCGCCGGGCTTAACTAGAAAGATCAATGCATGTGCGAGATCTTCGACGGTGCTTCGGCGATGTGCTGCTGACCAACCAGTCCACTTGGCGCTTACAAACTCTGCGGCACATTCAGCGAAGGTGCGTTGAATGTTCTTCCAAGAAGTTGGCAAGCCTGTGAACGCATCGAACTCTTCGACGTTTCGCTTGGCTGTTGTTAGGCGACGATGGAGTTCATCTGCCTCGGTTCGGTTGGTGAATGAACGAGTTTTGTCATGCCCGTTCACGCGCCACTTCACCCGCCACCGGATGGTGGTCTTGTGGTTCGTCTCTGTTGAGTTTTCAAACTTCTTCACCGGGAAGATGTTCACCTTGTTCATGCTGCCTCCCCGGGTAGAGAGTCCATGAAGTTGTTGAGCCAGTCTTCGCGAGTGCGGTGACTCCCATTTGGGAGGCGCTTCCAAGCGGGGGCGCATCCACGCGCCTTCCACTTTGAGAGAGTGTCTGGGGTAATCCCTAGACGTTCACATACCTCTTCTGTCTTTAGCCAACGGAGGTTCGTTGGCGCAATGGCGGATTTCGTCATCGCTTGAGAAGGTGGTCGGGTTGCTTGCTCCTGCCACACGGACTCGGACCATAAAGACGTCGTTAGGCGCCAGAGATCTCCACGGGTTGCCAGTGGTTTCCGTTGAAAGTGGTACAGAAGTGGTACGGATTGCTCAAGATTGGCGAACATTTGCTGCCCCTACGCGAAAATCGCAGATCGCAGGCGTGCGATCTGGAGCCAGAACTCACGCTTTGTGGGTTCAGTAAATCACCAACAATAATTACTCCGCATGCAGGTGAATTGGCAGAGTTGCTTAAGGTTAAATCTGCAGAAATAGAAGCAGATCCAATTTATTACGCGCTTGATGCGGCTCGTAAATTCAAAGTAACAGTGCTCTTGAAGGGCGAAAGGACTGTTGTCGCAAATGAAACTAGAGTCATTCAATTACCGGCTGCGACAAATTGGTTAGCAACTGCAGGTACTGGAGATGTATTGGCCGGAATTCTCGGCGCACTTTTGGCGCTAAATCATAAGGAAGTAAATAGGGAGAACCTGATTGAAGTGGGTGCTACCGCATCTTATATTCATGCCCAGTCAGCGGCACAGTCATCAAAGGGGCCAATTTCAGCGGAGAAATTGATTGACCACATACCTGCGGTGGTTGCGAAGCTTTCAAAGTAATTTGAATAGGGGTATCCCCATACCCAATGTATTTAACGGGTTGGAAAAATTCTCCGCATGGGAATGCGAATTTTTATATACGGTGAAGATGGATTCACCAACAGCACATTGGCAAACTCATTATCAATACTTGGATTAGATGTAATCGGCGAAATTGACAATGAAATAGTTGCCTTCAACTTAATTACACATCATTGCCCTGATGCAGTCCTTCTATTAATAGATCATGGTCACATTAGAGCTATTGAGCTCGCGAGAATTATTCGTAAGAACTTTCCAAATATGGGAATTGTTCTCGCCACAAAATCAGAAGATATTAGATTAATTGGAATTGATGTAAAACGCTTACCAAATGGCGTTTTAATAGAACAAATTTCAAAACATGGTGATTTAGATAAATTGAAGCTTACAATTGAGAAATCAATTAATTCAACTCAAATGCAGGTGGATTTTCATAGATGTAAATATTTATCTGACCCTCAGATTGAAACTCTTAGATTAATGGCTGAGGGAAATGCAAATTCAGAGATTGCAAAAATGAGATATGTATCAGAGAAATCTGTGGAACAGATGCTTACTCGTACTGCTTTGATTCTGGGAATTGCCTTTGACCGTCAACATAATTCCAGGGTCCGTCTACTTAACTCTTATTACGAACTAGTTAACGGTCGCAGGTAAACCCTTAAGGTAGGTTTAACTCGTGGAGTTAAACGAACTTAAAGGTCATTGGAATCAGGTGCTATTCGCGCTTGAGGCGCAGAATCGCGTCGCTTGGTTGACCTTCTTCGATGCTCGTTTAGCTCAATTAGATGGCAACACACTTACTTTAGATTTCTCAGATCCAGAGAAATTCTCCGGTGATCATTCTTATGCAGATGCTCGAAGTAAATTTGCGCCGATGCTCTCTGAGGTAATCAATGATGTGGCCGGAATTAAATTGGAGATTAAATGGTGAAGAGAACCTTCGCAGCCCTGCTTGCGCTTTCATTGATGGTTCTAGGAATCGAAAGTGCAACCGCGGCCTCTTCTCTATCTTTAAGTATTACCAAGACTCCAACAATTGGAGAACCGAAGGTAACTTTAAATGGCATCTTAAAACCTGCGAGAAATAATGTGCAGGTACGCATCCAAGTGAAGTTAAACGGTACTTGGACTAACACCTCAATTGGTGCCAAGACTAAATCAAGTGGATCGTGGAAGATTGAAGTTGTTTCTACAGCTCTTGCAGGTAGCGCTACTTACCGCGCTATAGCCGGAAGCATCTATTCAAATCAGAGAACATTTACGATTGATCCAGCGACAACAATTACGCAAGCTGATCCATCTCTACTGGTATCACTTGCCGGACCTGGCGGCCGTATTCATGGCGTAGATATCAGTCGTTGGCAGCATCCTGGCGATAAGTTAATTGATTACTCCAAGATGTATAACGCTGGTGTCAGATTTGTAATGATTAAAGCATCTGATGGAAAAGATAAATCAGATATCGATGCGCGTAAGTGGTTATCGATTGATATGGATGGCGCACAAGCAGCTGGCATTTTTACTGGTTTCTATCATTATGCATACCTACCAAATTCAACTGATGAAGCGACTGTAATAACCGAAGCACGGACTCAAGCACAGAAGGCAATTTGGCGCTTGGCATCGGTAGGTGGATATAACGAGCGTTCACTGCCATATGCGCTAGATCTAGAGAATAACTGTATTCAGTACAGCGGAAGCAAATGCATTAAGTACACCTCTAAGAAATTGGTAACTCTCTTTGCCACAACTTGGTTATCGATGGTCAAGGAAGCAACTGGTCGTACTCCAATGCTCTATTCGTATTCACAGTTTTTAGAGAATGCGATGGTCAGAAATCCTGAGCTTCGAAATTATCCTCTTTGGCAGGCGCATTACGGAATCAATCCAGCTGATCCACTTGGCCAACCAGGTCAAAAGTTAAGCGGTTGCTTTGTGCATTCCTGGACAACATCTAGCTGTTCCTCTGAATGGGTCGTATGGCAGTACTCATCTTGCGGAATTGGCAAGAAGTACGGAGTTCCAAGTGGGCGCTTAGATTTAAATGTTTATCGTGGAGATATCACTTCATTTGTTGAGCTAACAAAGGGAATCTGGATTCCGCAGATCGCTGACATGATGCCGACAAATGAGGCAACCACAATGGGGTTAATTAACGCTACTTATTCTACTAGCGATAAACCTGCGGTATTTCAATTAAATGTACTTCGTCCATCGGGCCTTCCGGTTGTAACCGGCACTGTTAAATTGGTGCTTCCAGATAAGACAATTTTGCTTGATCAAAATGCAGTTCGTGCAAAGAGCGGTTCATTCACTTTAAATGTAAAGGGAATTCCGGTTGGTACATGGGATGCATCGCTTCAATTTATTGATCAATCCGGAACACATGCAAAAGCAATTGTTCCGATTCAGATTGTGATGGGTGAAGGCGTAAAGCCAACTCCGACAGTTTCACCAAGTCCAAAACCTGGTACATCGACAAAAGTTCCTGCAGATGCTTGCAAGGGACAGATTGTTAATTAATTAAATTACTAACTGATTCACTAGCGCCTTCAACTAATTCAAGGTACTGAGCGATTGATTTGCGCTTATCTGCGGCTTTCCAGCCAAGGTAAGGGGCAATTACATCTGCAGTTGGCGCAGCTAAATTAGCTCCGAAATTCGGCGCTTCAAACCAGATTCGTGTGCGACGTTCAAGAACATCTGAAACTGACTGTGCGCCTTCTGCGGTAACTGCATATACAAGCTCCGCTTTTAAATATGGAAAATCGCGAGCAATTGGCGCCGCTAATTTACGATCATCTTCAATTAATTCAAGTAGCTCATTGATATCAGAGCCGTAGCGATTTAAAAGATGTGTAATTGTCTCTTGCTTCAAATTATATTTAAGAGCTAAAGAATCAACTTGTTGCACCAACGCCCAATAACCATCTGCACCAATAATTGGTAGCTTTGCCGTAATACTCTCGTTGGTTAACTTCTCGATGTCATTAGTTGCCATATCAACGGCATCTTTAGCCATCACGCGATAGGTGGTGTATTTGCCGCCTGCCAAACTTACAAATCCAGGAATCGGGCGATCAACTGTATGTTCGCGAGAGAGCTTGGTGGTGTCAGTATCTTTCTTGTTAGCGACTAACGGACGTAAACCTGCAAAGACGCCTATTACTTGATCAATATTGATGCGCGGCTGAAGCACGCGATTAGCCTGATCGATAATGTATTGAACATCCGATCTATCAGCTAGCGGTTCGTTAGGGTCACCTAAATACTCAGTATCTGTAGTGCCGATCATCCATTGATTCTTCCAAGGAATAATAAATAGAACTGAAACTGCTGTCTTAATAATGATGCCTTCATCTGCCTTAATAGCATCTCCAGGCAAGGTGATGTGAACACCTTTACTCATCTTTACTTCGTAACCAGCTTCAATTCCGAATTTCTTATGAAGCTCATCGCTCCATACGCCAGCGCACATAATTACAGCAGAAGCTTTCACGGTGTACTTCTTCTTGGAATTTAAATCAGAAATTACTGCACCGGTTACGCGCTTACCTTTCTTGGTTAGCGAATCAACTTTCGCGCGAGTAATAATCGCAGCTCCGTGGCGCTTTGCAGTTCGAGCAATCATCATTGTGTGGCGCGCATCGTCAACTTGCGCATCAAAATAACGAATCGCTCCAGTGATCATGTCAGTTCGAAGACTTGGCGCAATTTCTGACACAGTTTTCTGAGAAAGATGTTTATGGCCAGGAAGTGCGCGCTTAAATCCGCGAAGCGCATCGTAGAGAGCTAATCCAGCTCCGACGTAAGTACGCTCTTTAACTTTTTCCTGCAATGGATAAAGAAAAGCTACTGGCTTTACGAGGTGTGGAGCCAAAGATGAAACAAGTAGTTCGCGTTCGTGTAAAGCTTCGCGAACTAATTTAAAGTCATACTGTTCTAAATAGCGAAGTCCACCGTGAATTAACTTACTTGAGCGGCTAGAAGTTCCCGATGCAAAGTCATTGGTTTCAATTAAAGCAACAGAGAGGCCGCGGGTGACCGCATCAAGTGCTACGCCTACTCCATTGATTCCGCCACCGATTACAAGCACGTCAAAGTGCTCTTTGGAAAGACGCGAAATATCTTCCGCTCTCTGCTCTGGATTTAGGCTGGAATCAAACATTACTCGCCAATGTTATCGGTAGTTAAGTAAAGTTCCTAGGTGACTTTCATTGGAAGCCTTGATCAAGGAACAACAAGTACGCGATTCATCGTATTTAATGAATTGGGTGAGATTGTTGGCCAACATCAATTAGAACACCAACAAATTCTTCCAAGTCCAGGTTGGGTCGAACATGATGCAGATGAAATCTGGCAGAACACCCAAAAGGTGATTTCTGGGGCTATTTCTAAAGCCAAAATCTCGATTACTGATTTAGCTGCAATTGGAATTACCAATCAAAGAGAGACTGTTGTTGCTTGGAATCGTAAAACCGGAGCACCTCTAGCCAACGCGATTGTTTGGCAAGATACCCGAACTTCAGATTATGTGAATAATTTTTCTGAAAATTACAAGTCAATAATCACCGCTAAAACTGGTACTCCTATCGCCCCATATTTCTCTGCCAGCAAAATGGCTTGGTTATTAAAGAATAAAATTTCAGATACAACCGATTTAGCCTTCGGAACAATTGATAGCTGGCTGCTCTTTAAATTAACCGGTGAATTCGCAACAGATGTGACTAATGCATCACGAACTCAATTGATGAACTTAGAGTCTCTCGATTGGGACGATCAATTACTTGAAATATTTGGCATCAAGCGCGAATGGCTTCCGACAATTAAGTCGTCCTCTGAAATTTATGGAAAGACAGCAGATGGTGTACCGATCGCCGGAATCTTGGGCGACCAACAAGCCGCAATGGTTGGACAAACTTGTTTTACCAAAGGTGAATCAAAGACTACATATGGCACAGGAAACTTTGCGCTACTAAATACCGGATCAGATTTGGTTCGATCTAAAAATGGGCTAATCACGACCGTTCTATTTAAATTAGGTAACGCACCCGTCCAATACGCACTTGAAGGTTCAGTGGCAGTTACTGGCTCGGCAATTCAATGGTTACGAGACCAATTGGGAATTATCGAGAAATCATCTGATATCGAAGCTCTTGCAGCATCAGTGCCTGACAATGGCGGCGTCTATTTTGTGCCCGCTTTTTCAGGTTTATTTGCGCCATATTGGAGAAGCGATGCACGCGGCGTAATTGTTGGTTTAACTAGAGCAAATACCAAGGCTCACATTGCACGCGCTACTCTTGAAGCAATTTGTTACCAAACTAAAGAGGTAATGGATGCAATGGAACTTGATAGCGGCATCAAATTAAATGAGATGCGTGTTGATGGTGGAATTACAAAAAACAATCTATGCATGCAGATGCAATCAGACATCATGGCAATCGACATTGTTAAACCTGTGATTACTGAAACGACGGCGCTTGGCGCAGCTTTTGCGGCAGGCCTTGCAGTTGGCGTCTGGAAAGATACTGACGAAATCAAGAAGATTTGGAAACGCGAAAATACTTGGCATAGTCAGAGCACAAGCCAATGGCGCAGTTCAGGATATGAGAAGTGGCGTAAGGCGATCACCCGAACCTTCGACTGGGTATAAGCAGCAGGTAAGATAGCCAACCTATGGAGCTCAACGGAGTAATTCGAACTGATCTTGAAATGGCCGATGGGCGCACCATCCGTTATTACGATAGCAAGCCAACAAAGCGCGATGCAGTTGATCAGCGTCCTAAAGAAGAGCAACCAGGTATCGGTGAACTTCGATTTGATCCTTTAGTAAATGAATGGGTCGCAATCTCCGCACATCGACAGAATCGAATTTTCTTACCGCCTAAAGAGCTATGTCCGCTCTGCCCTACTAAGAGTTCAGAGCTTTTAACTGAGATTCCAGATTCAGATTACGAAGTTGTGGTCTTTGATAATAAATCTCCATCGCTACGTCCTCCACTTGGTGATAACGCGTTGCCTGATTACGCAGGTCCAGAAACTGATATGGGCAAAGCGATTGGTAAGTGCGAAGTAATTGTTTTTAATTCAGATCATGGTGGTTCGTTTTCAGATTTGTCTCCAACTCAAGTGCGTACCTTGCTAGAAGCTTGGCGTGATCGCACCGATGAACTTTCTAAAGAGCCGTTTATTCGCCACATCGCACCATTTGAAAATCGCGGTGAAGAGATCGGCGTGACGCTGCACCATCCACATGGCCAAATTTATGCATATTCATACTTGCCACCACGTGTAGAGAAGATGCTGGCAGCTGCAAAGCGCTACAAAGAAGAGTTCGGCAAAGTTCTATTTGATGAAGTCCTAAAACGCGAATTGGCAGATAAGACACGTATCGTCACTCGGAACGAACATTGGATTGCATATGTTCCATTTGCAGCACGATATCCATATGAAATTCATGTTGCACCACTAAAACCGGTTGCCGATTTAACTGAACTGAGCAAAGAACAGTGCGATGCATACCCAGCAATCGCGCTAGAAGTTATGAATCGCCTTGATGGTGTGTACGGAATCCCAATGGCATATATCGCAGCTTGGCATCAAGCTCCGGCTCGCGAAGGTCGCGATCTACTCCGTTTGCATTGGCAGATTACGTCTGTACGTCGCGCACCTGGAAAGCTAAAGTATTTAGCAGGTTCTGAATCTGCAATGGGCGCATTCATCATGGATGTAACTCCAGAGCAATCAGCTGCACAACTTCGTGAGGTTCAACTTTGAGAATCTTAGTTACCGGCGGCGCAGGTTATATCGGTGCCACCGCAGTAGCGCTTCTTTTAGATGCAGGTTACGAAGTAACAGTTCTTGATGATTTAAGCACAGGCCATGCAGATGCGCTGCCTGCAAATGTTAAGTTTGTTCAAGGTTCTTTATTAAATGATGCTGATTTAGATAACGCGCTTGATGGTTGCGATGCTGTGATGCACTTTGCCGCTAAGTCACTTGTTGGCGAATCTGTTGAGAAACCTGAACTTTACGAAAAAGTAAATGTCGGTGGTTCAAAAGCGCTTATCGCGAAGATGAAAGAAAACGGAATTTCAAAGATTGTTCTCTCTTCTACCGCTGCTACTTATGGCGAACCGAAGCGCGTACCGATCTCTGAAACTGATGAGCCAGCGCCAAAGAACCCCTATGGTGCAACAAAACTCGAAATCGATCGCATGGTTAGCGCATCTGGTTTCTCTGCAATTTCGCTCCGTTACTTCAATGTAGCAGGTGCACATAAGAGCAAGAACGGTTGGTTGGCAGAGCGCCACAACCCTGAAACACATTTGATTCCAAATGTTTTACGTGCAACCGAAGCCGCTCCGGTTAAGATTTTCGGTACAGATTGGCCAACCGAAGACGGAACTTGCATCCGCGATTACATTCACGTGGTTGATCTAATTGATGCGCATATTAAGGCGCTTGAAAATCTTCCTGAAGGTAAACATGAAATTATCAACTTAGGTTCTGGCGATGGTTATTCAGTTAAAGAAGTTATCGCAGCAGCAGAGAAGGCGGTTGGCGCATCTATCCCTGCGGTCGCAAGTGAACGTCGTGCAGGCGATCCTGCAGTACTAATTGCTGATATCTCAAAAGCAAAGAGCTTCTTAAAGTGGCAGCCTACGCGTGGAATTGAAGAGATAGTCTCTGATACCTGGAGTTCAATGCAATGACTTTTTCATCTGTATTTGGTTCGAAACCAGATGTAGTTGCAGCTGCTCCTGGTCGAATCAATGTAATCGGCGAACATGTTGATTACTCGGATGGATTTGTGCTTCCCTTTGCGATCTCAAGTCGCACCGTAGTTTCGATTAAAAAGCGCGATGATAAGAAGATTCGTTTAGCTTCAGCGCAGCGCCAATCTTCGCTATTTGAAACTAGCATTGATCAATTAACGCCTGGCGTTGATGGAAAATGGGAGCGCTATCCGCTTGGAGTTATCTGGGCGATGGGCATTAAAACAGGCTTAGATATCTTCGTTGATGGAAAAGTTCCACTTGGCGCAGGGCTTTCCTCTTCTGCAGCTTTGGAATGTAGCGTTGCAACTGCACTTAATCACCTCTTTAATCTTGGTCTAGATGTAAAAGATTTAGCTCGAATTACTCAGAAGGCCGAAAATGATTTCGTTGGAATGCCTTGCGGAATCATGGATCAATCAATTTCATTATTGGGTAAAGCAGGTCATGCACTCCTACTTGATTGCCGCGATTTATCTACCAAGTTGGTTCCGATGGATTTAGCAGCTTCCGATTTAGAGCTATTGGTTATCGATACGCAGGCACATCATTCGCTTGTTGATGGCGGATATGCAGAACGCCGCGCTGCTTGCGAATCAGCTGGCGCGAAACTTGGCAAAACTATGCGCGAACTTACAATCGCAGAACTTGAAACTAATAAGAGTAAGTTGAGCGAAGTTGAATACCGCCGTGCACGCCATGCGGTTACTGAAATTGCTCGTGTACTTGATTGCGTAGCGGCGCTTGAAGCTAAAGATTTTGTTAAAGCGGGTCAGCTAATCAATCAATCACATTTTTCATTGCGCGATGACTACAACGTCTCTTGCCCTGAACTTGATGTAGCAGTTGATGCATCACTTGCATCAGGAGCGCTGGGTTCGCGTATGGTTGGCGGAGGATTTGGTGGAAGCGCAATTGCTTTAATCAAACGCGCTGATATCGAGAAAACAAAAGCAGCTGTAACAAAAGCTTTTGCGGATAATGGTTTTAAAGCTCCACGATTCTTTGAGAGCTTACCTAGCGCCGGCGCTGAAGTAATTAATTAACTGGCATTACGGAGATAACTTCAACTCCGCCAATATCGCTTAATACTTGAACTAAATCTGTTGGATCGCTTCCTGGGATTGCAACGGTGATGTCGTCA
>CAZMDJ010000020.1:12023-16899 GCA_964565165.1 uncultured Actinomycetes bacterium | reverse complement strand
GGCACCGGTTAAATATAGTGCTCCCGCATCCAATACCTTCGGTAGATCCGCTCGATTAGCCATCTCCATAGTTATTTTGCGAAGTAGTGATTTCTTTGCAGGAATACCTGATCCCATTACATATGCATCAACGTTGCCAGTTTGAATTACAACTTCAGGGCGATTCTGAATTACCGCTTTCTTTACCGATTCAGGTCCGAAGTAGCGAATCATTCCGATGCCAACCGAGAGCGCAGCAGAAGTGGTAAGTAGCGCAGCGCCTGGATATTGCTTTGATCCTGTTACGCAACCTAAAACTCCACGACGATATTTATGATCAGTTGCTTTTGGTTTAGGCAAGTAGGCACCGCATTTAGCAGCGCTCCAACTTTCAGGTTTCACGTGAGGAGGGTGGGGCTCGAACCCACGACGACCGGATTATGAGTCCGGGGCTCTAACCGACTGAGCTACCCCCTCGTCATGCGAATCTTACTTGTAACCTACCCACATGCGAAAAATACTCGCGGTTTTAATGGTCATCGCATTAACACCGGTAACAAATGTTGAAGCGGCACCAAAATATGCCTTTCCAGTTTCTGGATGCACCTATACCTACTCGCGTTATCACCACGATTATCCTGCAACAGATATTTTGGCAAAGAAGGGTTGCAAATATGTTGCGGTCACTTCTGGTGTTATTGATGAAATCAGAAAAGTAGATACTTACAATTACAAGAAGCCAACTCCGATAACAAAAGGCGGCATCTTTGTATCAATGATTGGTGATGACGGTGTTCGTTATTACGCATCACATTTAAAGAAGATTGCAGATAGAATTGATGTGGGTGTTCGCGTCGAAGTTGGAACACTTCTTGGAATAGTCGGGGATAGCGGTGATGCTCGAGGCACTTCACCACATATTCATTTTGGAATTAGCTGGCCCACAACAGATCGCGATATCTGGTGGGTACGTCGCGGAGTTGTTTTCCCTTGGCGATATTTAGATAAGTGGAAGGTTGGTGGAGATAGATCACCTGCGGCTGAGGTCAGCGCCTTGCTTGCAAAGAGCGGCGAAGTACCACCAATTCCTAAAAAGTAACTTCCATTCTGTATAGTTCGCAGAAGTTCTGGGGGTCGGTGAAATTCCGAACCGGCGGTTAAAGCCCGCGACCCGGTGCCAGCCAGGTACCGGTTGACTTCAGTGAAACTCTGAGGCCGACAGTAAAGTCTGGATAAAAGAACTAATGGTTACGTGCTGCGTGCGCGTATTCCTTTGCCCTTGGAACCGCAAATTAAGTTACCGAGGAAAGGGAAAAAAAGAATGTCAATTCTTCAATGGCTCTTCGAAGCCACAATTAACTTCGGCAGCAAATCAATTGCGGTTCGCGAAATCATCGGCGGTGTACTTGGTCTAACAAGTGCAGTGCTGGGAGCGCGTCGTTTGGTTGCTGCTTGGCCAGTTGGAATCCTGGGAGATGCACTTTTATTTACAGTGTTTCTTGGCGCAGTATTTTCATTTGGTGATGATTCACAACATGCAAACTTCTACGGTCAGGCAAGCCGTAATTTATTATTAATTGTCGTAAGTATTTATGGCTGGATTCGTTGGTCGCACCATAAGCGTTTAGGAAAAGATGTTCCTGCGGTCGAACCAAGATGGACAACCACAAAAGAGAAATTATGGTTGCTTCCTTTAATCGTAATTTTCTTCTTGGTTTCAATGCAGATCTTCAAGAGCCTTGGCGAATCAGGGCAGTGGCTCTTCGTTGATACCTGGATCTTTACTGGAACAGCGTTAGCAACATTCGGCATGAGCCGCGGCTATGTTGAATTCTGGTTGGTATGGGTTGCGGTAGATCTAGTTGGAGTTCCATTTGCATTTAGCAATGGTTACTACCCAACCGGAACACTTTATGCGATCTATATGCCATTTGTTATCTGGGGCTTTATTAATTGGCTCAAGATCAGTAAGGCAGAAGCAAAGAAGTAATTAGCAATAAAAAAACCCCGGTGATTTCTCACCGGGGTTTTTCTTTTTAAAGTGTTACTTAGTTAGCAGTTACTGCGTCAGCCTGTGGGCCCTTTGGACCCTGGACGACCTCGAAAGATACTGACTGACCCTCGTTAAGAGACTTGTAACCATTGCCCTGGATAGCTGAATAGTGAACAAATACATCTTGTCCGCCGCCATCTACTGCAATAAAGCCGAAGCCCTTTTCAGAGTTGAACCACTTAACTGTTCCTGTTGCCATTAATTTTTTCCTATTTCGTTAAAACTTGACGAAGCTTGGATTTGGCTCCGCCGATCATCTATCTAGCTAAATTCTTTTGAAACTTACCTTCGAGTGTCCGACTGAGGGAAAGCCTACCTGCCACACGCGTAATGACCTAGCCGTGAGCGTGTACGGGTGGACAAAACGTGGAGTTTGGGACGAAAATTGGCTTACACACCAGCAATTGGCTCTTCTGAACTGGGGAAGGTGCAGATAACGCCTTGCTAGGAGTGAAACATGAATCGTGGGTTCTTATCTATCCACTCATGCCCGATGGCTCTCATTCGCCATGTCGAATGGTCTATCGAATCTGTTCTCGGAAGAGTTCAGATTGATTGGCGTACCCAACCACTTGATGCCGGAACGCAACGCACTCAAGTCGAATGGCGATCAAATAAAGATCTCTCCGCTGAAATAGCAAGCGCGCTAAAGAGTTGGCACTATCTACGTTTTGAAATTACTAGTGGTAACCAGATGTTTAGACATACTCCTGATTTAGGAATGCATCGATCACAGATTGATGAGATGGGAAATATTCTTATCACCGAAAACCAAATCAAGTTTTCGTTAGCTAAAAGTGATGATGCGATGAGGGAATCGTTAGATGTGGCCCTCGGAACAGAGTGGGAAGTAGAGCTAGAGCCATTTAGAGGAGTAGATTTGCAGGAGACTGCTCAGCTAAGAGCTATCTAAATAAAAGGAATAAAAATGGACGAGATGATTGAAAAACGTAAAGCGGCAACAGTTTTAATTGCCGCAGTAATTGTTTCATTAGCACTTGGTGTAGGACTTGCCAAAGTGGGCAGCGGATTCGCAACTCGTTCGAGCGATGGAATTATTGTTATCGGTTCTGCAAAGGTAGATGCTAAGGCTGATAAAGCGGTCTGGACTTTATCAATTCAGAATAATGGCAAAACGCCTGCAAGTGCAGTTACCGGAATTGATTCAGGTATTAACGCAGTTCAGAAGTACCTAGTTGATGGCGGAATTAAATCTGATCAATTAACACTTGGCGCTATCAGTTCATACCCAACAGAGGAGTACATCAACGGTAATCCAACTGGCCGTATTTTGAACTACCGAGCTAGCCGTGAAATTACCGTGCGCACAAAAGATGTTCAGTTGGTTTCTAAACTCAGCCAGAACATTGGTTCTTTACTTCAACTTGGCGTTAACGTAAGTAATTATGGTCCTCAATATTATGTTTCAACTCTAAATAAGATCCGTCCAGAATTACTTAGCGAAGCTACAAAAGATGCGAAGGATCGTGCTGCAGCTATGACTAAGGCGGTAGGCGGAAAAGTTGGATCAATTACCTCTGTTAAAGCAGGTCCTATTCAGGTCACTACTCCTGATTCAACAATGACCTCTGATTACGGAATGTATGACACTTCAACTATTGATAAAACCGTAACCGCGACGGTAACGGTTACTTTTAAGAGTAATTAACGCAAATTAGTTGCAAGTAGATTTTGCCCGCCGATTTTTATAGTGTTCGTGCTGGTCAAGAGCATCGATCAATAGCCCCGGCTGATCGATCAGCAACCCTCCAACCGCGGTGGGGTGCTCCGGGTGATGACCTGGCCAGAAAGTCTGGCAAGCGCGCAAGTGCGTTTATTCTCAAAAGGAATAGTTATTCAATGAACAAGAAAATTATTATCGCTGCTTTCGCTGCAGCTTTAGTTGCAACTTCAATTACACCGGCAAATGCAGCGCTCACAGGCACTGTCAACAAGGGTGTTCTCACGATTGCTACAGATAATCCTGCTTATTCACCTTGGTTTGATAGCAATACTCCTTCAAATGGAAAAGGTTATGAATCAGCAGTTGCATACGCTATTGCGAAGCAACTTGGATATTCAGCGAAGCAAGTTAAGTGGGTTACGGCAACATTTGATTCAGTAATTCAGCCAGGCAAGAAGAACTACGATTTTGATATCAACCAGGTATCAATTACGCCAGAACGTAAAAAGGCAGTTGATTTCTCAACCGGTTACTACGATGTTGCGCAGACTGTTGTGTCTATTAAGGGTTCATCGATTGCAACCGCGAAAACCCTTGCGGCTCTAAAGAATGCAAAGTTTGGCGCAGCTGTCGGGACCACCTCACTAACAGCGGTAAAGAATGTAATTAAGCCTAAGGGTGCAGCTAGCGTTTACAACACTAACGATTTAGCTGTCGCAGCTCTTAAAGCAAAGCAAATTGATGGAATTGTGGTTGATTTACCAACAGCGTTCTATCTTGCTGCAACTGTTGATGGAGCAGTTCTTGTTGGACAACTTCCAGGTACAGGAACTGCAGAACAGTTCGGATTAGTCCTTACAAAGGGAAGCCCACTAACTGCAAAAGTTTCAGCTGCAGTTGATGCACTTCGTAAGAACGGCACATTGAAGAAGCTTGCAGATAAGTGGTTATCAAATACTGCTGGCGCACCGGTACTAAAGTAATTAGAAGTCTCTAAAAAACCTGATGACTTACTCACCTTCCGCTTCACGATTAAAGCGCGAGGAAGCAGCCCGTCAGGCAGCACGCAGATCTAAAACAATCGCTGCAATTAGTTCCTTACTTTTCTTTGGAGCTGTTGCGGCGATTGTTTTGACTGCTCAAGGTTTCCATTTAGTGCA
>CAZMDJ010000020.1:10365-11923 GCA_964565165.1 uncultured Actinomycetes bacterium | reverse complement strand
GTTTTGGAGAAAATTTAGTTCTTGACGATATTAACTTTGAAATAGATGCACATGAAGTAAAAGTATTAATTGGAGCGAGCGGTTCTGGAAAGAGTACATTATTACGATGCATTAATTTGTTGGAATCGATTGATGATGGCGAAATATTCCTAGATTCGGCAGAGATTTCAGAATTTGGTGTCGACAAAGACGAAATTCGATCAAGGATTGGTTCTGTATTCCAATCTTTTAATCTCTTTCCTCATTTAACAGTCATGCAAAATTTAGTTCTTGCGCCTACCTTGGTCCATAAAGTCTCGAAATCAGAGGCAGAGCAGAGAGCGAAAGATCTTTTAAATCGTTTCGGTCTGCTTGAAAAAGCTGATCAATACCCAGAGTTATTAAGCGGTGGACAGCAACAACGCGTGGCAATTCTTCGCGCAATCATGACTAAACCAAAGCTACTGCTTCTCGATGAAGTAACCAGCGCTCTTGACCCAGTTTTAATTGCCGAAGTACTTACTTTGATAAATGAACTTAAATCTGAGGGTATAACCATGATTATTGCGACTCATGAAATGGGTTTTGCAAAACAAGTCGCTGATCAAGTTCTTTATTTGAAAAATGGCCGAATAGTTGAATCAGGAACTCCAAATGAAATCTTTGATTCGCCAAAAAGTGGAGATCTTCAAGAATTCCTAGGCGCACTTCGTAGCGCAGGAAGATTAGATATCTAGAGAGGAATATTGCCGTGGGCACCGCGGCGATATGGCGCGGATGCAATTGCACGTGCTATCTCTGAACGAGTCTTATCTGGCTGGATAACCGAATCAACTACGCCGATTTCAATTGCGCGTTGAACTCCACCAGATTCTTGTTCGTGTTTTGCTGCAAGTTCTAGCTCCATGTTTTCGCGCTGGTCTGCTGAAACATCAGCAAGTAAACGACGGTGCAATACGCGAACTGCCGCAACAGAACCCATAACTGCAACATCCGCATTTGGCCAAGCAAATACCTTGGTTGCGCCAAGCGCACGTGAATTCATCGCAACATACGCTCCGCCATAAGCGTGGCGGGTAATCAGAGTTACACGAGGAACCACCGCTTCACCGAATGCGTGAAGTAACTTCGCGCCGCGTCGAACTGCGCCTTCCCATTCTTGACCTGCTCCAGGTAGGAATCCAGAAACATCTGCAATGACAACCATCGGAATACCAAAGGCATCGCACATGCGAACAAAGCGCGCAGCTTTTTCACCGGCGGCTGCATCAAGTACGCCACCGATATGTTTTGGATTATTCGCGATTACACCAACAGTGCGTCCACCTAGACGACCAATTGCGGTCAACATGTTCGGTGCCCAATCAGCAAGTAGCTCCATTGATTCGTCATGATCAAGAAGTTCTTCTACTAATGGATGAACTTCGTAAACGCGTTTACGTGAATCAGGAACGTACTGTGCAAGATCTACATCTTCTAACTTCACATCAATATGACCTTGGTTTGCAAATAGGGAAGCGAGCTTACGAATATCTTCGATTGCTTCTTCTTCGCTTGCCGCAATGATGTGTGCAAGGCC
>CAZMDJ010000020.1:8913-10265 GCA_964565165.1 uncultured Actinomycetes bacterium | reverse complement strand
CCTTTGATTTTTCCGCGAGCTGCAAGCATGCCGCTGTTATCGCGTTCGGTAATTAAATGATTTGTGCCAGGGTCTAACAACTTCGCAATGCGAAGTTCGGGATCTTTGGGGTCAATCAATTAGAGACTCTTAAATACCAATACTACGTCGTGGCCACCGAAGCCGAATGAATCGTTAAGTGCTGCAATATCACCAGAAGGAAGTGCGCGAGCTTTGTCGCGAACTACATCAACGGTAACTGCAGGATCTAAATTGGCGATATTAATTGTTGGAGGAGCTAAACGATCTTGGATAGCTTTAACAATTAGAACAGATTCAACTGCACCAGCGCCACCAAGTAAGTGGCCGGTCATTGATTTAGTTGCAGAGACTGCAACGTGATCTGCATCTGCACCAAGTGCACCGCGAAGTGCGTTTGCTTCTGCAACATCTCCTGCCGGAGTTGAAGTTGCATGTGCATTTAAATGGAAAATATCTTTTGTAGATAAACCAGCATCTTTAAGCGCTAATTGCATTGCGCGAATAACTCCGCGACCTTCTGGGTCTGGAGCAGCGATGTGATAACCATCAGAAGTTAAACCTTGACCTGCAATTTCGCAGTAAATCTTTGCGCCACGAGCCTTTGCATGTTCGTACTCTTCAAGAATAAGAACGCCGCCGCCTTCACCAAGTACGAAACCATCGCGATCTTGATCGTATGGGCGGGATGCTTTCTCTGGCGCATCGTTACGTGTTGAGAGCGCTTTCATTGCAGCGAAACCTGCCATTGGCAGCGCATCAACAGATGCTTCAACGCCACCTGCAATAACAACATCTGCGCGATTGTTACGGATCATGTCGAATGCATAACCAATTGCTTCTGCGCCAGATGCACAAGCAGAGACCGGAGTATGTACGCCAGCTTTTGCTTTAAATTCCAAACCTACGTTTGCAGCAGGACCATTAGGCATAATCATTGGGACGGTATGCGGCGAAACTAAACGCGCTCCCTTTTCTACCAAGATGCGGTACTGCTCTAATAAAGATGTAACGCCACCAATACCTGATGCGATTACAACGCCAAGTCGTTCGAGATCTAATTCTGGGCTACCAGCATCCGCGAATGCTTCACGAGATGCAATTAGCGCAAATTGTTCTGAGCGATCTAAGCGGCGAAGCTCTACTGGCTTCATTACTTCAGATGGTTCAACTACAACTTCTGCTGCGAAGTGAACTGGCAAGGTGCTTGCCCACTCGTGCTTCATTAACCGTGCGCCAGATTTACCAGCGATGGCATTAGCCCAAGTGGTGGTGACATCTCCGCCTAGCGGAGAAGTGGCACCTAGACCAGTTACAACAACGCGTCTTGTCAT
>CAZMDJ010000020.1:0-8813 GCA_964565165.1 uncultured Actinomycetes bacterium | reverse complement strand
GCCTTAACGATGAAATTAACTGCATCGCCAACTGTTGCAAGTTCAGCAACCTGATCATCAGGAATCTTTACGCCGAAACGCTCTTCAGCTGCAACTACAACTTCAACCATTGATAGTGAATCAACATCTAGGTCTTCAGTGAAGCTCTTGCCCATTTCGATTGAAGCTGCTGGAACGCCAGCTACCTCTTCAACGATTTCCTTTAAACCAGCAAGTACATCTGCTTCGTTTAGTGCCATTGATATTTCCCTTTTCGTTCGGTGTAGGTGGATATTCTGCAGGGTATTGGCCCTTACTTTCGAGTAATTGACCTTTTCCTACGGTAATTTCACAACTTGGGCCGCATAAGCGAGACCTGCGCCATACCCGATGATCAGCGCGAGCTGGCCATGTAATTCTGGGTGCTCTTGAAGAAGAGAATCCATTGCTAATGGAATCGATGCCGCAGAAGTATTTCCGTTGGTGCGAATGTCATCAGCAATCAAAGTATCTGGCGATAACTTCATATCTTTCGCCATAGATTCAATAATTCTTAAATTAGCTTGGTGCGGAACAAAAGCTTTTAAGTCAGAAGGTTGAACGCCAGCAAGTTCAATAGCTTTTGAACCAACTTTGCTAACTGAGAAAACGGCCCAGCGGAATACGCGTTGACCTTCTTGAACAATATCTGGCCACGCAATTGTGTTTGCAGGTGCATCGGTATCTTTAAAATCTAACCAAGATGACATAGTGATTGCATCGCGGTTATCTGAATCAGAACCCCACGCAGTTGGACCAATACCTGGTTGATCACTTGGACCAATTACAACGGCGCCTGCGCCATCAGCAAAGATAAATGCAGTTGCGCGATCAGACGGATTAGTGAAATCGCTAATCTTCTCTGAACCAATTACCAAAACATATTTCGCAGTGCCACCGCGAATAAGATCATTTGCAAGGCCAACACCATAGGTGAAACCGGCACATGCGGCAGATAGATCAAATGCTGCAGCTTTATTAGCGCCAAGGTTCGCGGCAATACCAGATGCGCCACTTGGAGTCTGGTGCGGATAGGTAATGGTTGCCAAGATGACAACATCTACTTGTTCAGCAGTAATTCCAGCGCGTTCCATCGCTTGTTTTGCAGCGGTAGTGCCCATATCGATTACCGATACGTTCTTATCTGCAAAGCGACGAGTTTCAATTCCAGTGCGCTGCTGAATCCATTCATCTGTCGAATCAATCTTGTCGACGATTGCAGAGTTTGGAATTACATTTGTTGCGCGGTAAACACCGACGGAAAGAATTGATGCGTTGCTACCAGTTTTTACTTTGATCATGCAGCACCATGCTTAACTGCAAATTCCTTTGCAGCAGCAAGATCTTCAGGTGATTTAAGAGCAAATGATTCAATACCTGGGGTAGCGCGCTTAAGTAAACCAACCAAAGTGCCAGCTGGCGGAAATTCAATTACGCCAGTAATGCCAAGCTGAACAAGAGATTCCATGCAGAGATCCCAACGAACTGGGTTAGCTATCTGATTTACGATACGTTCGATTGCATCTTTACCGTTTGCAACAACTGCGCCATCTTTATTAGAAAGTAGCTGCGCCTTTGGTTCGTTGATTGTTACCTTCTCAACGAATCCAGCAACATGTGAAACCGCTGGTTGCATGTAATGAGTATGGAAAGCACCAGCTACTGCAAGGGCACGAACGCGCGCTCCTGCCGGTGGATTTTCAATTAATTTATCTAAAGCTTTTAATGAACCTGCGGCAACAATCTGACCTGCGCCATTGTCGTTTGCTGGAACTAAATCGCAATCAGCAATCGCCTTTAATACATCGTTTCTATCTCCGCCTAATACTGCAGACATTCCAGTTTCGACTTGGCTTGCAGCTTTAGCCATAGAGATTCCGCGCTGACGAACCAATTCAAGTGCATGAGCAGGAGAGAGGACCCCAGAAATTCCGGCCGCGGTAATTTCTCCGACAGAGTGGCCAGCTACGACAGCGAACTTTGAAAGTCCAAGCGCTTGTGCGCCAAGTAAACCTGCCGCAACAATTAAAGGTTGCGCATTAGCGGTATCTTTAATTTCATCTGCGCTTGCGGTTGTACCGAGTCGCTCTAAATCTAAATCAATATGTAGCGACCAAGTCGCAACTACTTTTTTAGTTTCATCATTTAACCAAGGCTGAAGCATTCCTGGTGTCTGCGAGCCTTGACCTGGAAATAAAAGAGCGAGCATGCGTTTAGTTTAAAGCGAAGGGGTAATACTTGAAAGTAATTAGCGATTAACTAGCCAAACCTGGAGCGAATGTGGCGAAACTTGGACCTTTTCGCCAGGCGCCGCTAAGGCTGGGTTATATGTTGCAGTTGTTTCGAATGAATCAAAAATACAGCGGAAATTATTACCCCAGGCATCACCTGGAAGTGCGAAAGTAGTCTCTTCTCCAAATGAATTCATAAGTAGAACCAATCCATTTTTAGGACCTGCTTCAAAGAAGACAGTTAATGAGCGCTTATCGCCATCTGACCAATGTTCATCTGTCATTTCATTTCCAGAGAGGCTAAACCAAGCAATATCTTTACGTTCGGTTCCGATATCCATTCGGCCGGTAAAGAATTCAGAGGTAATGTCAGATAGATAAGTCTTGCGAATTCGCATCAACTCTGTGAATGCATCCTGTAAATCTTTCTTATCACCAGTTGGATTCCAATCTAGAGCCCAGCCGCCATTCCATGCAATCTCTTTATTCCAGTTATCGCGATTTAAATCAATTGGCAGAGTAAAAGCATTGTTTGATCCATGTTGAGTTCGACCTACTTCATCGCCCATTGTGATCATAGGTACGCCAGATGAAAGCAAAAGTGTTGCCATCATTGATTTCTGTAACGATTTGCGAATCTGTTTGATCTTTGGATCATTACTTGGACCTTCGTGGCCAACGTTCCAAGAACGGTTTGTATTTGTACCGTCACGATTCTCTTCGCTATTAGCTTCGTTCTTCTTGTCGTGATAGGTAACCAAATCATTCATGGTGAAACCATCATGCGCGGTAATAAAGTTAATTGAAGTTGTAGGACCGCGGAAGTAGAAAATATTGCTAGAACCAGAGATTGATGAAGCAAGAGCGCTTACGCCTTCTCCATATCCACGCGCAATATCGCCCAACCAGAATTGGCGGACTGCATCACGGTAATAATCGTTCCATTCACGCCATGGATATTGGAATTCACCAAGTGAGTAACGTGAAATATCCCAAGGCTCTGCAATTAATTTAAGTTGGCGCAGAACAGGATCTGCAGTAATTGCAGCAAAGAGCGCAGAATCGATCATATTTCCAGTGCGGTTTAGCGCTGGTGCTAAATCAAAACGGAAACCATCAACACCAATTACCTGTGTCCACCAACGAAGTGAATCAATAACTACGCGAACACCATGTGGTTTACCAGCAGAGAATGTATTTCCGCAGCCAGTGTTATCGATGTAATGGTTGGTTCCACCGTGGCGATACCAGTTGCGATTGTCGATACCTTTATAAGTAATGTGTGGTCCACCAGGGCCACCTTCTGCAGTGTGGTTATAGACCACATCTAAAATAACTTCGATTCCATTTTCATGTAAACGATCAACTGCAGCTTGTAGTTCAGCAATCGGATCTTCGGTTGCAGCGTATGCGCGGTGCGGTGCGCTAAATGCAATTGCGTTATAGCCCCAATGGTTACGTCGACCGCGTGCCCAAATTGCAGGTTCGGTTGCATGTTCGTGAATTGGCAAAAGTTCAATCGCGTTAACGCCGATGTGTTTTAAATAATCAATTGTTGATTGGTGCGCGAGCGCTTTATAAGTTCCACGTTCTTCTTCTGGAATCTCGGGGTTTGCCCAAGTCAGACCTTTGACATGAGCTTCGTAAATAACTAAGTCCTGCCAATTGATATGCGGATGATTGATATGCCGCGGAGAATCATTTGTAACAACAGAGAGCGGAACAAACTTTGCAGAGTTACGATCATCAATAATGTTTGGATCTCCGGCGCCGTAACCATCTTCAGCGGTATGGCCATAAATCTCAGGAACATATTGCAGCTCGCCATTTAAGTGGTGCGCATACGGATCAATAAGTAATTTATTTGGATTAAAGCGCGAACCGCGTTCTGGTTCCCATGGTCCATATACGCGATAGCCATATCGCTGTCCTGGACGAACTCCCTTTAGGTAGCCATGGAAGATTGGGCCATTTCGGTGGGATAGGGAGAAGCGGGTCTCGGTTAATTTGCCGTTGACCTCATCAAATAGGCAGACCTCAACCGCGTCGGCAGCCTCCGCCCAGATAGAGAAGTTGGTTCCCTCTTCGGTTGGAATGGCGCCGAGATAACGTGGATCGGCCTGAAGCATGCGCGCTAGTCTGCCCTGAAACTCTCTGTAACTAGGTAAATAACTAGTAAAGAATTGCTACTCATGAGTAACATAACTACGTGAAGATTGCCGTGACCGTAAAGCAAGTTCCAGATTCGTGGGCTGAGAAGAAATTTATTGATGGCCGCGTAGATCGCGAGAGCGTTGATGCAGTGCTCAATGATTTAGATGAGTATGCAATAGAAGAGGCGCTGCGAATCTGCGAAGCAAATGGCGGCACAACTGATGATGGTGGCGAGCACACAATTACATTAATTTCGATGGGGCCAACACGTGCGCAAGAAGCGGTACGAAAAGGTTTATCGATGGGCGCTACAAACGCGATAGTGATTACCGATCCCGCGCTTGCAGGTGCAGATGCGATGGCAACTTCAGAAGTTTTAGCTAAGGCGATTTCTGATGGTGGATACGACTTTGTAATAAGTGGCGTTGAAAGTACCGATGCACGAATGAGCGTAATCCCTGCGATGGTTAGCGCTCGCTTGGACCATGCACAATTAACTTTTGCAAATAAAGTCTCAATCGATGTAGCCGCAAAGAAGATTTCAATTAATAGAATCACAGATACCGGCGAAGTTGAGATGGAAGCAAACTTTCCAGCGGTATTGAGCGTTGTAGAGAAAATCAACGAACCGCGTTATCCATCCTTTAAAGGAATCATGGCAGCAAAAAAGAAAGAGATTGCCACAATTTCTCTTACCGCTACATCTGGAACTGAAGTAATTGAAGCTGTTGCAAAGCCACCACGTGCTGCAGGTGTGAAGATCGAAGATGATGGCAATGCGGCGCAGAAATTGGTCGATTTCCTTGTTGAAAGGAAGTTGATATGAGCAAAGTATTAGTAATTGCAGATAATCCAAAGGTAACTGCCGAATTAGTTGGCGCAGCAGGAGATGCGGTAGTTGTTGAATCTCAATCTGCAAAAGCTATTGCAGAGTATGCAAAGAGCAATGGTGTTTCAGCAGTATTTGTTGCAGCAACTATGGATGGCAAAGAGTTAGCCGGAAGAATTGCGATTGCACTTGAATCCGGAATCATTACCGATGCAATTGCAGTTGATAGTAACTTTGTTACTACTCAATCAATCTTTGGTGGCGGTTACATCGTTAAAGCAAAGGTAAATCGCGGAATTCCGGTAATTACGATTAGACCGAATTCAGTAGAACCTGCAGCTTCGGTACCGGATGCAATTAAGTTAGAAGGAAATGACAATTCACTTGTCACTATTAAATCGTCTAAGCCAAAGCAGAAAGGTGCACGTCCAGAACTTACTGAAGCAAAGATTGTGGTCTCTGGCGGTCGCGGAATCGATGGTGATTGGTCGACCGTTGAGAAGTTTGCAGATTCATTAGGCGCAGCAGTTGGCGCATCCCGCGCCGCAGTTGATGCAGGTTGGTGCAGCCACGATATGCAGGTGGGGCAGACTGGTAAAACCGTTAGCCCAGATCTATATGTAGCTTGCGGAATTTCAGGAGCGATTCAACATAAAGCCGGAATGCAAACCTCAAAGAATATTGTCGTAATCAATAAGGACCCTGAGGCTCCGCTCTTTGAAATTGCAGATTTGGGCATTGTTGGTGACTTGGTGAGCGTGTTATCGAAGGCGGCAGAGCTAATAAACGCACGCAAGTAGAATTGCCCAATGGCAATTTACTTTGATCATGCGGCGACCACGCCCATCACCGAAATTGCCCTTGCCGAATTTAATAAGCAGTTGCAACAGATCGGCAATCCTTCTTCTCTTCATAATTACGGACGCGATCAACGCCGTGCGCTAGAAGAGGCACGCGAAAAGATTGCGGAATTTATCCACTGCGCACCAAGTGAAATTATCTTTACCGGTTCTGGCACTGAAGCAGATAACTTGGCTATCAAAGGTTTATTCTGGAAATCAGGTAAGAAAGTAATTGTGATTTCAGCTTTCGAACATAAAGCGGTTCTAGAACCTGCAGAGTGGTTGGTTGAAAAAGAGGGCGCAGAGTTAATTCAGATTCCAATTACCAAAGATGGAACTGTTGATTTAGATTTCTTAAGAGATTTAGTGGCAAAGCGCGGTTCAGAGATTGCGCTGATTTCAGTGATGCACTCAAATAATGAAATCGGAGCGTTGCAACCAATCGATAAAGTAATTGAAATTGCGGGCGAGATTCCGGTTCACTGTGATGGAGTGCAATCACTTCTTAAGGTTCCAGTTACATTTAAAGGTTTAACTGCGCTATCACTTAGCGCACATAAAATTGGTGGACCTGTGGGAGTTGGCGCGCTGGTACTTAAAAAAGGTTTAGATATCCCAGCGTTATTGCATGGTGGTGGCCAAGAGCGTGAGATTCGAAGCGGCACGCTAAATGCGCCAGCTATCTGTGCCTTCGCAGCTGCGCTAACCACATATCCAGCTGCGCATGTTTCAAAACTTCGCGATCAATTAATCGCTGGAATTAAATTATCGGTTCCGGATTCGTTAATTAATACTCCTTCGAATGCGCTTCCTGGAATTGTTAATGCATCATTCCCAGGCACAAAGGGCGAGACCTTACTTTTACTTATGGATATGGAAGGTATTGCTTGCTCAACAGGGTCAGCGTGTAGCGCAGGTGTACATCGCCCAAGCCATGTATTAATTGCACTAGGTCGCACCGAAGATGAAGCAATCGGCACTCTACGTTTTTCATTAGGCACACAGAGCACTGAAGCTGATGTAAATCGCTTGCTTGGAGTATTGCCAGGCGTAATTACAAAAGCGAGAGCTGCGAAATGAAGTTAATCGCTGCGATGTCAGGCGGCGTAGATTCTGCAGTTGCAGCATCACGCGCAGTCGAAGCAGGACACCAAGTAGTTGGAGTGCATTTAGCGCTCTCATCAAACCCGCAGAAGTATCGTTCTGGTGCACGAGGTTGCTGCACCATTGAAGATTCACATGATGCTCGTCGCGCAGCCGATGTAATTGGAATCCCTTTCTATATCTGGGATATGGCCGAAGAGTTTCATGATGGAGTTGTTGAGGATTTTCTCTCTGAATACGCTGCAGGTCGTACGCCAAATCCATGTTTACGTTGCAACGAGAAGATTAAATTTGCTGCAGTTTTAGATCGTGCAAAGGCGATGGGTTTTGATGGCGTAGTAACTGGCCACTACGCAAATATGCGCGCACTTGATGGCGAACGTACATTGCACCGCGCAATCGATAACAGCAAAGATCAATCGTATGTTTTAGCGGTATTAACTCGAGAACAGTTACAAGGTGCTTACTTTCCACTTGGTGATACTGAGAAAGTTGATATCCGCAAAGAGGCAGAAGCAAAAGGTCTAGCTGTTGCCAATAAACCTGATAGCCACGATATTTGTTTTGTTCCTAGCGGTGATAATGCAGGTTGGTTGCGCGAAAGACTTGGCAGCGAAGAGGGACCGATCGTTGATCAAGATGGAAAAGTAATTGGCCACCACAAAGGCGCGTACACCTACACAATCGGACAACGTAAAGGTTTAGGTTTAACTGTTCCGGCAGCAGATGGAAATCCGCGATTTGTTTTAAAGATCGAACCTAAGAGCAACACCGTTGTCGTGGGTTCAAGGGAAGATTTAGCAGTGACCAGAATTGTGGGAGAGAAACCAGTTTGGTGCGGACCAAATCCAGGTAATGAGTGGCTAACTGGCTACGTACAGGTTCGTGCACATGGCGCTCCACTTGATTGTAAATATCGTCAAACAACAGATGGCGTTGAAATTGAATTAGATAAGCCGTTACTTGGACTTGCAACAGGTCAGGCTGCAGTTATTTATGATGGTGATCGCGTAGTTGGTTCAGCAACAATTTGTGAGACTGCATGAATCCGCGCCAAAGAATCGCTGAACTAACAGAAGAGATCCGCGACCATATCTTTCGTTATTACGTCTTAGATAATCCAACAGTTACAGATGCGCACTTTGATAAGTTGATGCGCGAACTAGAACAATTAGAGAAAGAACATCCAGAACTTCGCGCAGAAGATTCACCAACGCTGGGAATTGGCGGCGGATTTGCAACGACATTTGAACAAGTTGATCACTTAGAGAAGATGATGAGCTTGGATAACGTTTTCGATGAGAACGAACTTAATACTTGGTTTGAACGAGTTGCTAAGGAAGCGCCCGATGCAAAATGGTTATGCGAACTAAAGATCGATGGCCTGGCAATCAATTTACGTTACGAAAAGTGTGTCCTAACCAAAGCGCTAACTCGCGGTAACGGCACAACTGGCGAAGATGTAACTTTAAATGTTAAGACTATTAAAGGGTTACCTCACGAACTAAAAGGCAAGAAAGTACCTGAGTTAATTGAGGTCCGCGGTGAAGTTTATTTTCCACTGCAAGCTTTTAAGGAACTTAATGAATCACTTGAAGAAGCTGTGTTGAGAGGTATACAGGAAGAGTTTGGAGT
>CAZMDJ010000019.1:0-17120 GCA_964565165.1 uncultured Actinomycetes bacterium | reverse complement strand
GAACCCACGATTGCGAATACGAGCCAATTCATAGAATCAATTTAACTAACTTTTGTACGTTCTCTTCTAGCGACGCAGTGCCATCAAGGACCAAGTCTGGGTACTTTGGGCGCTCGTAATCTTGTCCAACGCCAGTGAAGTTTGGAATCTCTCCCGCAGCTGATTTCTTATAAAGACCCTTTGGATCTCGTTGCTGACAAATCTCTACCGGTGTATCAACGAATACTTCTAGGAATTCGCCCTCTTCAAAGATGGATTTCGCTCTATTTCTATCAGTTTCAAATGGGCTAACAAGCGCTGAAATCACTATTAAACCAGCGTCAACCATCAACTTAGCGACCTCAGATACGCGACGAACATTCTCAGCGCGATCTTCTGGAGTGAAACCTAAATCCATATTTAAACCAAGACGTAAATTGTCACCATCTAATACATAGCAGTGTGCGCCATTTGCAAAGAGAGTTTGTTCTAGCGCATTAGCAATAGTTGATTTACCTGAACCAGATAGACCGGTTAACCAAATTGCACGAGCTTTCTGATTCTTCTGTGCGCTGCGTTGTGCTTTATTTAATTCGTAATTCTGGTGATGCACATTTGTAGCGCGACGTAACGAGTGACGAATCATGCCAGCGCCAACTGTGCGCTGAGTTAGGCGATCGACCAGAATGAAATTTCCGAATTCACGTGATGATTCGTATGGCTTTAAAATCATTGGGATATCAGTTGCAATTTCTACATCGCCGATATCGTTCATAGTTAACGTATCCGCAGACATCTGATCACCGGTATTTACATCTAAACGGTGTTTAATTTTGGTAATCATCGCTGGAGAAGATGAAGGTCCTGAGAAGAGCATGTATGAACGGCTATGGATAAGCGCCTCTTCATCTAGCCAGACAATATGCGCAGAGAATCGGTCGGCTGCTGATAATTCTTCGGCTGAAGTTGCAATTACATCTCCACGAGCAACATCTACCTCTGGTTCAAGAACTAAAGTCACAGCTTTATTGGTCTCTGCCTTTGCAATCTCTTTATTAAAGGTTACAACTTTTGCAACAGTTGCCTTCTTGTTGCTTGGGAAGATTGTGACTTCATTTCCAACTGCAAATTCGCCTTGAGTAACTGTTCCGGCAACTCCACGGAAATCATCTGCGCGAGAGATTAACTGCGCACGCATCAAACCTGAGGCACCAGCAACTACAGGTGAGCGCCACTCTTGGATCGCTTCTTGCAGCGTAGGTCCTGAATACCAAGGCATGACGTCCGTTTTATAAACCACGTTATCGCCAGCTAGCGCGCTTAATGGAATAAGAACGACGTCTTTTAAGCCTAATCGGCCAATAGTTTTTGAGATATCTGCAGCGATTTCATTAAAAACAGATTCTTTATATTCCATCGCATCAAGCTTATTGATTGCCACAATGATGCGACTTACGCCCATAAGTTCGCAGATAGTTAGGTGGCGAAGAGTTTGTGTACGTACACCTTTTGTTGCATCAATTAATACTAAGCCGATATCTGCGCGAGATGCGGCAACGACCATGTTGCGGGTGTACTGCTCATGTCCTGGCGCATCAGAGATGATTAATCGTTCGCCGTTTAGCAAACTCATTGATCGATATGCAACATCGATGGTGATTCCTTGTTCGCGCTCTGCTTCAAGGCCATCGGTTAATAAACTGAAATCAATTTCGCCAGCTGGAATAGTGGAACCACTGCGACGTGTTTTCTTCGCAGCATTAATGGTGTCATGCGGAACGCTATTGGTTTCAACCAATAAACGGCCAATAAGCGTGCTCTTTCCATCATCTACAGAGCCACAAGTCAAAAGTCTGATTACGGAGTTAGCCATTAGAAATAGCCCTCCGTCTTCTTCTTTTCCATCGAATCTTCATTGTCACCATCGATTAATCGAGTAGCGCGTTCTGAGAGATTTACATTTAAAACTTCTTCAACAACTTCTTCAATGGTCTTTGCCGTTGATTCAACTGCCGCAGTGAGTGGATAGCAACCTAATGTGCGGAAACGAACCATTGCATCGAATGGGGTTTCACC
Organism: uncultured Actinomycetes bacterium; assembly: GCA_964565165.1. Taxonomy (GTDB): domain Bacteria; phylum Actinomycetota; class Actinomycetes; order Nanopelagicales; family Nanopelagicaceae; genus ZLKRG08. Next base: position 15,065 of record CAZMDJ010000019.1, on the reverse strand, counting down.
TTCTTGTAGTGGATAACGATCATCGTCAACCATAATTAATTGATCGCCGCGTTTAACCATTGGTCGGTTCTTTGCAAAGTAAAGCGGGTTAACGTGAATATTCTCTTGCAAGATGTAGTGCCAAATATCTGCTTCAGTCCAATCAGATAAAGGAAATACGCGCATGGTCTGACCTGGCGCTAAACGAGTGTTGTAGGTACGCCAAAGTTCAGGACGTTGTGCACGTGGATTCCAACGATGTCCTTCATCGCGCACGCTAAAGATTCGCTCCTTTGCGCGGCTCTTCTCTTCATCGCGACGGGATCCACCGATAGCGGCATCAAAGCCATATAAATCAAGGGCTTCTCGTAGCGCGACGGTTTTCATAACGCGTGTGTATTCAGAGATTCCAGAGGTAAATGGATTAATTCCAGCTTCAACACCTGCTTGGTTGGTGTGCACAATTAACTGGACACCTAAATCTTTAACAACTTCATCGCGGAAAGTAATCATTTCCTTGAACTTCCAAGTTGTATCTACATGCAATAACTTAAAAGGAATCGGCGATGGGTAGAAAGCTTTACGCGCTAAGTGGAGCAGAACCGATGAGTCTTTACCGATTGAATACATCATTACTGGATTACGGAATGATGCTGCGGTTTCGCGCAGAATTTCAATTGATTCGTTCTCTAAATGGCTGAGAATCTCTGATCTAACGTCCATCAAATCCCCGCAAAATCAAAGTCAGAGAGCTTCTTGTGATGAAGCGCTAAATATTCATCCTGTGCTTTCGAGCTCTTATCCATCTTTGTGGTGGTCGGAGCTTTTGGCAGAGTATCTAAACCTTTGTCAGAAATTGCGACAAACTCTTGAATCTTTCTGGTGGTCTCAGGATCATGTAATTGCTTAAATTCAATATCCATAATCTTGCAATTACTTGCAATTGCACTCTTCTTAACTTGTGCATACCAATCAATATAGCTCTTCACATAGTGCTGAAGTTCTGCATCATTTACTTCAACTTCAAACTCTGAACTATTTACTTTATGCCACTTACCGGAAGCATTTGCTTTCTTTAATGATACATATCTATCTAAATGATTACGACGCAAGATCACGATATGTGGTTGGTACTTTGCAATTACCTGCTGCAAAGTTTCAAGTTTGAGATGTTCCGGGAAAATCTTGATGGTGTGTGTTCCTGGAAAGAGCATGATCTTCTCAATGGTTTTGAACGGATCAAGTGAAGTTTGTTCAAAAGGGAAATGGGTCCATACCTTCTTTTGACGGCGGGTATTTAAGAAGTAGCGCCATGAGAAGAAAGGGATGTACTTATTTAAATACTCAACAATCGGGCTCCACTGGTTGAAAATAAAGAATTCACCGTAGTAATTAAGGCCGATTTTCTCGTGGTTAATCATCGAAGCCAGTGCGTGGGTGCCAGATCTTGGAAAAGAGATAATCAAAACTAATTTTGAATTTACATTCTTCTTGGGATTTGGTTGGTACTTGAGTAAGTACTTGCAATTGAGCAGAAATTTGCGGAATCCATGCGCGATTCCGTAGTTATTTCTCTCTGATGCCATGAAGGGATGCTATCAAGCAGGTGAGGTAATCTTTGCTGGTGCCACTTCAAAGCAATGCAAGTATGAGCAGAAATACTTCATTTGCTACAGAACTCGCAGAGATTTCTAAGGTTCGCAAAGCTCGAAGAGATTCAATCAAAGAATATCCATCAGTTAGCGTCGTTATCTCGACTCTTCGTCCAACGGATCTTGAAAATATCCTCGGCCAAATGGCTAAGCAGACGCTGCCAAAATTTGAATTATTACTGGGACTTCTCGATATTGAGTTAAATGCAAAACATAAAGCGCTAATTAAGAAGCTGCAAGCTCGCAAAGTTTCTGTTTCTCATTATAAGTTTCCAAAATCTGCAACTCTTGGTGGAATTCTCTCTGCACTCTGCGAGAAATCATCAGGCGAATACATTTCAAAGATTGACGATGATGATTATTACGGCCCAGAGCATTTAAGAGATTTAGTTGATGCAGCGATTGATACGAATGCTGAAGTCGTTGGCCGTGCCATGAATTATGTTTATTTAGAACCACTTTCAATTACAGTGCGTCGTTTCTCTTCAACAGGAATTCAAGCAGTTGAACTCTGGAGCGATTGGGTATGTGGCGGAACTATTTTGGTAAAGCGCGCAGCTGCAAAAGCTGCAGGATGGTTTGGTAACGGAACAACTGCAGTTGATCGTTATCTACTTAGCCATGTAACTGAAAATGGCGGAAAGATCTGGCGCACCTTTGGCGCGGGATACATTTACCGACGCACCTTTACCTTCCATACCTATGTAACCAACTATTCAAAGTATTTGAACAATGCCAATGAACAACGCGTTGGTATCTGGCCAGATCCGATTTTTGGGACAGCAAAATGAGCCAAGTTTTCCGCTTCGAGCGACCAGAAAATCTGGAGATATTAGAAGAGTGCAAACTTTCTGTAGCCGTTGTAATCTCTTGCCGCGGTGGCCAAGATAAGTTGGATTTAACTCTCGCATCATTAGCTGCGCAGAGCTATCCAAGTAAGTTAATTAACGTTTATATCGTTGATGATGGAAGCGAACCTCCACTTAAGTTGCCAAAGATTCGCCCAGCAAAAACTAAGTTAGTTAACTACAAGGGCGACCCAAAGAAGTGGGGCAAAACCAAGGCTACAAATGCAGTAACTGCTGGTCTTAAAGAGGATGTCCTCTGGTTTGTCGATGCAGATATGGTCTTTGATCCAGATCATTTAGCGCACCATATGAAGTGGCACCACGATGCAGATGATTACGCAGTTTTGGGCTGGAAACGTTTTGTTAAAGAGTGGAGCTACACACCTGCTCAGCTGAAGAAGTCTTTGGATAATAGTGAATTTCTAGATTTACATGAAGAGCATTGGGGTAAAGAGCGCTGGGAATCTCGCAGTGAACGCACCAATGATTTACAGAATCCAGGAATGGAAGGTTTTCGCAACTTCGTTGGCGCAACTTTCTCAATGTTTAATAAGCGTTGGAAAGAACTTGGCGGATATAACCCAGATTTAATTACCGGTGAAGATACTGAACTTGGTTGGAGAGTTCAGAATTCAGGTTTACGAATGGTCGCAGATCGCCAAGCGCATTCATGGCATCTTGGTTACAGCACCGTAGAAGAGAATAAAGAAGAGATTAGCCGTCACAACAATCCGGCTCTTGCGCAATTAATTCCTGAAATGAAATCTATTCGCGCACATAGCAACGAACGCTTTCAAGTATCTAATTATGAAGTAGTTCTTGATGTACGTAATTGCAATTTAGCCAAGCTTCGTAAGATCGAAACCGAGCTTTTAGAAGTTGCTGGCACACAAGCAGATTTCATTTTGCTTGCTAATTGGAGCGATTTAAAGCGCCGTTATTCACCAGTTAAGGATTCACTTGCAGATATTCGCGAAATTCATAACTGGTTAAAGGGAAGTTCGCAATATAAGTTCCATAACATTGATGCGGATGCGCAGATTCGTATTGAAGAGATCTTGGATCTCTTTACCGTTTCAGCAATTCCATTACATATCTTTGCCGAAGGCGAATTCGATTTAAATCTAAAGGATTTAATCAACCACCTACTCAATAAAGATTATGGGTTACTAGGTTTGGCCAATAATCAGGATCGTCGCGCATTTGCACTGGTTAATCCGGCGCTGGCTCGCGCTCGTCGTACCAAGGGCGATACCTATGCAAATATTGCCGAGCAGTTCGGTGTCTATTGGTTAACTTACGAGAAATTCCAAGAGGTTTATGACGGTAAGCGTTCAACTGTTGCTAGATTCTCTCGCTTTGTTAAGCGCGAAGGTAAGAAAATCAATTCGCCTAAGCAGCTTGGCATCTTCATCGGCAAGATTTTGAAATTGGTAAAGCGGAAAATTCTTAAATGAGTAAGCCAACGGTAATTCTTGCAACAAGTAATGGCATTGGTATGGGCCATTTAGCGCGTGCAAGTGCGATTGCAAAAGCGCTTAAAACAGATGCCAACCCAATTATCGTTTCCATGGCCGGCGGTATTGCAGAGATTCCAAGCGCGTTAGGTATTCCTTGCGAATATATTCCAGGTAAAGATCGTCGTTGGATGCCAAGACCAAAGTGGGATCTATATCTGCGTGATCGATTAGTTGCGCTAATAGATGAGACTGATGCGAAAGTCTTAACTTATGACGGCGTCGTTCCATACGCAGGTGTAATCGCCGCTCGTCTTGCGCGACCTAACGTGAAGCTAGTTTGGATTCGACGCGGTCTCTGGCAAAAAAAGATTCATCGTTTTGCACTCCCACTTCAATCCAAATCAATGGATTTAATTATCGAACCTGGCGATTATGCATTTGCATACGATCACGGCCCAACGTCAAAACGTAAAGATTCAATCAGAACTGCACCGGTTTCGCTCTACCAATCTGATGAAGCTCTAAATAGAGAAGAGTCTCGCAAGATTTTAGGTTTAGATCAGAATCGTCCTGCAGTTTTAGTTCAGCTCGGTACTGGCGCAGATGATGCCAACGAGAAGATGACTGCAGCGCTTAAAGGACTTTTAAATTGGCCGGATTTACAGGTTGTTTTAACTAAAGAACCAGTAGATAAAGCAGGTAAATCACTTGCTCCAGCCGGTCTTGATTTGAAAGTTGCGCGTTACTTTCCGCTTGCAAAAGTTTTAGCGGCATTTGATGCCGGCGTCTGCGCAACTGGTTATAACGGAGTTCATGAACTTCTAAGCGCTGCGCTACCAACTGTTTTAGTATCGAATATTCGCGGTATGGATGATCAAGAAGCTCGCGCGAAATGGTGTCACGATTTTGGCTACGCGTTACGTGCTGATCAGGCAGATTTAAATGACATCACAAATACCGTTAAGAAATTACAAGATTCAAATGTTCGCTCATCGCTTACAAGTAAGTGTCGCACCCTTCCTGCGCCAATTGGTGGAGAAGAAATTGCGCATAAGTTAATTAAATTTATTACTGAACCATCGAAATCAAATAACCTCGCGCGCATCTTCTTGTTCCAATCACTGCGCTATTTAGCTATTGGCTACCGCGCCGTCGTTAAGCAGAAGCCAGGTCAATCTGTAAGTAGCGATGCGCCGATTTTTAGCGATTCAACTGAAGCGGCAGAGCTTCATAAATTGATTCGCTCTGGCACCCGCTTTGAGCACCTAATTGCTGGTGCTTCGGCCAAGTATCAAGCGGCGCGTAAGTCACTTGCTGATACCTATTACAATTAAGCCTTCAATCGGGGAGTTGTTTTGAAAACTTATTCAATCGCAATTATCGGCGCAGGTCCTTCTGGTTACTTCGCTGCGCAAGCGCTTCAGAACCTCGAAACTGACGATCAGAAGTACACCATCGACATTATTGAACGCCTACCAACCCCATGGGGACTTGTTCGTAGCGGCGTTGCGCCAGATCATCCAAAGATTAAAACAGTTTCGAAAGTTTTCGAAAAGGTTGCTACTGCGGGAAATGTTTCACTCTTTGGCAACGTAGAAGTTGGTAGCGATATCTCTCTTGAATCGCTAAAAGATAAGTACGACGCGGTTATTTTGGCTACCGGTTCATCTATCGGTAAGAAGCTTGGCATCCCTGGCGAAGAGCTAAGTAATTCAATCTCTGCCGCTGATTTTGTTCCTTGGTATAACGCACACCCAGATTACGCAGATTTAAATCTAGATTTAACTAGCGATACCGCAATTGTTATCGGCGCAGGAAATGTGGCGATGGATTGCGCACGTATGTTGGCAGTTGATCCATCAGAACTTGAACCTACTGATACCGCAAACCATGCAATTGATGCGCTGAAGTCTTCAAAGATTCGCAAGGTTTATATCTGTGCTCGTCGTGGCGCAGAGTTTGCTGCATTCACTTCTCCAGAACTTCGCGAACTTCCAGACCTTGAACATACAAATGTAGTAATTAGTAAGTCAGAGATCGAAGGCGCAATTACCCGTGCCGGAGATACTCCTGAGAAGCACACCAAGAGCAATCTTGATGCGATGCTAAATATTGCAAATAACGAATCTCATCCTCACGAGCGCACTATGGAATTTCTATTCCAGCATGTGCCAACTTCAATTAATGGCAACGGAAAAGTTGAGAGCGTTACTTTTAAAACTCCTGAAAGTGAAAAGACAATCAATTGCGGATTAGTTATCTCAGCAATTGGTTACACACCAAAAGAAGCAGCTGGAGTTCCAGTTGAATCAGGTAAAGTTTCAAATACTGATGGTTTTGTTGGTGAAAATATGTACGTTGTTGGTTGGGCAAAGCGCGGACCATCAGGTGTAATCGGAACTAATAAATCAGATGCTGCTGATGTTATGAAGTTATTAGTTGAGAAATTACCTGCAACCCCAAAGGAGAAGTTCGATCTCGGTGCATCTCTTGATGCAAAGATTGTGACTCAACCAATTTGGGAGAAGATAAATAGCGCTGAAGTTTCTGCTGGTGAACCATTAGGAAAGCCACGTTTAAAGGCAGTTTCTCGCGAAGAATTGCTCAGTTTGGGCGAGCGTTAATTCTTTAGTAGTATTCGCAAGGCTTAAACCAGCGCCCGTAGCTCAACGGATAGAGCATTTGACTACGGATCAAAAGGTTAGAGGTTCGAATCCTCTCGGGCGCGCTTTAGATTAACTATGTGGTGACGAAATATATGCATCGATAACTTCAGATGTTGGACCTTGTGCACGAATCTTGCCGTGCTCCATCCAGATTGCGCGAGTAGCTAAAGTTCTAACAGTTTCAAGGTCATGAGAAACTAGAACAACAGTCGATCCTTCGCCCATGATTTTTTCCATACGTGCGCGTGATTTCTCCATGAAATCAATATCGCCAACGGCTAAAACTTCATCAACTAAGACAATATCTGGATTGATATCTGTGGCAGTGGCGAAACCTAAACGTGCGACCATACCGCTGGAGTAGGTGCGAAGTGGAAGATCAACGACTTCCTGTAATCCCGCCCATTCGATCAAATCATCGATGCGCTCTTTAACAATCTTTGGATCGCGGCCATGAATCGCAGCGTTGAGCATGATGTTTTCGCGCCCTGAGAGCTCTGGATTAAAGCCAACTCCAAGCTCAATCATTGGTTCTACGTGGCCCTTAACAATGATTCGGCCATCGGTTGGTGGAATAACGCGAGAAATAACTTTTAGTAGAGTTGATTTACCAGAACCGTTGCGACCGATAATCGCAAGAATCTCACCAGAGCTAATATCAAAAGAAACACCATCAAGTGCGCGGAATGTTTGATACTTACGCTTTCCTTTAAGGATTTCAACAGTTGCTTGTTTCATTGATCGCGACTTAGTTGTAGCGCGGCGATATTCAACAGTTACATTTGAGAGTGAAACTACTTGGGTCATAGCTTTGTCACTCCCTTCGGCCACCACTTAGCGAAGAGATATAAACCAAGTGCAAAGACGATGGTTGAGAATGAACCCAGGTAGATCCAATCGTGAATCGTTCCGTTAAAGGTTCCGCCCCAAGATTCGCGGAGCACATTTAAAAATGAAGTCAGCGGATTTTTGCCAATTACCTTCTGGGTATTTGGTCCAAGTGCGCTTAGTGAATAGAAGACCGGAGTCATATAAGTAAGTAGCATCAGCATTACTTGAATTAAATGGCGAGCATCGTCGAATTCAAGATATGCGATTGCAAAGAGCAGACCCAGCCCGGTGGTTAAAAGAATCATGAAGAAGATAATTGGAATGATTAACAGCGCTCGCCAATTAAGCGAATGATGCATCGCATAAACCACAAGGGTCAGGGGGATCAGACCGAAGATAAAGTTGATCGCAGAGCTGATGGTTCCGGAGAGCGCAAAGATTTCAGGACGCACGTAAACTTTATTTAATAGCCCCGCACCGCCTGCGATTGCATCAGCTGCGAAATTAACGCCTTGGTTAAAGAATGTACTCATCAGAACACCGGCGAAAAGATAAGGAAGGAATGTCTCTCGGTTCTGAAGACCGCGCATGAATACGGTGTTGAAAACGTAAAACATAACTGTGGTGGTCAAAATTGGATTTAAGAGCGACCAACCAACGCCAAGAACTGATCGTTTATAGCGAACAGTTAAATCTCGGACAATCAGAATTCGAAGCAGGGATCGATGTTTATAAATCTCTTGGAGCTGCGAAATTACTGGAATTCGCCGTTCCGCTGAGTCGTATACCTGCATTGGTGAATTCTAAAGGTTATTTCATAAATAACGCGTTGAGACGGCGGGTGGTGAAGTAGAGACCCGCAGCAATAAATACCGAGAAATAGGCTAAATGAATAAATATTGATGAATCCACTGTGCCTAGAGTCAGCATGCGCATCAAATCAATGCCTTGAGTAAGCGGCGTCCAGTAAACGATATTTGCAAGCCAATTAGGAAGAATCGATAGTGGGAAAAATGATCCACTAAATAGAGTCAGCGGCAAGATTGCAATGTTGATCATTCCCATGTGTTGGAAACTAGTCATATAACTAGTGCATGCCATTCCAATTGCAGCGAATCCGAAACCAATTAACGCTCCAGCAGGAACTGCTAATAACGCCCACCAAGATTCAATTAATCCAAGTGGAGTTACAACAACCATAAATGCAGTTGAATAAAGCGCGCCTCGAAGAAGTGCCCAAGCAATTTCGCCAAGCGCAACATCCATTGGTCCAAGTGAGGTCGCAAGCATCGCGTGATAGAGGCGTGATTCGTGAATTTTAAAGAATACATTCCATGTTGCATCCATGATTGCACCCATCATTGCAGCAGAAGCTAAAAGCCCTGGAACCACGAATGATGCATATGAAACTGTTTGGCCATTATCTAATTCGATATTGCCGATGAAATTTCCAACTCCATAACCAAATACAACTAAGTTAAGAAGCGGCTCAATAAATCCAGAGAGCACCACCATCCATGCAGATGATTTAAATTGAATCCAACTACGTTCTAGAACAACGCGTGCGCGGCCAGAGTAAACACCTTCACCTGGTTTACCGCGGCGCTTTTCAGCGATTGCAATTGCAGATAAGAAACTCATTTTGCGAGCCTCTTTTCAAATGCGCGGAAAGCGAGGGTTAAACCGACAACAATCATGGTTACTAGAAATGCAACGTGAGTCCAAACCAACCAGAGTGGAATATCGTGGCCATAAGTTAAGAATCGACCTAAATCAGTGGCATGCCAGAGCGGAGAAATCCAACCAATCCAGCGCAGATAAATAGGAATTGAATCAAGCGGGAAGAAAGTTCCGCTTAAGAAGAACATTGGTTGAATTACAAAGCGACCAACGAAGGTAAAGAAGTGATCTTCATTCTTAACATTTCCAGCAAATGCCAACATAACTGCGCCAAATGCAGCTCCAGCCAGAATGCCGGCGGGAAGCGCGAGCCATGCATGGGGAGCTTTTAATACTCCAAATAGCGCCATCACAATGTAGTAACAGACCACAGTAAAAATATTGCGAACCATTGCAGCCCAATAAACACCGAGCGCGATTTCGCGGCCACCAAGTGGCGTTGCATTCATGCCGAAGAAAGTTTTATTCCAGAGAAATCCACTTAGCGTAGGGAAGATTGTTTCATCCATTGATCCTTGAATGGCGGCGTTAGCTAATAGTGCAGGAGCTAGAAATACTAAATATGGAACGCCATCGATACCGCCGGAGTTGCGATTAATAAGCGTGCCGACACCAGCACCAATTGCTAATAAGTAAAGAAGTGGATTGGCAACTGAGTACATTAAGATGATCATCGCGAACTTCTTCATGTTCACTAATCGCGCTTCTAAAACAAAGCGCGAACCGCCAGTAGCAACTTTGCGCATTATTCGATCAAAGTTCTTCCGGTTAAGCGCAAGAAAACATCTTCAAGAGATGAACGGCGAACCAGTGAAGTCTTTGGGTGCATATCCGCGCGCATAATCTCTTCAAGTACATGCTCTGCATTTTCAGAGTACATAAGAATGCGGTCAGGCAGAACTTCAAGGCGTTCGCATTTATCGCGTAACTTATCTGCGACTACTTCATTATTTTCAGAACCGAAGCGAACTTCCAGAACTTCCTTTGACGAGTAGCGCTTAATTAAATCTGCAGGAGAACCTTCCGCCATGATTTTGCCGCGGTCGATAACAATTAAACGTTCGCAGAGTTGTTCGGCTTCATCCATGAAGTGAGTGGTAATAACTAGCGTTACACCCTTCTCTTTTAAGCGGAATAAGCGATCCCAGAGAATATGGCGCGCTTGTGGATCTAAACCAGTTGTTGGTTCATCAAGCATCAAAATTTCTGGTTCTGAGACGAGTGCACGAGCAATAGTTAAACGGCGCTTCATACCGCCAGATAGTGATTCAACTTTTGCATCGCGCTTCTCTTCAAGTTGTGCGAATTCAAGTAACTCTTCGATTTTGCCTTTGATGAACTTATTTGAAAGTCCAAAGTAGCGACCGTAGATATAAAGATTCTCCGTAACAGTTAGCTGTTCGTCCAGATTATCTTTCTGCGGAATAACGCCAAGATGGGCACGAATCTGCGGACCGAACTTCTCTGGATCTTTATCGAGAATTGTTAGGTCGCCACTGGTGCGTTGCGACGTCGCGCCAATAATGCGCATTGTGGTTGATTTACCGGCGCCATTAGGACCAAGAAGACCAAATGATTCACCGCGATAAACAGAGAAATCAATCCCGTCCACCGCAGTGAAGTCACCGAACTTTTTGGTTAAGCCGCGAGCAACAATTAACTCTTCAGACATAAAGAGAATTGTATGACTTTAAGCGCGAAGTGTCTTTGCCAAGTCTGTGAAATCTTCAACCAAGATATCGATTTCACGTTGACCATGTGCCAATGAAATTAACCATTGTTCATCAAGTCCCGGAGGAGTAATGATGCCGCGGTTAATTGACCAGAGCCAAGACAACTCTGCGATCTTAAAGTTTGTTGCTTTGTAATCGCGATAATTACGTACTGGGTTTTCAGACCAAGTAATGCAACCTTTAACACCGAAACCAACTGTGTGTGCTGGTAATTCGAATTCATTGATTACATCTGTAATTCGTAGCAGTGCTTGATCGTTCCAGTTCTCTGCACGTGCAAGTGCTGCAGGTGTACAAATCTTGTCGATTGCACGAACGCCAGCCATTGCAAGAGGATTACCGTTAAAGGTACCGAAGTGCGCCATACGACCATCAACAACAGTCTGCATAAAGCGTAAATCTCCACCAAAAGCAGCTAATGGAATACCACCACCGATTGATTTAGCTAAACAGATTAAATCTGGATTTACACCGAGACGCTCTGATGCGCCTTGTGGTCCAGCAGTTAAACCTGTTTTAACTTCGTCGAAAATTAAAACTACATCGTATTGCGTGCAGAGTTCACGGATTCGTTCTAAGTAACCAGCATCTGGAAGAACAATGCCGATATTTTCTAGAACTGGTTCCATGATTAAACATGCGATTTCACTTGCATGCTTCTTGAAAATTTCTTCAACAGCTTCGGCATCGTTGTAAGGAACAACCCAAACATCACCAGCAACTGCTCCGTAAGGAACAACTGCATTAGGTAAATGCTCATCGCCAGCATCAGCAAGAGATGGTTTTGAAGAGACCATTAGCGGGTCATAACTACCGTGATATCCGCCTTCAATCTTCATGACGCCATTGCGACCGGTATATGCACGCGCGGTGCGCACTGCATACATGGTTGCTTCGGTGCCAGAGTTGGTGAAGCGGACAAGATCTAAGCTAAAACGCTTGCAAATACGTTCTGCAGCATCAGTTGAAATTGGTGATGGAGTAACGAATAGAGTGCCGATATCCATTGCTGTTTTGAGTTCACGAATAACATCAGGATTTAAATGTCCTGCAAGCATCGCACCAAAACCCATCGAGAGATCTAGTAATTGCCGTCCATCTACATCTGTCATCCATGCGCCTTGCGCAGAGACAATTGATAGTGGATATGGATCCCAGTACTGGAATGAACTTGTTGCGCCTAAAGGCAGAACCTTTTTAGCAGCATCATTTTCGATGCCAGACTTAACAGTAGTTTCTTTATATCGCGCCCATTCTTGATCTAGCAGGGCAGCAATTTTCGCTTCGTTTAGTGGTTTTACAGATGTTGGGGTGTGTCTAAATGTTTGTGCGTGGTTAGCGCGGGTTTGCATTTGTTAATCAGTACATACAATTGTCAAGATCGATTTCGACCAGAGATTGAGTTGTACTCTCCTTTTCCTGAGTTCTCGTTCTAAAGGCGAGGTTATCAGTTTAAAATTTAAAGGCAACCCCCGCGCCGATTTATGCGGGAATAATGTCTGATTTATAGTTGTTTAATTGAGGTATTCAATTGAAAGGTATTTAATGTCAAAGGTCGTTAAAAAAGCTCCAACAAATTTAGATTTACACCCATTATTAGTAAATCGCTGGAGTCCACGCGCTCTTGATGTTAATGACGTTATTTCAAGTGAAGACTTACATGCAATTCTTGAAGCTGCGCGTTTAGCGCCATCTGCTTTCAATGAACAACCTTGGCGTTTTATTGTCGGAAAACGCGGAGAAGAAACTTTCAATCAGATTCTTAACGGCTTAGGCGAGTTCAATCAGAAATGGGCAAAGAATTCCAGCGCGCTACTTTTAGTTGCCGGAACTAAGCAGCGTAGCAACGGTGATCCGCACCCAAGTTATCAATACGATTTAGGTTTATCTGTTTCTCAAGGAACATTCGAAGCGCATCACCGCGGATATGTAACTCATCAGATGACCGGTTTTAATCACGATGTCATGTGCAAGACTTTTGATTTAACTACTTTCGAACCAGTAGTGGTTGTCGCAATTGGTAAGCAAGATAGCGCCGATATTCTTCCGGAACAGATGGCAGAACGAGAGAAAGCTCAGCCATCCCGTAAAGAGCTGTCCGAACTAATTCTTAAAGGCTCGATCTAATCTCCCATAGATCTGGGAACACAGGATTAAATAAAGTACTTGCTAAGTATTTAACGCCGCTTGATCCACCGGTGCCGCTCTTGGTTCCTATAGTTCTTTCGACCATCTTCACATGGCGGTAGCGCCACTCCTGAAGACCTTCGTCGATATCAACTAATTTTTCACAGATCATCGCAGCTTCTAAATCTTCTCGATGAACTTTAACTAACGCTGCTTGCACCTTTTCATTCGGTACATAGTGATCGCGTAAGTTTCGATTTATAACTTCATTTGGAATTGCGGCACCGCGATTTGCTAGATAGAACAGAGCTGAATCCCAAAGTGAGCGCTTACCTAACATTTCGAAAATCTCTTTTTGCGCATCAGGTGATAAATGGCTGGCGAATTTTTCATCGCGACGCCCAAGAATTGCTTCTACTTTTCTAAATTGTGCTGATTGAAAACCGCTAGATGCCGCTAAGTAATTCCGGAAAGATAGAAATTGCAGCGGTGTCATTGTTTCCAAAATATCTACCTGAGAGACACAGGTCTTCATGATGGTGCGAATACGGCCAAGAACGCCAAGCGCTTTATGTGTTTCGTTCGCCTCTAATGCGCGTTGTGCTTCAGCAAATTCATGGATTAATTGCTTAAACCAGAGTTCGTAAGTTTGGTGAATGATGATAAAAAGTAGTTCATCATGCTCTGGTCCTTCTGAGAGCGGTTTCTGTAATTTGAGAAGATCATCAACCGCTAAATAACTGGTGTAAGTAAGTGCGGAATCATAATTTTCGCTCATGTTACTCGACCGCCTCCCTTGCCAGCGCCGATGTACTTCTTGCTTGCAACTAAATCACGTAGTCGTTGGAAACCATCCCAAACTTCTACATAAGAAGTCGGAAGTGGGCTGATTGCTAAACGAATTGAATTAGGTACGCGGTAATCAGGAATTACATTGATTTCATTACGCATCGCAGCTGCAATCTCTTTGGCATCTGGATGAATTAAAGAGATATGTCCACCGCGTTCTGTCGCATCGCGAGAGGTATTTAATTCAAAACCTAGCGGTGCAAGCCATGCATCGTAAAGAGCGATCATCATCTCAGTGCCCTTTGCGCACTTATCGTTGATTGCTTTAATGCTCGCCTCTTCAATCATTTCAAAGGCAGTTTTAACGCAACGAATCGCCATCAAGCCTGGGCTAGCAATTTGATAACCGCGCATGGTTTCCATTTCGCGTTCGAAAGTTGGACCCATTTCAAATTGATCTTCTTGTGCAAACCAACCTTGAATCGGAACTTGTAGCTCTTTCTGCACGCGCTTTGAAACATACATCCACGCGGGGGAACCAGGGCCAGAGTTTCCATACTTATATGTACAGCCAACCGCTAAATCAACGCCATTCTTATCGAAATCCATTTCAATTGCGCCGACTGCGTGGCTGGCATCCCACAACATAAATGCGCCATGCTTACGCACTAAATCAGTAATCTCTTTAATTGGTGAACGCGCACCAGAGCGATACTGAATTACTTCAAGAGTTACTAGCGCAACATCATCATTTAAATATTTCTCTAGAATTTCTGGAGTAATACGTTCGTGCTTCGCATCTCCAGGTTCGTTATCGATAGTAATTAGCTTTAATCCGAATTGACGGACTAAACCTTGCAAGATGTAGCGATCAGTTGGGAAGTTAGCCGCGTCAATAATGATGGTCTTGCGATTAGGGCGAGCTTGAATTGCAGCTAGCGCTAATTGGTAAAAATTAATTGAAGTCGTATCACAGACTAAAACTTGTCCTTCTGCTGCACCAAGTGAGGCGCGTCCAACTAAATTGCCGACAGTCTGCGCCTCATCAACCCAGTGCGCCCAACCAGCAACAACTTCTTGGCCCCATTCGTTGACCATAAAATCATTAACCGCCTGAATGGTTGCCTTTGGCAGACGACCAAGTGAGTTGCCATCTAAGTAGCAAGTGTTCTCATCGGTAATGACAAATTGTGAACGGTATTTAGCAAGTGGATCAGCTGCATCGAGGGCAAGCGCATATTCGCGGTTTGTGACTTCCATGGAGCGAGAGCCTACTCTTAACCGCTATGGCACGGAACCT
>CAZMDJ010000018.1:0-17239 GCA_964565165.1 uncultured Actinomycetes bacterium | reverse complement strand
TAAATCCATCAGCGATCTTCTTCTGTAAGAAATCAAGTGCGTTGTAATACTGATCAGCTGTGAACTTAGAGATGTCCACTCCTTGCGCCATCATGATTACGCCAACGGTGTCGCGAAGTTCAGTAAGAACTTCGATCTTTCCCTTGTTAGCTGGTGCAAATAGTTCATCTAGTGTGTGAACACCCTTTGGAAGTTTCTCCTTGTTCCAAGTGAAACCACCCATGATGCCCTGCCAAGTTAGTGAGTAATCACGGTTCTGGTCGTAAGGAACATGTGCAAGTGAAGAGATGATGTTCTTTGCATTTGGAATATTTGTCTTATCTAATTTCTGCGCATAACCAAGACGGATGTAGCGAGCTGCCATCCAGTCTGTTGGACAGATTAGATCGTAACCGATGTCCTTCTTTAACTTTAACTGTCCTTGGACTTTGCCATAGAACTCATCGTTATCGTTGTAATCTTCTAAATACTTAACAGTGACTTTGCTCTGCTTAGTGAACTCTTCAAGAGTTGGATAAACCTTCTTATCGCTGTCGTAATCTAAGTAAAGAGTCCAGTTGCCCCAACGGACATCTGCATCTGATCCGCCACCACCACATGCTGATAGCAATGACCCGGCGCCTATAGCGCCTGCACCCGCCAGAACAGAACGTCGAGTAACACGAGATTTTGCAAGTGACTTAAGCTCTTTAAGCATTGAATTCTGGTCAGACATTGGAAGCCTTTCTTGTAACGAATATGCGGGAATAGTAACCCTCAAAACAACTTTTTTGGAGAGTTTAAGCGTTGAGATTTGTCATGACATGCTTGATTCGGGTGTAATCCTCGAAACCATAGCTACTCAAATCTTTTCCATAACCACTTCGCTTGTATCCACAATGAGTCATTTCAGCCACGATTGGAATATGGCAATTGATCCAGACGCATCCGAAATCGAAGGCTTTTGAAAGGCGCATCGCCCGGCCATGATTTGAGGTCCAAACTGATGAAGCCAAGCCATAATCAACTCCGTTGGCCATGCGAATCGCATCTGCCTCATCTTTAAATTTCTGGATTGTTATAACTGGCCCAAAGATTTCCTCTTGGATATGGCGATCTGTTTGCTGTAAGTCTGCAATCACAGTTGGCTCAATAAAGAACCCATCGCGGGCAACCTGCTTGCCGCCAGCCACGATTCGGGCATGCGCTGGAACGTCATTTAAGAATCCAGTCACTCGTGCTAATTGATTAGCATTATTTACCGGCCCAAAAAGCACATCATCTTCAGTTGGTGCACCGGTCTTTAGCCCCTTGGCTTGAGCCGCAAGTAATCCAACGAATTCTTCGTATGCGCTCTCTTCGACAATTACTCGAGTTGCAGCGGTGCAATCTTGCCCAGCATTGAAGAAACCTGTTATTGCAATAGTTTCTGCAGCAGAAGCTAAATCTGCATCTGCAAAAACTACGACAGGCGCTTTGCCACCTAATTCTAAATGAACTCGCTTTAGTGATTTCGATGCTGCTTCTGCAACTTGCATACCGGCGCGAACTGATCCTGTTAAAGAAACCATCGCCGGTGTTTGGTGATCGATTAGCGCTTTGCCTGTTTCTCGTTCACCGGTGATCACATTGAAAACGCCTGCTGGCAAGAATTCACTCATGACTTCTGCCATAAATACTGTAGACATTGGTGTGGTCTCTGATGGCTTTAATACAACAGTATTTCCGGCTGAAATAGCTGGAGCCCATTTCCAAACTGCCATCATCATTGGATAATTCCAAGGCGTAACTTGCGCACATACACCAATTGGTTCGCGACGGATAAATGAAGTCATGCCACGCATATATTCGCCAGCAGACTTACCTTCTAGATTTCTTGCTGCCCCCGCAAAAAAACGAATCTGATCGATCATAGGTGGAATCTCTTCAGATTCAGTAAGTCCAAGTGGCTTACCCGTGTTTTTGGATTCGATTGAAATTAATTCTTGTGCCCGCGATTCGAATGCATCGGCAATTTTCAACAGCGCTTTTTGACGTTCTGATGGTGTGGTGTTTCTCCAATCTTCAAAAGCAGTTGCTGCCGCCTTCATTGCTGCATCCACATCAGCTGCATTTGACTTCGCAGCCTCTGCATAAGCCTGTCCGGTTGAAGGATCAATAATCTTTGTGGTTTCGCCAGATTTAGATTCGACTGACTTACCGTTAATAAAGTTCGCAACTTTTTCCATGCGAGACACTCTAATAATGAGTTAACCTAAAGTCCATGAGCCAGATAACAACCGTTAAGAGAGCGCCGCATAAAGCCAGAGAAGACGAGGAAAGTAAAGATAAAATCCTAAGGAGAGCGATAACGGCACATGTTGGTATACAGATTGATGGTCAACCAATTGTCTTGCCGGTACTGGTCGCACCCTTTAAAGATGGTTTGGTTCTTCATGGCTCAACAGCTTCGCGCCTGTTTAAAGCTCTAGCTTCTGGAGCTAAAGCTTGCGTGACAATTACATTAATTGATGGACTGGTTTTGGCACGCTCAACATTTCATTCATCCATGCACTATCAATCTTTGATGGCTTTTGGACAAGGAAAATTAATCGAAGGAGATGAAAAACGCGCTGCACTGCAAGCTCTATCAGATCATTTAATGCCTGGTCGTCGCGCCGAACTGCGGAAATCAACCGAAAAAGAGCTGAAAGCTACTTCTATAATTTTCTTTCCGCTTGATGAGTACAGCATCAAAGTTTCAAATTCCGCGCCAAAAGATGATTTAGAGGATCTTGATACCAAAGTTTGGGCGGGAGTATTGCCGATGCAAACTATTTATGGCCAACCAATCGAAGCTCCAGATTTAAAATTTGATCTTACTCCGCCTGAATATCTTAAGGATTGGCCACTTCGCTAGCAGCCAACTGGCCGCAGGCACCATCAATTTCACGGCCACGGGTATCGCGAACTGTGACCGGTACGCCGTAACTTTCCAGAACTCGAACGAATTCCTTCTGGTCTTGCGGGCGGGATGCGGTCCACTTTGATCCAGGTGTTGGGTTTAGTGGAATTAAATTTACGTGCGCATTACGGCTCTTTAAAAGTTTGCCTAATAAATCTGCACGCCAAGCTTGATCGTTAATATCTTTAATTAACGCATATTCGATTGAGTAACGGCGGCCAGTCTTCTTTGCATATGCATCAGCTGCCGCAAGAATTTCGCGAACTTTAAAACGAGTATTAATTGGAACCAAGGTATCGCGTAATTCATCATCCGGTGTGTGTAGCGAAACTGCAAGAGTTACCGGAATACCTTCTTCGGTGAACTTCTCAACGCCAGTTACAAGTCCAACAGTTGAAAGCGTTACTGAACGTGCAGAAATTCCAAGGCCATCTGGATTCGGTGAAGTGATATTGCGAATTGTTTGAACCACCGCTTTGTAATTAGCCAAAGGTTCGCCCATGCCCATAAAGACAATGTTTGAAAGACGAATTGGTTCGCCGCCCATTTCGCCAGAAGCGCAAAGACGAGCTGCTTGCACAATCTGTTCGGTAATTTCACCTGCAGTTAGATTTCGTTTCAAACCGCCCTGCCCTGTTGCGCAGAATGGACAAGCCATGCCGCAACCTGCTTGAGATGAGATACAAACTGTTGCGCGATCTGGATACTTCATCAGAACTGATTCGACCAAAGTGCCGTCATGTAAACGCCATAAATCTTTACGAGTCATTCCATTATCGGTCTGAAGAGTGCGAACTGGTTCCATTAACTTTGGCGTAAATGCATCAGCTAACTTCTGGCGCATATCTGCAGGAATATCGGTCCACTGTTCAGGATCTGATTGCAGATGTGTGTAGTAATGAACAGCTACCTGGTTGGCGCGAAATGCCGGAATTCCTAGCTCTTCACAGAGCTTCTTGCGATCTTCCTTGCTCATATCAGCAAGGTGTTTTGGCGCCTTCTTCTTCTGTTTCGGCTCGTCAAAAATTAAAGGTAGATCGCTCATGAGTAATACTTCACGAGTTCTAATACCAACCAGAGCGCTGGCGCTGATAAAACAATTGAATCTAGGCGATCCATTACCCCACCATGGCCAGGCAATAAATTACCCATATCTTTAATTGCAAAGTCGCGCTTAATTGCTGATTCGATTAAATCACCAGTGGTTGCAGTGAAAACAATTAGCAATCCAACTGCAGCACCGATCCATGGGTTTAAATTTAAAATTCCATCAAATGAGATGTAGCCAAGAACGGTTGTAAAAATTACAGAACCAGCTAGACCTTCCCAAGTTTTCTTTGGTGAATGCTTTGGCGCCATTGGATGCTTACCAATCAATACGCCGGTTACGTAGGCAAAGGTGTCATTACTTGCTACCAAAATTACGAAAACCATAATCTGCTCAAGTCCGTTGTATGGACGCGCAAGAAGAATTAAGAAACCCGCAAGGAACGGTAGATAGACAAGTGCAAATACCGAAGCACTCGCGCTCTTAATAAATCCTTGTGGACCTTTGCGAAGAAGCGCAATCAACATCAATGAAAGCGCGATTCCAAGACCAATCGCTAAGCCGCGGATTCCACCGAACCATGCGCCAGCTGATAAACCAACTGCAGAGACCATCAACGAACGCTTTGAAACATAAGTGTCTGTTGATGAAAATGCATGCGCCAACTCTTTGATGGCAAGAACTAAAGCAAGTGCTACCAGAGCTGCAAAACCTGTTGGAAAATATTTAAGGAGCGCCCAGACGCCTGCCATTAAAGATAAAGAGGTCGCAATTGAAGGCAATAATTTGCGCCCTGCGCGCTTATTTATTGCATCATTAATTGCGTGCAGATCAGACATTAAACCTCTAGAAGTTCAGCTTCTTTATGCTTAAGAAGCTCGTCGATCTTTGCTGTGTGATCGCCAGTAATCTTCTCAAGTTCCTTTTCAGCGCGAGCCAAATCATCCTTAGAGATCTCGCCATCTTTTTCCATCTTCTCTAACGCTTCTTTAACAGCGCGACGGATATTACGGATAGAAACCTTTGAATCTTCGCCCTTAGATTTCGCAAGTTTGATGTACTCCTTGCGACGCTCTTCGGTTAGCTGTGGGAAGTTAATACGAATCGAAACGCCATCATTGCTTGGATTTACGCCAAGATCTGATTCGCGAAGCGCCTTTTCGATAGATGACATTGCGCCTTTATCGAATGGGTTAATTAAAGCAACGCGTGCTTCAGGAATCTGAACAGATGCCAATTGATTTAGCGCAGTTGGTGCGCCATAGTAATCAACGATTACCTTGTTAAATAGTGATGGATGAGCGCGACCGGTGCGGATTGCAGCTAAATCATCCTTCGCTACATCTACAGCCTTGTTCATCTTATTTGTACCGTCGGTCATGACGGAATTAATGTCGCTCATTTTCGTCCTCTTCTAACTTAGTTAACTAAAGTTCCGATTTTCTCGCCCTTAACAGCGCGAGCAATATTTCCGTTATTCATTAAATCAAAGACCACGATTGGCAGTTTATTTTCACGGCAAAGACTAAATGCCGCTGCATCTGCAACTGCAAGTGATTTCGATAGAACTTCATCGTATGAAATCTCATCAAATTTAGTTGCGCTTGCATCTTTACGTGGATCTGCGTTGTAAACGCCATCAACGCCGCTCTTTGCAAGAAGAAGCGCATTTGCACCGATTTCAAGTGCGCGCTGTGCTGCAACGGTATCTGTTGTAAAGAACGGCATACCTGCGCCAGCTCCGAAAATTACGATGCGACCCTTTTCCAAGTGGCGGATAGCGCGACGTGGAATATATGGCTCTGCAACTTGGCCCATTGAGATTGCGGTTTGAACGCGAGTTTCAACGCCCTGCTTCTCAAGGAAATCTTGTAACGCTAAACAGTTCATAACTGTTCCAAGCATGCCCATGTAGTCAGCACGTGAACGTTCCATGCCACGTGTTTGTAGTTCGGCGCCGCGGAAATAATTACCGCCGCCGACAACGATTGCTACTTGGGTTCCGGATTTAACAACATCCGCGATTTGCTTGGCGATTGCTTGAACAACATCGGGATCAACACCGATGCCCTTTTCTCCGCCGAAAACTTCTCCAGAAAGTTTAAGGAGCACTCTTCCATAACCTGGCATGAGTGCTCCTTTCGCTTTACTTCTAACTAGTTTATTACTGACCGACGCGGAAACGTGAGAAGGCCTTAACCGCGGTTTGCGCCTCATCAAGAATCTGCTGAACAGTCTTCTTTGCATCCTTTGCGAATGCCTGCTCAAGAAGTGAAACTTCCTTTACGAAACCGGTAACGCGGCCTTCAACAATCTTTGAAAGCGCTGCTTCTGGCTTACCTTCTTCGCGAGCTGTCTCTTCTGCAATACGACGCTCGTTCTCGATTAGATCCGCAGGGACCTCTTCGCGATTTACGAACTGTGGTGCAAAAGCTGCGATGTGCTGTGCAACATCGCGACCAACTTCAAGTGCATCCTTTGTTAGCTGAATTAGAACGCCAACTTGTGGAGGCAAATCTGGGCTGGTCTTGTGAAGGTAGATACCAACTGGTGAACCTTCGTAAACAGTTACGCGACGAACTTCGATGCGCTCACCTAGTGTCGCATTTGCTTCGTCAACATGCTGCTGAACTGTGCGACCAGGTGCAATCTCTGAAGCAAGGAATGCAGCAAGATCTGCGCTCTTTACCTTTAGTAGGTGATCAACTAATTCATCACCTAGCGCCTGGAAACGTTCGCCCTTAGAAACGAAATCTGTTTCGCAATTTAGTTCAAGCATTACGCCAAGTGAGTCTGTTGATTTTGCAACAACTAAACCATTTGAAGTTGTACGTCCTTCGCGCTTTGTTACGCCCTTAAGGCCCTTAACGCGAATGATTTCAACTGCTTTGTCGTAATCACCATTTGCTTCATCAAGCGCCTTCTTGCAATCGAGCATTCCTGCTGCAGTTGCTTCACGTAAACGCTTTACATCTTCTGCTGTGTAACTCACTTTGACTCAGTAGCTCCTTCGAGAATGTCCTTCTCCCAATCAGCAAGTGGCTCTCCCGCTGCAACTTCTGCTGCTGCGCCATCTTTGTTCTCTTCTGTTGTCTGTGCTGCCTGTGCAGAACGTGCCTGTAGGCCAGCTGCAATAGCATCAGTGATAACGCGTGTTAGCAGACCGATTGAACGGATTGCATCGTCGTTACCTGGAATCTTGTAATCAACTTCGTCTGGATCGCAATTTGTATCCAAGATTGCAATAACTGGAATACCAAGCTTCTTAGCTTCCTGAACTGCAAGGTGTTCCTTCTTTGTATCTACAACCCAGATTGCTGCAGGCAGCTTGGTCATGTTGCGGATACCGTCAAGGTTCTTCTTTAGCTTCTCGCGCTCACGGCGAAGCATTAGAAGTTCCTTCTTTGTAAGAAGTTGATCGTTCGCTGCTTCAAGTGCTTCCAATTCCTTAAGGCGCTGGATTCGCTTGTAAACAGTTGGGAAGTTGGTAAGCATGCCGCCCAACCAACGCTCAGTTACGTAAGGCATGCCTACGCGCTGTGACTGCTGGATGATTGGTTCTTGTGCTTGCTTCTTTGTACCAACATAAAGAATGTGGCCACCCTTAGCAACTGTGTCCTTAACGAATTCATATGCTGAATCGATTAGACCTAGTGATTGCTGGATGTCGATGATGTAGATGCCATTGCGTTCTGTGAAAATAAAACGCTTCATCTTTGGATTCCAACGACGTGTCTGATGTCCGAAGTGAACACCGCTGTCGAGGAGTTCGCGCATTGTTACAACTGCCACTTGGGCACGCTCCTTTTTCGGAAAAATCTTCGCGACTTTTCCGCACTCGGTTGTCGAGCTAAACGATTTGTTTGGCTCCCTCGCACTGTTAGCGACTGCTCAATTGCTTGAGACCGAAACGCTTTCCCGGATCCGCGTAAGCGGGACGGTTAGTGCTGTGATGTCACAGATTTCTCTGTGCAGGCAGAATCTTACTTGCGAGCGTCAGAATAGAAAAATCAGGCTCTTGGGTGCGCTTGTTTAAAGGCGGAATGGAGTCTCTCCGCTGAAACATGGGTATAAATCTGGGTCGTTGAAAGTGATGCATGGCCCAGAATCTCTTGAACAGTTCGAAGATCTGCCCCGCCCTCTAATAAATGGGTCGCCGCAGAATGACGTAAAGCGTGAGGTCCAAGTTCAATTGTTTTGTAAACAACTTCCCTAACCTGGCGTTGATCAATTCTCTTTCCGCGAGCTCCTAAGAAAACTGCATCGCCGCTCTTGTCGTTAGCTAATTGCGGGCGAACTGTTAACCATTTTTCTAGCGCTGCAATTGCAGGGCGGCCAATTGGAATTACACGTTCTTTGCTGCCTTTACCAATAACGCGAATTGTCGAACGTTCGTAATCAATATCTTTTAGATTCAAACCGCAGAGTTCAGAGACACGAGAACCAGATGCATAGAGCATCTCAACCATCGCCAAATTACGAATTGCTGTTAGTTCGCCTGATTCCTCTGCAAATGTTTCAAGGGATTGCATCGCAAGATCAGCGCTCTTCACATCAAGAATCTCTGGTAACACGCGGTGCGCCTTAGGTGTCGCCAAATTAGCACCTACATCGTTGGGTAGCAGCCCGTTCTTATGTGCCCACTTAGTAAATAGTTTGATCGAAGTAGCGCGGCGCGAAAGAGTGGTGCGCGATGCACCTTTACTCTGCTGATTGGCTAGCCAACTACGTAAGTGGCTGATATTTAAAGTACCAACATCTTCCACGCCTAGCGCTTTCAAATGCGATGCGAATGATTCAAGATCACCAACATATGCGCGGATCGTGTTATCAGATAAAGAACGTTCGCGATTTAGATAAGAGGTAAAAGCTTCAATCGCGTTGTTCACGAATGAAAGGTTACTCTGGTTTACGTCCTTGGCGGATTAAGCCGTAAGTTAACGCGTCTTCCAATGCCATTGCAGATGCTGCGATCACGTTCTCATGAACACCAACTGTGTTCCATGAACCGCTCTTATCTGAAGTTTCAACAAGTACACGAGTAATCGCGCCAGTACCTAAACGTCCTTCAAGGATACGAACCTTGTAATCGGTAAGTTCAAGTTCGGCTAACTCTGGATATAACTTTGAAAGACCAGAACGAAGCGCAGTATCAAATGCGTTAACCGGACCATTTCCAGAACCGGTGCAGATTAATGATTCACCATTTGCAGAGACAGTTACCTCTGCCTTGGTGACGATACTTCCCTTTTCATCGCTTTCAACAGAGGTTAACCAATGCTGAACTGTGAAGAATGTTGGGCGCTTCTTTGCAATCTCTTCACGAACTAAAAGTTCAAACGAGGCATCTGCTGCTTCGAAGGTAAAGCCCTTAGATTCCATATCTTTAACTCGCTCAACGATACGAGTAATAAGTTCTTTATCTCCACCTAAATCAACGCCAAGTTCTTGGCTCTTAAGTTCGATAGAAGCGCGGCCAGCCATGTCAGATACCAACATGCGCATATCGTTTCCAACGCTTGCAGGATCTTCATGCTGATAAAGATTTGGATCAACTTTGATTGCAGATGCGTGAAGCCCTGCTTTATGTGCGAAAGCAGAGATGCCAACATAAGGCTGGCGCGCAGATGGCTTAACGTTTGTAACCTCTGCGATTGCATGTGAGATTCGGAAAGATTCGCGTAACAAGTTATCTGGCAATAACTTCTGTTTCTTCTTCAATTCCAAGTTAGCGATGATTGAAACTAAATCTGCGTTACCGGTGCGCTCACCGTAACCATTGATTGTTCCTTGTACATGCGTCGCTCCAGCTGCAACAGCAGCCATTGAGTTTGCAATCGCGCAACCGGTGTCGTTGTGGCAGTGAATACCAAGGCGCGCAGAAGATGCACCCAGAATGTCATGAACGACATCTGCAATTTCATCAGGCAACATGCCACCGTTGGTATCGCAGAGCGCGATTACATCTGCGCCAGCTTCTGCAGATACACGTACAACTTCTAAGGCATATTCGCGGTTTGCGCGATATCCATCAAAGAAGTGCTCAGCATCGATAAATACTCGTTGACCTTCAGACTTAAGATGCGTAATCGAATCACGGATCATGTTGAGGTTCTCTTCAAGAGTAGTTTTCAAAGCTAAATCAACGTGGCGATCATGTGCCTTTGCCACCATGGTCACAACTGGTGCGCCAGAGTTACGCAGCGCTGCAATTAGCGGATCATCAGCTGCTTTGGTATTTGCGCGACGAGTTGCCCCGAAAGCAGTGAACTTTGCGTTCTTTAACTTTAACTCTTTCTTAGCAAGTTCAAAGAATTCTGTATCTTTTGGATTAGCTCCTGGCCATCCACCTTCGATAAATCCAACGCCAAGGTCATCTAAGTGGCGCGCAATTTGTAGCTTGTCGTGAACGCTTAAATTTAAACCCTCTTGCTGCGCACCATCACGAAGCGTGGTGTCGTAGACGTGGAAATTATCTGAGATTGTCATTATTTAACTCTTTTAACCCAGCCGTGCTTATCTTCAATCTGGCCATGTTGAATCGCAAGAAGTGTTTCGCGAATCTTCATTGTGACAGCGCCTGGATTTCCATCACCAACTGTCCAAGTTCCCCACTTAGATTTCGCGGCACCGATTGGAGAAACAACTGCGGCGGTTCCGCAAGCAAATACTTCAGTGATTTCTCCGGAATCAAGTCCGTCTTTCCAATCATGAACCGAAAGCATTACCTCTTCGGTTTCATAACCAAGATCGCGCGCCATAGAGAGAATTGAATCGCGTGTGATGCCTGGCAATAAAGTTCCGGTTAATTTAGGAGTAATGACTTTATTTCCCTTTACGAAGTAAAGGTTCATGCCGCCCATCTCTTCAATCCACTTACGTTCAACGGCATCTAACCAAACAACTTGGTCGCAACCTTCAGCAGCTGCTGCTTTCTGTGCAACTAGCGATGCCGCGTAATTACCGCCGCACTTTGCTTCGCCGGTTCCGCCAGGTGCTGCGCGAACATATTCAGTAGAGATCCAAACAGTTACCGCTTTTGATGGATTGAAATATGCACCAGCAGGGGTTGCAATTAAAAGATAAGTTGCTTTATTTGAAGGGCGTACGCCAAGACCAACTTCTGTTGCGATCATAAAAGGGCGTAAATAAAGCGATTCGCCAACTTGGTTTGGGACCCAACCTGCATCTTGTGAAACGAGTGCGTTAACGGTTTCTAAAAATAGTTCTTCTGGCATTTCAGGAAGCGCCAAACGCTTTGCGCTGCGATTGAATCGTTGTGCATTTGCTTCAGGACGGAATAGCGCAACGCCACCATCTGGTTGGCGATATGCCTTCATGCCTTCGAAAATTTCTTGGCCGTAATGTAGAACTGCAGTTGCCGGATCTAATGAGAGCGGACCATAAGCTTTTAACTCTGGTACTCCCCAACCATCTTTCTCGCTCCATTCGCAAACAACCATGTGATCGGTGTAGTACTTACCGAATCCACCTTCGGCGACTTTTGCATCACGCTCTGCTGCTGATAGCGCATTTACATTTGGAGTGATTTTGATGGTCATGAAAGTGCCTTTACTAGCGCGTCTCCGATTTCAGAAGTTGAACGCTTCTTAACGCCGCGTGCTTCAAGATCTGCAGCAACCGCTGCTTCAACTTCACGCGCAGCTGCGCCGAAACCTAAGTGATCTAACATCATCGCAACAGACATGATGGTTGCTGTTGGATCTGCTAATTGCTTGCCAGCGATATCTGGCGCTGAACCATGTACTGGTTCAAACATTGATGGGAATGCTCCAGTTGGATTGATATTTCCTGATGCTGCAAGACCAATGCCACCGCAGATAGCTGCCGCAATATCAGTCAAAATGTCACCGAAAAGATTATCTGTCACCACAACATCGAAGCGCTCTGGGTTTGTTACAAAGAACATCGATGCGGCATCGACATGTAGATAATCAGTTGTCACATCAGGGAATTCCTTTGCAACTGCTTCAAAGGTACGTGTCCATAGTCCGCCAGCGCGAGTAAGCACGTTGTTCTTATGTACAAGAGTTAGTTTTTTGCGTGGACGTCCTTGTGCGCGCACAAATGCATCGCGAATTACGCGCTCTGCACCGCGGCGTGTATTTAGAGATTCTTCGGTAGCAATCTCGGCATCAGTTCCGTAAGCAAGGGTTCCACCTGCACCAACATATGGACCTTCAGTGCCTTCACGAACTACAACGAAATCAATCTCTTTATCGGTAGCAAGCGGGCCTTTGACGCCTTTATGTAACTTTGCTGGACGTAAATTAATGTAATGATCAAAAGCGAAACGAAGCTTAAGAAGTAATCCGCGCTCTAGAACACCGCTTGGAACTGTTGGATCTCCAACAGCGCCAAGAAGAATTACATCGCTCTTTGCAATTTCAGCCATCACTGAATCCGGAAGTACTTCTCCGGTGCGGTGCCAGTAACCTGCGCCAAGATCATATGAAGTCTTATTGAAAGTTACGCCATGCTTTGCGCCAACAACATCAAGAACTTTTAAACCTTCCGCAACAACTTCTGGTCCGATGCCATCGCCAGCGATAACTGCAAGATTGATTGTCTTTGACATTATTTCTCCAAGTTAACAGTGCGAGCTAAATCTGCACCGGTAGTCTTTTTAACTTCTTCCAAAATTGCATCTGAAACTGAATCATCAACAGTTAAAGCCATTAGCGCCATGCCGCCGATTTCGCGACGAGAAACCTGCATACCTGCAATGTTGACGCCAGCTTTACCAAGTGCGCCTCCCATGTTGCCGATAACGCCTGGCTTATCCATGTAGCGCAAGAAGATCATGTGCTTGCCTGGTGATAGATCAAGGCCGAAACCATCAATTGAAACAATCTTCTCGTGCTTACGGATTCCAACAAGGGTTCCTTCAACAACGAAGTTGGTGCCGCTACTCATTGCAACTTTAAGTTGAATTGAACTACGGAACTGTTCGCAATTTGGATCATTCTTAACGATTGCGCTCATGCCACGCTCTTCAGCTAACTTCGGAGCATTTACATAAGTGACATCTTCTTCAACAGTGGTTTCGATTGCACCCTTTAACGCGCTAGTTGCAAGAACTTGTGCGTCATAAGCTGCGATTTCACCTAATACATGAACTTCCATTGATGAAGGTAAGCCACCTGCATAAGCAGTAGCGATTTCAGCCATCTTCTCAACAAGCGGAAGTGATGGACGAATCTCTTCGTGTACGGCGCCGCCCTTTACGTTAACTGCATCCGGAACTAGATCACCAGCAAGTGCTTTACGAACTGATACTGCAACAGCAATACCTGCGCGCTCTTGCGCTTCATCTGTTGATGCACCTAAGTGTGGTGTTGCAACAACTTGGTCTAATTCAAATAGCGGTGAATCGGTGCAAGGTTCTTTTGCAAATACATCTAAACCTGCGCCAGCTACCCGACCTTCTTTAATTGCGTTGTAAAGAGCGGCTTCATCAAGAATGCCACCGCGAGCTGCATTGATAATGCGAACTGTTGGCTTCACTTTCTTAAGTGCCTCTTCCCCAATTAAGTTTGTGGTCTCTTTGGTCTTTGGTAAGTGAATTGTGATGAAATCAGATTGTTTTAGAAGTTCATCAAGAGTTACCAACTGGACGCCAAGTTGCGCTGCACGTGCTGGCTGTAGATAAGGATCGTAGGCAACTACGTTCATACCGAAAGCTTGCATACGGTGAGCAACTAATTGGCCAATCTTTCCAAAGCCAATAACGCCAAGAGTTTTTTCAAAAACTTCAGCGCCAGTGAACTTTGAGCGAGCCCACTTACCGTTCTTTAGAGCTGCATGTGCAGGTGAAATAAAACGCGCACTTGCAAGAAGTAGAGAAATGGCAAGTTCTGCTGCCGAAACAATATTTGATGTTGGTGCATTAACAACCATGACGCCTGCATCTGTTGCAGCAGGAATATCAACGTTATCTAAACCAACGCCAGCTCGAGCAATAACTTTTAAACCTTTTGCTGCAGCAATCGCTTCTGCATCCATCTGGGTTGCAGAGCGAATTAAAACTGCATCTACCCCAGCACTAAGTGCTGGGAGCAACGCGCCTCGATCAGCGCCATCAACGTGGCGAATCTCGAAGTCTGGCCCCAGCGCCTGCATCGTTGCAGGGCTGAGCTCTTCAGCAATTAGTACTACGGGTTTTGTCATATTACTTAGCGCGCTGCCTTGCCTTCTTGGTAATCATCCTTATTAGATGACTTGATCCAAGAGAACATCTTGCGAAGTTCACGGCCAGTAGCTTCGATTGGATGAGCTTCACCCTTTGCGCGTAGCGCCTTAAATTCTGGAGCGCCTGCCTCTTGATCATCGATGAATCGCTTAGCGAATGCACCTGATTGAATGTCTGCAAGAACTTCCTTCATATGCTGCTTAACTGAAGGATCGATAACGCGTGGACCTGAAACATAATCGCCGTATTCAGCTGTGTCAGATACTGACCAACGCTGCTTTGCAATTCCACCTTCGTACAACAAGTCAACGATCAACTTAAGTTCCTGTAAGCACTCGAAGTAAGCAACTTCTGGCTGGTAACCTTCTTCAGTTATAGTTTCGAAACCGTACATAACTAACTGTGATGCGCCACCGCAAAGCACTGACTGCTCACCGAATAGATCTGTCTCTGTCTCTTCTGTAAATGTTGTAAGAATTCCACCTGCACGTAGGCCGCCGATTGCCTTTGCATATGAAAGTGTTAATGGCCATGCGT
Organism: uncultured Actinomycetes bacterium; assembly: GCA_964565165.1. Lineage (GTDB taxonomy): Bacteria > Actinomycetota > Actinomycetes > Nanopelagicales > Nanopelagicaceae > ZLKRG08. The sequence continues at coordinate 2,518 of CAZMDJ010000018.1, read as the reverse complement.
TCTTTGTTGCATCTTGTTCTACTGCAACGATTACAGGAACGCCACGACCTGCCGCATATTCGCGACGTACCAGGTGTCCTGGACCCTTTGGTGCAACCATGCAAACATCAACATTTGCTGGTGGCTTGATGTAACCGAAACGAATATTAAATCCGTGTCCGAAGAACAACGCATCGCCTTCTTTTAGATTAGGAAGGATTGACTCTGTATAGATATGGCGCTGAACATGGTCAGGTGCCAAGATCATAATTACTGTTGATTCTTTAACAGCTTCTGCAACAGAAGTTACTTTTAGACCTTCTGCTTCTGCTTTAGCTCGTGAAGGAGAACCTTCTTTAAGTCCAACGCGAACATCTACACCGCTGTCACGTAAGTTAAGCGCGTGTGCATGTCCTTGTGAACCGTAACCAATGATTGCGACTTTGCGACCTTGGATGATTGATAGATCTGCATCTTCTTCGTGATACATAGTTGCCATTGGTATTTCTCTTTCTTTTTGTTTTCGGCTTAGGGGTTAATTCTGATAGTCCGCTTGGCGGTCTGTCGAAACGGATTGGATATCGAGCGTCTGATCAGCCAGCGCGGTAGCTCCATGTGAGAGCGCGACCACACCTGACTGCACAAATTCGATAATTCCGAACTGCTTTAGGGATGCCAAGAGCTCTTCGTTGAGCGCCACGGTATTTGTTGATTCGATAATCACTGCATCTTCAGTGTTATCGACAATCTTCGCGCCGAACTTCGAAGTAATCGATTCGATACGAGGATTGTTCTTAACCTTTACCAAGATCAGCTCTTCTTGAGTTGATTTAGCAGGCTTGATTTCAGAAACGTGAATAACGTTGATCAACTTATCTAATTGGCGCATCACCTGTTCAAGGGCGTGACCTTCAACGTTAACAACGATAGTCATACGTGAAATTGCTGGATCTTCTGTTGGACCCACTGCAAGTGAATCGATATTAAATGCGCGACGAGCAAATAGAGATGCAACGCGTGCAAGAACACCTGATGAGTTATCTACTAAAACTGCCAATGTATGTTTTGCCATTTTTATAACTCCTGTGAATCCCAGTCCGGTGCGGTTTCACGCGCAATCATGATTTCATCGTTAGAGGTACCGGCTGCAACCATCGGCCAAACCATTGAATCGCGATTAACGCGGAAATCAACTACAACTGGTTGATCGTTAATAGACATCGCTTCTTCAATGGTCTTATCAACATCGTCTGCGCTTTCGCAGCGAAGACCAACGCAACCCATTGCATCAGCAAGCTTTACGAAATCCGGAACCAGCTTCGACTTCAAATCTGTATTTGAGTAACGACCCTTGTAGAACAAAGTCTGCCACTGGCGAACCATTCCAAGAGATTCGTTATTAATAATTGCAACCTTGATTGGAATATTGTTTAACGCACAAGTTACCAGCTCTTGGTTTGTCATCTGGAAGCAACCATCACCATCAATGGCCCAAACTGTTGTATCAGGTGCGCCAACTTTTGCACCCATTGCAGCAGGAACTGCATAACCCATAGTGCCGGCGCCGCCAGAGTTAAGCCAAGTACGTGGCTTCTCGTAATTAATAAATTGAGATGCCCACATCTGATGTTGGCCAACGCCTGCAACATAAATTGAATCTGAACCAGAGATCTGGCCAATTCTTTCAATTACATATTGCGGTGCAAGCGAACCATCTGCTGGCTTGTCATAACCCACTGGATAAGTCGCTTTTAACTTATCTAACGCATGCCACCAAGAAGCAATATCAAGCTTTCCGTGCTTCTTAAGAGCTGGAATCAAAGCTTTAATAACTGCCTTTAAATCACCATTGATTGGAACATCAACGCTGCGGTTCTTTCCGATTTCAGCTGGATCAATATCAACATGAATTACACGCGCCTTTGGTGCGAATGAAGATAGCTTTCCAGTTACACGGTCATCAAAACGCGCACCCAAAGTAATTAATAGATCTGCTTTTTGTAGCGCAGTAACTGCAGAAACAGAACCGTGCATACCTGGCATACCTAAATGCTGACGATGTGAATCTGGGAATGCACCAAGTGCCATCAAAGTTGTTACAACAGGAATACCGGTTAGCTCTGCTAATTCACGAAGCTCTGCAGATGCATTTGCTTTGATTACGCCGCCACCAACATAAAGAACTGGCTTCTTTGATTCAGATATCAATTGCGCTGCGTCAAGAATTGGCTGCTCTGCAGGTGCACCAGGAATTCGATAGCCAGGAAGTTTGATCTCCTTTGGCCAGTGGAATTCAGTCATCATCTGCATCGCATCTTTAGTTACGTCAACAAGAACAGGTCCTGGACGACCAGTAGTTGCAATATGAAATGCCTGCGCAACTGCGTTAGGAATTTCGCGAGGATCTGTAACTAAGAAATTATGTTTTGTGAAAGGCATGGTGATTCCGCGAATATCAGATTCTTGGAATGCATCTGTTCAAATTGCAGGTCATGGAACTTGACAAGTAATTGCAACAACCGGAAATGAATCCATCGCC
>CAZMDJ010000017.1:0-18102 GCA_964565165.1 uncultured Actinomycetes bacterium | reverse complement strand
ATGCATTTAGTGATGCGCCGAAATTTACATATGCCGAAGGTATTAAGGGTCGCGTAGTTTTAACGCTGATTGGCGAAGGTGTAAATGCTCGTTGGTTATTGGGCTTCTTCCAAATTAAAGGTGAATTAGCGGTGAATACTTATCTAGTGCGTGCAGATAAGTTCACTGACGCTGATATCAAGCGTTGGGTGCAAGTAGCTTCTGATATCTCAACTAGGTTAAGTGGATATACGCCGGTAAACTCAGCCATATGAGAAACAAGGTAGCGCTAGTAATGGTGCATACCTCGCCGCTTGAACAAGCCGGAACCGGCGATGCCGGCGGCATGAATATCTATGTAATCGAATCAGCAAAACGTATGGCTGCAGTAGGTGTCGATATAGATATTTACACTCGCAAGATTGATGAGTCCCAACCAGATGTAATCGAATACGACAAAGGTATCCGTATCGTGCATTTGTCGCTTCCGGTTGGAACAAAGAAGGAAGAGATTCCATCTCTGATTCCTGCGATGGCAGAGGAATTTAAAAATAAAATTAAAGGCGCGGGCTATCAAGTAATTCATACCCATTACTGGATTAGCGGCAAGGTCGCGATGCCGGCTGCGAAAGAATTTAAAATTCCATTAGTGCACACAATGCACACCATGGCGCGCGTAAAGAATGCGTCATTAGCTGAAGGTGAAAACCCAGAACCGATGATTCGCGTTCAGGGTGAATCCCAGATTGTTGAAGCAGCAGATGCGCTAATCGCTAATACCGATGCCGAAGCAGCATCTCTAGTTAGTTTGTATGACGCCTGTCCAGATAACGTCGCAGTGGTTATGCCAGGCGTAGATTTATATAACTTCACGCCAGATCGTAAAGATGCGCGTAAGAATCTAGGCTTAGAAAAGTCAAAGTTAATCATCTCTTTTGTGGGGCGGATTCAGCCGCATAAGGGTCCAGAGATTTTAATTCGCGCAGTAAATGAAATGATGACGCACAATCCAGAGCTCCGTGCTGATCTTCAAGTATTAATCACCGGTGGCGTATCGGGTGTTAAAAATAATGAGGATATTCGGTTACGCGAATTAGTTAATTGGTTAAAGCTTGATGATGTAATTAAATTCCTCGAACCAATTTCGCGTGAGAAGTTACCGGATTTGTATCGTTCATCAGATTTAGTTTGTGTACCAAGTTATTCAGAGAGCTTTGGTTTAGTTGCGTTAGAAGCACAAGCATGTGGCACACCAGTTGTCGCATCTGCAGTTGGTGGTTTGCGTACTGCAGTTGCTGATGGTATTTCTGGTGTTTTAGTTGATGGACATAATCCAAAAGCATGGTCTTCAGTTATTGCACGTTTATTAATGGAACCACAGCGCCGAATTTTGTTATCACTTGGCGCAGTGGAACATGCATCACACTTTGGTTGGGATGCAACGGCGCGTGGAACGCTTGATGTCTACGACCGTTTGATTAATCACCAACCAATGGCAAAATACGCTCCATGACCGCATCGAAATATAAATTAATCCTGCTCCGCCACGGCGAATCAGAATGGAACGCGCTAAATCTATTTACCGGTTGGGTAGATGTTCGTCTATCTACAAAAGGTGAAGCAGAGGCAAAGCGCGGCGGCGAACTATTAAAAGAACGCGGTCTTCTACCTGATGTCGTACACACATCTTTGTTGCGTCGTGCGATTCATACATCGCAGTTAGCGCTTGATGCATGTGATCGCCACTGGATTCCAGTGAAGCGTTCATGGCGTTTAAATGAGCGTCATTACGGTGCTCTGCAAGGCAAAGATAAAGCGCAGACTCTGGCGCAATACGGCGAAGAACAGTTCCAATTGTGGCGTCGTTCTTTCGATGTTCCGCCTCCACCAATTGAAGACAACGATGAATTCTCACAGGCACACGATCCGCGTTATGCAGATTTAGGTAAAGATTTACCACGTACTGAATGTCTAAAAGATGTTCTAGAACGTGCTCTTCCTTATTTAACTGGTGATATCACTGCAGATTTAAATGCTGGAAAAACAGTTTTGGTAACAGCCCATGGCAATTCACTGCGTGCAATTGTCAAACATATCGATTGCATCTCTGATGAAGATATTGCAAAGGTAAATATTCCAACTGGCATCCCACTACTTTACGAATTCGGTGAAGATTGGGAACCAGTTAAAAAAGGTGGAGAGTATTTAGATCCTGAAGCTGCAAAAGCTGCAATCGAAGCAGTCGCTAATCAAGGCAAAAAATAAATGCTCCGGAAGCGCAAGGACGAATTGGTTATCAAACCAGTCCTTGAGATTCCGCGTGAAGTCTTCGATATTTTGCAGGTAGTTGATGCTGAATATCTAATTGTCGAACCCGGCGATACCGTTATTGGCAGCTCTGTGCGAATGGAGAGCCTGGGCGTTATTAAAAGCGGAAAAGTTGCTAACGAAGATATCCGCAACTTAATCCGTCAGGCACGCAGAAATAGCGAACTCAATCAAGCCAATATAGAGATCGCTAATAACGAAACTCGCGCACGTGCTTTTCATATTGGCAATACCGGCAATATCGCAGTCTTGATTTTCGATGATGCCGAATCGCTACGTCTTGATGCAACCCGTCGTGATTTCGTAGCCAACGTATCTCATGAGCTGAAGACACCTATTAGCAGCCTTTCGATTCTCTCAGAAGCAATAGCGCATGCGCTTGATGACCCAGAAGCTTTAAAGGATTTTGCAAATAGAATTGGCAAGGAATCAAAGCGTTTATCTACGCTGGTTTCAGAGATTATTAATCTGTCGCGAATTCAAGGCGTGGATGCTTTGATGAGCGCAAAGGTTATTGATGTTAATGAAGCCATCCATGATGCAATTGATATTTCAAAAACCAAAGCTGAAAGCCGCGGTATAAAAGTTGAATACATTGCACCAAATGTGATTGAAGTATTGGCAGATAAACCTTCGCTAGTTAGCGCTTTAGATAATTTGATTGAGAACGCAATTAACTACAGCCCCGATAACACCACTGTGAAGATATCTCTTACACAACGCGATTCAATGGCTGAGATTGCGATTAAAGATGAGGGCATCGGAATTACCGAAAGCGATATCGCTCGCATCTTCGAACGCTTCTATCGCGTAGATCCAGCAAGGTCTCGCGAAACCGGTGGCACCGGTCTTGGTCTATCAATCGTCAAACACGTTATTAATAACCACGGCGGTGATGTATTAGTTTGGTCAGAGCTCGGAAAGGGTTCAACGTTCACGGTCCGTTTACCTATTGTTAAAGCGAACCTTGTAAATTCAAGTCCTGTGGTGGACCAATGACCAAGATCCTTATCGTCGAAGATGAATCATCTTTAGCTGAACCGCTCTCTTTTCTCTTACGTAAAGAGGGCTTTGAAACAGTAATCGCCGAAGATGGTCTTAAAGCTGTCGAGCTATTTACCTCGCAGCATCCAGATTTAATTTTGCTTGATTTAATGTTGCCTGGAATCTCCGGAACCGAAGTTTGTAAGCGTATTCGCGGCGTATCAATGGTGCCGATGATTATGTTGACCGCAAAAGATGATGAGGTCGACAAGGTTGTAGGTCTTGAACTTGGCGCAGATGATTATGTAACCAAGCCATATTCTGGCCGCGAATTAGTAGCGCGCATTAAAGCCGTGCTCCGTCGTGGTGCAGATTTAGCGTTAACTGGCGAAGATAATGTGCTGCAGGTGGCAAATATCAAGATGGATGTAGACCAACATAAGGTCTGGCTAGATGGCCAATTAATGCCAATGCCGCTGAAAGAATTTGAACTACTCTGTGAATTGATGCGAAATGCAGGTCGCGTAATGAGCCGTTCGCAATTGATCGATCACATCTGGGGTAGTGATTATGTTGGCGATACCAAAACTTTGGATGTGCATATAAAGCGTTTACGCTCGAAGTTTGAAAAAGACCAAGCTAACCCAGAGTTAATTCAGACCATCAGAGGTCTGGGTTACAAAATGGAACTTAAGTAGTTAATTACGCGTTAACAACTAGCGCATCAACGCTAACTGTTCCAGCAAAACCAAAGAAGAATGAAACAGTGGTGCGATGACCAGCGATCAAACCTGCGCTTGGAATAGTTGCGATTGCATTAGCTGAATCGCCACCAAAGATAATTGGCTTATTCTGGAATGCAGGAACAGCAGTGAATTTAATCTGCTTCTGATCGATTGCAACCGCGATTAGCGCATCTTTAGTATCAAGCTGATTAACGATGGTTCCGATTAGGGATGCATCTCCGGCTTCATTAACTGCAACCTGGAGATTCCGTAGGTAAATTAAATTACCTTCTGATTGCAGGTTTGCTTCTACGCCATCAGTTACTTGAGTAATCATTCGAGTTGGTGCATCTACGCCAGCGCCTGAACATGCAGTTAAAGTTGTTGCAAGTGCAGCAGTTGTAATTGCAATAGCAATTTTCTTACGCATTTAATTCCCCCGAATAATTAACTTTAATTTAGGTGGCATTTTATCAGCCAAAATCAGCGTTTTTACCGCATAGAATTACAAAAAATTAACGGTATCGACTCGTTTCTTAAACCATGCTAAAATTGTCCTCTTGCTTGAGTGTTAATCTCTAAAGCATTACTCGAAAGGCGTTAAATGTCATTTAAGGTCGGCGAAACCGTTGTATATCCTCATCACGGAGCAGCATTAATCGAAGCAATCGAAACCCGCGTAATTAAGGGTGAAGAGAAGACCTACTTGGTATTAAAGGTAGCTCAGGGCGATTTAACAGTCCGAGTTCCTGCAGATAACGTTGATTTAGTTGGCGTTCGTGATGTTGTTGATTCAGCTGGACTAGATCGAGTATTTAACGTATTGCGTCAGCCTTACACAGAAGAACCAACAAACTGGTCACGTCGTTACAAGGCTAACCTTGAGAAGCTTGCTTCTGGCGATGTTATTAAGGTTGCAGAAGTTGTTCGTGATCTTTACCGTCGCGATTTAGACCGCGGTCTATCGGCTGGCGAAAAGCGCATGCTTGCAAAGGCAAAGCAGATTTTGGTTTCAGAACTAGCGCTTGCAGAGCGCACCGACGAGGTTAAAGCAGCAACAATCCTCGACGAAGTTCTTGCCTCATAAGTTATCTGTAATAGTTACGGTTGGCGGCCAAGTCGCGCTCCAATCGTTAAATGGCGCTAACCTCATTACCGCAGCTTTAACTGCTGCATATCAATTCTCTGCTGAGACAAGTTTGTCTAACCGACTTTATGTTGCAACAAACGATGTGGAAGCGCTACGTAATGCAACTAAAGATTTATCAATTGATTTTCTAGAACTGCAATGCGATCCAACCAAGCCAGGGGAATTAGCAAAAGCGATTGAACCACTGGAATTTGAAATGGTTGCCATTCATGATGCACAGCGACCGCTTACACGTAGCGCGCAATTTCACCGCACCCTAGAAGGTTTATTTGGCTGCGATGCAGTCCGTCCAACGATGGCATTTACTGAAACTCTAAAAGCGGTAAATGGAGCATCAGAGCTAACTCACACTATTGATCGCACCAAGGTTCGCCGCATATCAAGCCCAGAAATTATCCGTCGAACAGTGATTAATTTCGATGGCACTGCGAGCACATGGTCGCTGCCGCTGACTAAAGAAGCACGATTATCAGAAGTTGAAGCAGACCCAGAATCAGTACGTATTAATAGCGTAGAAGAGATAACTTTGATGGAAGCATTTCTGCATTGGCAGCAGAAGATTGCTAAGTAATTACTTAATAAAAAGGTTTTTAATCTCTTCCCAGAACTTACGTGGTTGGCCCATCGCCTGCCCTGGAAATTCGGTAAAAGTCTTAGTTGGATTTCGCCAGAAACGGCGCCACAATCTAAATGGTTTTGTTTTAATGCGATGTTCTAAATCTTTTACATAAGCCACGCGCAGATCATCTGCTTCATGTTGCACTTTGGTTTTGCAAACGGTGCAGGTGGTAGATGCAAGCAAACGGCCGGCATAAACAAGTGCGTGCACAGTTTCCGTTTTGCAATGCGAACATTCCAACGTCGCGCTAATAGTTTCGTGCTTAATCTTTATACCCCCTCATTGCTAATACATGTTCGGCGATTGCCAAATCTTGCGGATAGGTAATCTTTACATTTGTCGGCTCTCCTGTCACGGAGTGCGTCTTGATTGATGGAAAGTATCTCTCAATACATGCACCGGTGTCAGTACCGGTAAAAGAATCTTCTGCAGCTTTTAAGTAAGCAGCCAGTAACTCTTTGGCGATAAAACCTTGCGGAGTTTGTACGCGCACCACAGGTACATCGTGCTTTTGATCCATTTCGATTGGTTCAACGGTAATTGTGGGGATTGCACCACCGTGAGTAACAGCTTCGGTAGCGATCTCTTTGAAAAGAGTAGACGTTGCAAGCGGACGTGCACCATCGTGAATAAGAACCACATCGATATCGCCAGATTCAATGCCGTTGCGTAAATGCATCAGCGCTTGGTATTCAGATTCATGGCGGGTTGCGCCACCGTAAACAATCTCAACTTTTAACTGCGGAATTTCGCGGGCTAAAACTTCTTTAGCCATCGCTTCATCATCTGGATGGATAACCAAGACCAGACGCGCCTTTTTAAAGGGCTTAGCGGCGTTTACAAGAGATCTAGAGATGATGCGACGGCCAGATAGAGGAAGCCAAACTTTGTTGGTGCTATGGCCGAAACGGGAACCAGAACCGGCTGCTAAAACAACTACAGCTGTGCGTTCCATGTAGCAATTGTGGCAGACTTCAACGCATGTGGCTTCCGAAGAAATTGCGTAAGACCACCGACCCTGTCGCAAAAGCCGCGGAAATTAAGGCGAAACACGAAGCCAAACGTAAAGAGCAAGGGTTATTTACACCGGCTCAAGAAGAGTTGATGGATGAACTTGGTTTAAAGCCCGGAAGTAAAAGGGAAGTAAGTAAAGAGAAGAGTTCTAAAAATACGAAAGCGCGCGATCCTCTGACCGCGCGCCAACGTAAATTAGCTGAAGAGTTAGGGCTTACGAAGCGTAAGTAAGTCCCATCGCATCTTGCTGCTTACGAAGCTTCACAATTAATGAATCTTCATTTAGCTCAACATGATCGTAAGTTAACAATTCGCCAGCTTTAATTGCCTTAACAATTGTTGCGCCTTGTACCAAACCAATTGGAACCAAGTTATCTCGCTTTGCATCCTTTGCAACATCTGCATAACCACGAACTGTGTAACCACCGATGCCATCAATCTTGTCACCAGGATTCATATCTTTCTTTGTCATACATACAACTTCTGCCATCAAGCTTTCAGCATAAAGTGATGATTCGCGATCGATAACTGCACGTGCAACTGTCATTGGCGCTTCAACCGATGCCAAGTGATATGGACGGTATAGCGCGAAATATGGGCCAGGACCCATTGATAGATATGACATTTCATGTGCAACGTATGGTGAATCGGTACGAACAACAACGAATACGCCAGGCGCAACATCGCCGGTGCAGTAATCAACTACGCCAGGACGATCAAGTACGCCGCCATCTGCTTGCAGTGCAAAGGTATCTTGCAGAGTCTTAACTGAAGAAGCTGGGCCGTACATACCGCGCTTAGATAGCTCTAAACCAGTGGTATTAGCTAACGCCACCATTTCAGTCATGGTCTTTGAACCATCAGTAAATGATGCAAGCATCTTTGGGTTCATCTTCTTTGCATTTGCGCGATCGCGAACAGTATCTGGATTGCTAAATGGTTCGAATGGATTGTTCTTACCCTTACCAGCGCAGACAACTTCGAAATTTAAATCGCGTGCAAAATCAACCAGCACCTTTGCCTCAACTGGCTCATCGCCATGGCAAACCGCATAGATTGCGCCATTTTCAACTGCCTTTTTATGAAGCAATGGACCAATAGTTACATCCATTTCGACGTTTAGAACCGCGATATCTTTCTTCGCTTCTAACGCGCTGTAAGTGATCTGAGCTCCGATATCAGGAACACCGGTGCACTCAACAATGAAATCGATAGCTTCTAGGTCGCTAAGGAATTCGGTTGTGGTGGTTCCGGCTGATTTACCTTCATTAAGAGCTTTCGCGATCTCTTTTGCGTCATTGCTGATTACAACATCAGTTACGCCAAGATCTTTAAATAGCTCAGTGATGCGATTGGTATCAATATCGATAACCAAACGAACTGATAGGCCTGACATACGATGAACTTGGTTTCCGAAACCACGTCCCATCTGTCCTGCGCCAACTAGCGCAATTCGAACGTCATGTCCTAATTGCTTTGCATGTTCTAACAACTTGTGACTGTATGCCACTTTATTTTCCTCTGTTTTCTGCGAACAGTGTTGGAATCGCTACTTTGCGACTTCTTACTTTGTGTAGATCTCTACGATGTCGCCAACTTTTATCATTGGCAGGGTGCGAGCTTCCACGTTGGTATCTCCTGGAAGTTCAGGTTCAGTTAATCCATTAGCTTTGAGATCGAGGTGTCCCAAATTAAGTAAGTTATCTGAAACTACAGAGCCAACTGCGAGAATGTTGAACTCATCATCATTTACGCGAATAAAATCGCCAGGTTGTGGCGCTCGCTCGCTTATTTCAACTTTATGTAAAACAGAGAAATCGTGAAGCTCTTCTGGAGCTCCTTCACCAAAGAAAACGAGGATTCCTTGGTCACGAAAATCTGAAACTAATTCTCCGACTGCGGTGACGGTTGTTGAGTAGACGACCATTAGGCCGGCTTGATGTTTTCTGGCTTTACGCCGGAAACGAAAAGTTCCTTGGTAATAAACATCGCAAGCGGACCAGCTGGGCTGGTTGCGTGAATATCAACTGTTAAAACTTTCTTCATTGGATAAACGCCAACACGTGCGGTACCGCCACAGTCAATAACTGCAACTGCAATCTCATCGAATGGCTTTGATGACTTGAAACCATCGAATGGTTCGCCACCTGTCGCATCTGCAATTGCTTGTGCAACTGGATGAATTCCGCCACCGGTTACTGAATAAATATATTTTTTCTTATCTGTTGGAAGGATTTCTAATGGACCGCCCCAGCCGCCCTTACCTGCTTCAACAATTACTTTTTTGTAATTTCCCATTTCAACTCCTAGATAGTTGAGTGAATTAATGTCTAAATCTTATGTACTAAGCAAGCGAGGGCCAAAGTGAATTGCTCCACTCTGGCCCTCGATAACTATTTAGTTACTTGATGAATATAGGCCGAAGCTTGCGAAGTAAGCGATTACTACAGAAAGCGGACCTGTTACCAAACGGCTGAATAGAACCGCAGGCACACCAACTTCAACAGTCTCTGGTTCAGCCTCGCCAAGAGCAAGACCGACAGGAATGAAGTCGCAACCAACCTGTGGGTTGATAGCGAAAAGAGCTGGAAGTGCGTACTGAGCTGGGATATTTCCCTTGCCGATTTCAACACCAAGAAGTGTTCCAACGATCTGTGCAATAACAGCGCCAGGTCCAAGCAATGGAGATAGAACTGGAAGCGCACAAACGATTGAAATTAGTAGCAGACCTGGAAGTGATGAAGCGGAACCCTTGATTCCCTTTGCAATCCAGTCGCCGATACCGGTAGTAAGAATTAAACCGATAATGAAAGAGATGAACGCCATGAATGGAATGACGTTACGAATAACTGTATCAACAGTGTCACGACCTGCCTGATAGAGAGTACCAACTACTCCACCAACGCTACGGCCGATCTTTGTCAACATTGATGCTAATCCACCCATGTTCTTATGCCTCCTTCTTTGACATCATGCGAGCGGTAATCCACTCAGTCACAATGCCGCGAATAAAGATTACGACTAGGCCAACAAGTAAATAACGAACTGCAAGGTCACCAAGACCAAGACCAAGTTGTGTAATACCTGTTGCAATACCTACGTACACGAACAATTCACCTGGGTTTGCGTGAGGGAAAATTCCAAGGATTGGGTGAACGAAAGAAACTGCTGAGTCATAAAACGCTGGCTTGTAACGCTCTGGTAAGAAACGTCCCATTGTGTAAGCCATTGGGTTTGTTAGAACGAAAACTGCAACGAAAGGAAGAATGATGTAACGAACTGGGTACCACTGGATACCTGGTCGTGCAGCTGCCTTACCTAAGTTTTCGATCTTCTCTGGTCCGATGATGCGAACAAGAGCGTTAACTGCAGTTAGAAGCACTACAAGGGTAGGAAGGATTCCGCCCATAAGTGAAAGTAGAACTTTTCCACCTTCGTTGAAAACTTTAATAAAGTCTTCAGCTGCAGTTGCCAAGGCGCCGAGTACGCCGGTTGGCTTATCAACTGTTACCTCCGCTAGGCGGTAACCAACTGATAGTAGGTTCAATGCACACCTCCTAAGTGTGTTGTGGGGTATTGACCCGTTTTACAGACGAACCCGTACGGTGTTCATCTGCTTACTCCTCATCATTTAGGAATCTTTCGATTCCTTTCGATCGAAAAATGCTTGGATATGTTCTGCTGCCATCCGTGCGGCATCAGTTATCTTCGCTTTTCGATTCGTAGCCACGCAGTCTCCCGACATGACATCCTTAATGAGGAATCCTTTGTAATCGGCAAACGGCTTTCCTTTTGCCATCACTGTGAAGCCGCTAAGTAGCAGCCCGTCTTGAATAACGCCTTCTCCATCTGCAAGTAGCGCTACATATGCGCGACCACCGCGATAACGCCTGCCGCCAACACCGATTGCAACAGTGCCGCCTTCGATTGATTTACGTAGAGATGCAAGTTCTTTTTGAAATCTTTGTGCTTGGCGCCAAGCAAGAAATAGTTGAACTGCCCATGCAATACCTAATACGGTAAAAAATGTACCTAAACCATTCATGCGGTGCGCGCCTCCGAGCCTGCTAGATATTTGAGAACTGCATTTGCACAAGATAAATCAATAATTAAATGATCAACGAGCTTGCTGCGCGCTGCGCCAACTACGCCAAGCACTTTATCTGCTCCGGTAGCTACGCCAATTACCTTCGGAATCTTTCTCACTTCATCTAAAGATAGGCCAATGACGCGGCTATCGAGGCTAGATGAGAGGATTTTGCCTTGAATGTTGTAGAACCGCGCTGCGATATCACCCGCCATATTCTTAAAGGTAGCTTCGCGCTCGCTCTTTGATAATCCAAACTCTTCAACCAACATCTCTGATGAGGTAGAACCAGCTGAACCAATACCGACAAGTGCCACATCTGCTTTACGCGCAATATCAAGTACGCGAGATACTGATGGTTCGGCCATTAAAGAATCACGGGTCTTTTGATTGCTAACTACAACAGGTGCGCTAAATGGAATGAAATCTGCATTTAAGTTACGTGCAAGGGTTCGGCCAACTTCTTCTGCACTAACTGAGGTAATTACATTAGACATCGAACCCATCAACTGAGTTACTTTCAAGCCAGGGATGCTGTCTTTGCGGCAATTAACAACAGTTGCTTCTAGTCCACGGCCCCATGAAATCGCAATTGTTTGATTAGCTTTCAAACCTTTTTGCAGTGTTTGCGCTGCGCTACGTCCTACTGCATTTAAAGCTAAATCGTTGCGATCTGGTGCGATAACTTGAATGTCATCGATGCCAAGTTTTTCGCTTAATTGTTGTGCGATGTAATCGTGACGAGATGTTGGTGCGATGATGCGAATCTCTACATAACCTAAACGACGAGCTGCAGTAAGCATTCGTGAAACATTCGAACGAGAAGTATTTAACTTTGCAGCTACTTGATCTTGAGAAAGTTCATCTTCGTAATAAAGGCGCGCTGCCTGAAGAATTAACTCAGTCTCGCGCTGTTTCATCAAGATCCGATCTACCTGATCCACTGTGATCAGGTCCGTAAGGTTGGAGTTAGTGTGCTACCGCACAGAGGTGCGGTCAAGGACATTTGTGAGCATTTTTGTGACGTACTGGCACGTACGTGAATATTAGATTGAGGCAATAAGGCGGTCAAGAAGTACTGCGCCGTCATAAAAATCTAAAGCTCGTAGGTCAATTGTTAGCGAAAGCGCTAACGCACCATTGCTATCAATTCCAACAGTTAGACCAGTTGTCTGATTTGGAAATAGCACTGGTTTTGTTGAGGTCATTGCATAACTTGTTAAATCAAAGATGGTTGTTGTTGCACCGTTAAGCATTGCTAACGGAACTTTGCCATTCTTTGCTTGATCTGTTGTGGTCTGCACCAATTGGATAAGAGAAGCTGAATCCAATTGATCTGGATTTTTAAATACTGGCAGGGCGCTGCCGTATTTAGATTCAATAATTAACGCAACGCCGACTTCGGTCTGACCGAATGTACGTAAAGTCTTTGCCCACTTAGTTAAAAGCTGTGCATGCCACTCTGCTTGGCTTCCGGCCGCTTTATTTACAGCGCGAGTAAATGAAACTTGAGGAACGCCAAGGGTCATTTCAATGCCCTTTGCAATCAACGCTTTATTTGCTTGCTGTCGCTGTGCAACTGCAGGATCAACATTTGCATTCATTACATCTGCATATGTAATGGTGTCGAATGGACCTGTTGGATTAACAGTCTGAAGATTGATTCCCTTTTCAGCAGCTAAATTTCGAGCGGCTGGTACTGACTTTGGGTTCTCATTAACGATATTCACTACAGGTGCTGGAGTCGCAACTTCAGGCGTTACAGCAACAGGTTCCGGAGTCACAACTTGTTGCGGAACCTCTGCCACATTTGCATTGTCACCAGGCTCGGACACTCCAGTCGCATCGAAATCGAAAGATAGAACTTGAGTTTCAGTCTCCATAATTAAAACTGGCTTACCGATTTCTAGTACTGCGCCAGGGGCAGCAACAATCTTTTCAATCTTGCCATCGGCAGGAGCTTCAACTTCCATGTCGATCTTGTCGGTCATTACTTCGAAAAGAACGTCTCCAGCTTTAACTTCCTGGCCTTCTGATACGTGAAAACCGATTAATTCGCCGGTTTCCATAGTCATGCTCATCTTCGGCATGACAACTGTATGTTTGAAACTCATCGCCAACTCGTAACAATCTCAGCAGCTGCTGTGTAGATATCTTCAACTTGTGGCACAGCAGCTTTTTCCAACTGTGGTGCGTAAGGGATCGGAATATTTAATCCAGCAACCTTTTTAATTGGTGCCTTCAATGATCCGAATACATGTGAACCTGCAACTTGCGAAACAACTTCGTTGATAAAGCCACCGTGTGATGGACCTTCTTGTACAACGAGTAGGCGACCAGTTGAATCAACAGATTCAAAAGTAGTCGACATATCTAGTGGAGAAAGTGTTCGTGGATCAATAACAGTTACTTCGATTCCCTCTGCAGATAACTTCTCTGCAACTTCAAGAGATTTCTTAACCATGATTCCGGTTGCGACAATTGTTAAATCTTTACCAGTGCGAACAACGCGGCTAACACCTAGTGGAATTCGTGCGCTGCCTTCTGGAACTGGTTCCCAACCTGGAGTCTTGTAAAGCAACTTGTGCTCTAGGAATACAACTGGGTTTGGATCATCAATTGCAGAAAGAAGAAGTCCCTTTGCATCTGCCGGGTTTGATGGAACAACTACTTTCAAACCAGGAACGTTGGTAAACCAATTCTCAACGATCTGTGAATGTTGCGCAGCTGCGCCGGTTCCGGAACCTTGCGGTGCACGGATAACCATCGGCACATGTAGCGCGCCACCTAACATGAAGTGAATCTTCGCTGCTTGGTTTGCAATCTGATCCATTGCTTGCGCAGTGAAATCTGAGAATTGAATTTCTGCAATTGGTCGCATACCTGAAAGTGCGGCACCAACTGCAGCGCCCATGTAACCAAGTTCAGAAATTGGTGTATCAATAACGCGATCTGCACCGAATTTTTCATACATACCTGCAGAGACACCGAAAGCGCCGCCGTAAATACCGACATCTTCGCCCATTACGAATACTTCTGGACGCTCTTCCATTGCAATTGTCATTGCTTCGCGGACTGCTTCCGCCATTGTTAACATGCGATCAGACATTAGATAACCGCCTTAAACACAGCTGCTTCAAGGCCGGCAGGATCTGCTGACTTTGCTTTAACAGATTCGTTAACTGCTGCAATGATTTCGTCAGTTGCTTGTTGTTGCACCGCATCCATCTCTTCTTGAGTTAATAAATTCTTTTCGTGGATCTGCGACATAAATTTCGCAATTGGTTCTTTGGTTTTCCACTCTTCGATCTCTTCTTTTGTGCGATAGAGATTCTTATCCGAACGAGAATGGCCCTTCCAGCGGTAGGTAACGCACTCTAGAAGTGTTGGGCCGCCACCGTTGCGAGCTGTTTCCACAGCTCGCTCGGCAGCCTCGTAGACGGCAACGACGTCATTGCCATCGACTGTCACACCAGGAATCCCATAGCCGAGTCCGCGATCGGCGAGATTTTCTAGTGCGAATGCTTTTTCTGTGGAATTAGACATTCCATATTTGTTATTTTCGCAAACAAAAACCACTGGCAACTTCCAGATTGCAGCCATGTTTGCTGCTTCGTGGAATGCGCCTTCATTTAGCGCGCCATCTCCGAAGAATGAAACTGCAACAGTTCCTTTCTTCTGTAATTTTGATGCAAGCGCTGCACCTGTTGCAATTGGAATACCGCCTGCAACGATTCCATTTGCGCCAAGATTTCCGGTTTCAACATCTGCAATATGCATTGATCCACCGCGACCACCGCAGTAACCAATTTCCTTACCTAATAGCTCTGCAATCATGCGAGTTAAATCTGCGCCCTTTGCAATGCAATGGCCATGTCCGCGGTGAGTAGAGGTGATTTGATCTGTAAGACCTAGAGTCATGCAAACACCAGTAGGTGATGCTTCTTGTCCGATAGAAAGGTGCATCGTTCCGTGCATCATTCCGCGTCCAAAGAGATCTTCAACTGCCTCTTCGAATTTACGAATCTTCCACATATATAGAAGTGCATGTTTTGCATGCTCTTTCGATGACAAGGGATGTCCGATTAATAGATCTCTAGGGGTCATATCACTACTTTCACATTTGTGCAGGACGCTGAAAATATGTTCATATTAAACATTACTATCTTCAATTACGCTAGCCCAATGAAGGAATTTGTTACCAAAGTTGGATCTCCAGTGGGGCTCCACGCACGCCCGGCATCGCTATTTGCACAATCGTCCAAAGGCTCAGGATGCAAAGTTCAAATCGCAAAGATTTCAGAAGATGGAACCGAGTCACCACTTGTTGACGGTTCATCTATTTTGAAAATCATGGCGCTTGGTATCAAGTGCGGCGAATCAATCAAAGTTCAAGTTGAAGGCGATACTGAAGATGTAGCAGCAGCTGCGTTGCAGGCAATCGTCGAAAGCGCCGATCACTAATTCCATTTTGGAATTTAAAACTTTATGAATCAGTTACGAACAGGTGTTGGCGTTGATGCGCATAAGTTTGCATCCGACGGACCTTGTCGTTTAGCTGGTTTGGAATGGCCAGAGGCAAATCGCTTAGATGGACATTCAGATGGTGATGCAGCAGTGCACGCGTTATGCGATGCAGTCTTAGCAGCGGCAGGTCTTGGCGATGTTGGACAAGTTTTCGGAATTGATAAACCAGAATGGAAGGGAGCAAGTGGTCTACAGATGATTGCTCACTTGCGCTCGCTGATTTCTGAGAAATCAATTCACGTTAATAACGTTTCGATTCAAATCGTTGGCAACGCACCAAAGATTTCAAAGCGTCGTGATGAAGCGCAGCAAGTCTTATCTGATGCACTTGGTGCACCTGTCACAATTGGTGCAACCACAACAGACACAATGGGATTCACTGGCCGCGGCGAAGGAGTATTCGTGATAGCAAATGCTCTGGTGCAACTGCCATGAAGCTCTACAACACCCGCACCCGCGAAAACGCTGAATTTAAGCCTTTAAATCCAGGAAAAGTAGGCATTTATGTCTGCGGTGCAACTGTGCAATCTTTCCCACATATCGGCCACGTTCGTAGCGGAATCAACTTCGATATTTTACGTCGTTGGTTATCTGCAAGTGGTTATGACGTAACTTTTATTCGTAACGTTACTGATATTGATGACAAGATTTTGGAAAAAGCTAAGGCCGAAAATATGCCTTGGTGGGCGCTTGCATTTAAGTACGAACAAGAATTTGCGAAGGCATATGCGTTATTAAATGTATTACCGCCGACTTACGAACCTCGCGCAACCGGCCACATCACTCAGATGATTGAATTGATGCAGTTGTTAATTGATAAAGGTGCGGCATACGCACCTGGCAATGGCGATGTTTATTTAAATGTTCGCTCACTTGATTCTTACTTAACTCTTTCTCGTCAGAAGTTAGATGATCTACTTCCTGCCGGCGATGCAGATGACACTTACAAGAAAGATGTTCGTGACTTTGCACTTTGGAAAGCAGCGAAACCGGGTGAACCTTCATGGCCAACACCATGGGGCGATGGTCGACCAGGTTGGCACCTTGAATGCTCCGCAATGGCGCATTCATATTTAGGTGAAGCATTTGATATTCATGGTGGCGGTTTAGATTTAATTTTCCCTCACCACGAAAATGAAATCGCACAATCAGAAGCTGCTGGTTACGGTTTTGCAAATGTTTGGATGCATAACGCTTGGGTTACACAATCTGGCGAGAAAATGTCTAAGTCACTTGGCAACACCATGCAAGTTAAAGAATTAGTTAAGCAAGTTCGCGGAATCGAATTGCGTTTCTATTTAGGTAGCGCGCATTACCGTTCGATGCTCGAATTTTCTCCAGAAGCTCTGCAAGAAGCTGCGACTAATTTCCAGCGCATCGAAAACTTCTTGACTCGCGCTAAGGAAATTGTTGGTGATTTTGAAGGCGTTATCAGCGCTCCAGTTAAAGCCGCATTTGATGATGATTTAGCAGTACCTCAAGTTCTGGCGCAGATCTCAGAAGCGCTACGTCGCGGCAATACTGCGATTACTGATAATTCAAATGATGGCATCAAGTCTGCAGCCGCTGAAATTCGCGGCGCGCTTGCGATTCTTGGTTGCGATCCATTTGATGCTGCATTTGGCGCTGGTGGACAGGATTTATCAGAAGCGCTTGATGGCGTTATTCAATTAGCTTTGACACAACGCGCAGCTGCACGTGAAAGAAAAGATTTCGCTGCATCAGATGCAATCCGCGACGGATTAGCGGCACTTGGAATTTCTATTGAGGATACTCCTCAAGGACAACGTTGGTCTATCAAGGGAAGTATCTAAAGTGGCTGGAAATTCATCGCGCAAAGGCGCAATTCGTAAATCTAAAAAGGGTCCTTCAAAGGGCACTGGTGGAAATAATAAGAAGCGTTTAGCTGCAAAGGGACCAACTCCTAAAGCAGAAGATCGTCCGTATCACGCTGCTGCAAAGAAGCGCACCGGGGCTGCGAAGCCGCGTACAACAACTTCACGTACCGGTTCATCTCGTGGTGCTGCAAAGCCACGTTCTGAAAAGCGCAGCAACTTTTCATTCCACGGAGAAATGGTTGCCGGACGTAACGCAGTTCTTGAAGCGCTACGTGCAGATGTTCCTTCAACTGAATTAATCGTTGCACGTTCAATTGATATCGATGATCGCATCGAAGAATCACTAAAGCTTGCGCTAAAGAAATCACTTCCAATTCGCGAAGTACATCGCGCAGATGTTGAGAAGATTTCAATGAATTCACAAGGTATTGCGCTTTCAATTAAGCCTTACCAATACTCATCACTTGATGAAATTCTCCTTCGCGCTGCAAAGCCAGGCTTGATCGTCGCACTTGATGGTGTTACAGATCCTCGTAACTTAGGCGCGATTATCCGTTCTGCTGCAGCGTTTGGCGTAGATGGCGTAATCATTCCTGAACGTCGCTCTGCAGCTATGACTGCAGCGGCGTGGAAAACCTCTGCTGGCGCTGCCGCGCGTATGCAGGTCGCGCAAGTAACCAACTTAAATCGCGCAATCGAAGATGTTCAAGAACGCGGTTATTTCGTAGTTGGTCTTGATGGTGAATCAGATGAACTAATTAGCAATATGAAAGTTGCGACAGAACCAATCATGATCATCGTAGGTTCTGAAGGTAAGGGTTACATAAGTTAACTCGCGAAAAGTGCGATCT